>JBJOII010000109.1:0-14691 GCA_046047235.1 Verrucomicrobiota bacterium | reverse complement strand
GCCGTCACCGCCGCCACCATCAATGGTGAAGGCCCCGGCTGGCGCGCACTCGGCGAAACGGACTTCGCCCGCGTCAACTGCGACGAATCCACCTGGACCTGGAACGCAGGCCACGTCCATTGCACCGGCCAACCCATCGGCGTCCTTCGCACCGCCAAAATCTACAAGAACTTCGAGATGATCCTCTACTGGCGCCACCTCCAGTCCGGCGGTAACTCCGGGGTCTTCGTCTGGGCCTCTCCCGAAGCCCTCAAGGACCTGCCACCAGGAAAACTCCCGCCAGGCGGCATCGAAGTCCAAGTCCTCGACCACGGCTACACGGAACTCTACGAGAAAAGCTCCGGCAAAAAAGCGGACTGGTTCTCCACCAACGGCGATGTGTTCCCCGTCGGCAAATCCTCCATGAAACCCTTCCCCCCGCTCTCACCCAACGGCGTCCGCAGCTTCCCCAGTAAAAACCTCAGTAAAGGGGTAGGGGAGTGGAACCACTACTACGTTCGCGCCATCAACGGAGAAATCCGTCTCTGGGTCAACGGTGAGGAAGTCTCCGGCGGCTCGGATTGCCAGCCCGCCGAAGGATACCTCTGCCTCGAATCCGAAGGAGCCCCCGTGGAGTTCCGCAACCTCCGCATCCGCGAACTCCCGTAACCCCCCCCCAACATCTGCCTCCTGAAACAGCCCGCCCCTAAAGGCCACGCTGCATCACAACCGCCCCACGCACGCCAGCCACGGCCGGAGCATCGGTAACCCGAATGGGATTGCTGTACACCCACGGGGTCCATTCTCCCGCCACAGCAACATGCGCCTCCACACGGTAATTGCCCGGCACCGCCGGATGCCACTCCAGCTCCAACCCCTCCCGCTCCAACACAGCCTCACCATCCCGCATCACCACAAACCGACACAAGTTCGGCGCAACCGCCCGTAAAACCAACGCTTCACTCCAACCCACCGCCTCCCCCATCACCACCCGCTCCCCACCAGCCTCCGCCATCCACATAAACCCCCGGCTGTCCGCCAGACCGTCAAATGCCACAAAGGCACGCCCAGCCCCCAATGCATCCATGATCTCCGCCTCAGTCAAATCCCGCGCCAATACATGCGTCCCCACATGCCTCGCCATCCGCGCATATGGATCCAACTGCAGATGAAATAAAACCCGCCCAGGCTCCAAAGCCCCAAATATCCCCCGCACCACAAACCGGGTAAACGCATTCAATTCCCACTCCTTCAAGACCTCCGGACTCGTGTCCTCCAATCGCAAACGATCCGCATCAATACAAACCAGCTTCAACCCCGTGTTCTGATGACAGTCGTTCCCCCCAATCCCAGTCAACCAACGCTCACGGCTCATCTCGTCCCACCTCGCCAGGTTCGCCTCCGGTACATCAAAGAAACTCCGGAAAACCTGCTCAGGATACCGACGCTGGTTCACCAGTAAATCAGGCAGCAACGAAAACAACCCTCCCTTCTCGTCCTTCAAATCAGCATGGGTGTTGTAAATCTCCAACCCCCGCAACGCCGCCTCATCCCAGGCCCGCGGCTCCTCAATGTGCACAAAAAACAACATCCCACCGCCATCCACCACCCCCCGCGATAACTCCACATGGTCCATCGCATTCGACAATACACTCCCCGATTCCAACCCCAACGGCATCCAACCCTCCCGCATCTCAAACCCCGGAATGAATAGCTTGCCCCCATGAATCCCACGCCATTGAACCCCATAGTCCGCAATCCCTCCGTTCGCATGATCGCTCATCGCTATAAAATCCGTCCCCGTCTCCTCCAAGACCCCCAAAATCTCCTCAAACGGAACATCCGAATCATGCGATAAATGCGAATGACTGTGGATCACCCCACGATACTCCTTCCATGACGTCAATGGCCCCAGCTCCCGCGCACTATCGCGCAAAGCCAAAACCGACTCCTCCTGCCGGGGAAATAATACCCAGTAGTGGTAAAGTGCCGTCCTCAGCCAAATCAATACCAACAAGGTAAACAGCAGAGTCACCACCAACGATACCCGCCAGCCCAACCTCCACCACCTCCGCCAACGACTACCGCCACGCCTCGCCGGAACATACAACTGGGTCTCTTCATTCAATGTCATGCGTAAGCTTTGGGTTGCACCCGCCAAAGGCTGTGACATTCTCCCCGCATCCAATAAATCCTCAACCCCAAAGGACCACCATGAAATCCCCCCTCGCCCCAATCCTCCTTACCCTCACTCTCGCCTCTCTCCTCGCTCCGCTCACCCAGGCCGCCGATCAATCCCAGGTCGGCGTCGGCGCCAAAGCCCCCGCAGACGCAGAAATCCTCTTCGACGGCTCACGCGAAATGCTCGATGCCAAATGGACCTACTGGGAAGGACCCCGCTTCGCCTCCTCACTCCCCATCAAATGGAAAATCGTCGATGACCCCGTCGATAATGGCACCGCCCTCATGACCGATGACCCCGCCGCCGCAGGCGGTGTCTACGGCGCCGCTGACCTCGTCACGAAACAGAAGTTCCGTGACTTCCGACTCCACGTGGAATTCCTCATCATGAAACCCGGCGGCAATAGCGGCGTCTACCTCCAGAACCGCTACGAAATCCAAGTCCTGGACGGCGACCGCACCAGCCACGGCATGGCCGCCATCATCAACGAAACAGAATCCCCCTACGAAGCCTATAACGGTGTGGGGAAGTGGAACGCCTACGACGTCCTCTTCCGCGCCGCCCGATTCAAGGACGGTAAACGCGTCGAACAACCCCTCGTGACACTCTACTTCAACGGGAAAAAGGTCCACGTAAACCACTGGATCAAACAGGTCTGGGGCGGCCCTAACTCCGGAATCGATGGCGGTAACGACGGCGGTAAAGGCATCACCGATGTCCCCGGCGGCCTCAAACTCCAAGCCGAAGGCCACGACGTCCGCTATCGCAATATCTGGATCAAACCCCTCGAAATCCAGGAAGCCAACACCGACTTCTAATCACAACTCCAACGTCACGGTCCGCCAAAAATCTAAATCCACAGCCTCAACAAACTTCGCGACCTCACGCACATAATCGCTGTCCTTGCCCGACAAGGTCAGCTGCTTGTGCACAGCCCGAAGCCCCTCAGCGTCCGTCTCCGCCGTCTGAGCATCCGGAAACCGATGCCCCGGATCAGGCGCCAAAAATCGCCGGAGCATGTTCAAAAAACGTACGTTCTCAGAAACATACGGCGGCAAAAGCTCCGGCAACCTGTCCGGTAAGGTCATCTTGAAATCCAAAAGCTCCTTCTCAGAACGAGCCCGCTGCGTGATCGCCCGCTTGCCCGCCATCAACACCAACCCCAACATCCCCACGCTATACAGGTCAGACTGCGGCCGGCTCGGCTTCCATAAATGAATCTCCGGCGCCATATACAACGGACTCCCAAATAAAACCGGCTTGCCCTCATCCGCCCTCAACGCCCGCCCGTAATCCACCAGCTTCACGGTCCCCAAACGATCAATCATGATGTTCGCCGGCTTCACGTCCCCGTGAATAAACCCCCGCCGATGCAACACCTCCAACCCCCGCAACACCATCCGCATCAGGTAAATCGCAATCCCCGGCTGAACCCTCAACCCATCCGCATGCCGACGAAATAACACGTCAAATAATCGCGTCCAGTCCCGCTCGCTCAACCGCGACTTCACCCGCTCATTGTGCAGCCCCGCAATAAACTCGTTCACGTCAATCCCGTGAATGACTTCCATCTGCGTATACCCAATCCCCGAAACCTCATCATACGTCTCCCGCGAAACTAAATTCGGACTCGTGATCGATTGCATGCTCGAGGTCTGGCTCGCAATACGCCCCATGTCCGTCCAGTAACTCTTCGCACTCGGATAGATCCCCGGATTGTGAACCTTGATCGCATGCCGCGTCACACACCCCCGCGCACCATGCCTCAACGCCAAAAAGACCACCCCCTGCCGCCCACGCCCCAGCTCCCCCACAAACCGAAAAGCCACCGGATACACAATCTGCCTCCTCTGCAGCAACGCATAGTAGCTGTCCAATAACTCCGACATCTGCGGATCCGGCCCCTCCACCGCCTCCTCACCACCCGGTGGTACATGCAGCGGTGTCAAAGTCGTCGAATCCGCATACGCCTGCGTCTCTTCCTGATGTATGTCTGCCATATTCAAGTCGTGGTCGGACCACGATAACCCCCTCCACCCGAAAAGTTTATCTCTATTTTTGCCCTTAAAAACGGCCTATGGAGCGTTTTTGGGGTCTGTTTTGCGGGCCATGGCAACTCGATGTTTCACCAGATCCTAAGGAGCGCTTTTGGGGGCCAAAAAGCGTTCCTTAGGCCTTAAACCAACCCTGCAAACCAAGGCAACTTGCTTGCTATCAGCACCTTCGCGTGGTCCGACCACGACAGAGCCACGACAGGGTGGACCTGCGCACCTAAATACATTGCTTTCACGTTGGGACCGAAGTGAAGTCGGCAAAGTCTATGGGACTCGACGGTGTCGAACTCGTGTTGTCGGTGGAGGAAGGCTTCGGGGTTTCGATCTCCGACGCAGAAGCGGAACGGTGTTCAACACCGGGAGCCTTGATCGACCTGGTCCACGGAAAACTGCAAATCACGGACCAGAGCACCTGTATCCAACAACGGGGGTTTTATGTGTTGAGAAGGGGACTGATGTCCACGCTCGGCCTTAGACGATCCGAGGTGACCTTGGACGCCCGGCTAGTCGACTTGGGTGTACCGCGGGATGCCCGAACCATTTGGGTTTCGCTGCGTGACGCAGTGCGGGCGAGAAGCTGGCCGGGATTGGTTCGCCCCCTCCGGCTGCGGGTTCTGCTGCTGACCATTTCGCTCCTGACATTCGCCGCGATCTGTTTCGCCTCACATTGGCTGTTCGGCCTATGCGGGGCCGGAGTGGTTGCCAGCGTCTCGGCCAAGAGCACCCTCAGCTTCCGATCGCACATCCCTGCGAAATACTCTCGTGTGCGCGATCTGATCCCGTTCGCTGTCACGTCCGAAGCCATCACATGGAATCGGGAACAAATAGCTGCATTGGTCCAGCAGTTGGTGATCGAACAGCTGGGCCTAAAACCCGACGATTACAGGGAGGACGCGCATTTCGTGAGGGATCTCGGGCTGGATTAAAACACCGCCCAGATCGCATCCTGCCCTCGCCCTATCGTAAAGAACAACACGCTCGCTGCTTGCAGAATAGGCACGGCTCTCTGATGATCCGCGCGTTTATGCAAGATCTGGTGAAGTTGGAAGGGGAGGTGCAAAGCCTCTATGAGCAGACGCTCCAGCCGTTGGCCAAACGGTTGGCCGTCGACCTGCCCCGATCCTCACAGGAAGCTCCCAGCCTGCCCATGGTGCTGTTCCTGGGCAATCACTCCTCCGGCAAATCCTCCTTCATCAACTCACTCGTCGGGGCCCAACGCCAAAAAACCGGCCTCGCCCCCACCGACGATGGCTTCACCGTCCTGACCTACGGGTCCAAAGAGGATGAACTCGATGGCCAATCCCTCGTCAGCCACCCTGAACTCGCCTTCCGTCGCCTGGAAAAACTCGGCCCCACTTTCCTCTCGCGGCTGCGCCTAAAAACCCACCCCACAGACGTGCTGAAAACCATCAGCCTGATCGATAGCCCGGGAATGATCGACGCCGCCGGCACCGCCCGGAGCCGGGGTTACGATTTCGCTGCCGGGGTGCGGGCCTTCGCCGAGATGGCCGACCTAATCCTGTTCTTCTTCGATCCCGATAAACCCGGCACCACCGGTGAAACAGTCTCGATCTTCACCCAAACGCTGGTGGGGCTGGAGCACAAGCTCCTCATCGTCATGAACAAGGTCGACCTGTTTTCCAACATCCGCGACTTTGCCCGTACCTACGGCACACTCTGCTGGAACCTGTCCAAGACGATGCAGACCAAGGATGTGCCCCACATCTTCAACATGTATCTGCCCGATCAGGTCCGCCGGGCAGAGGAGGGCGGGGGAATACCCTTGATCGATTTCGATGCGTCGCGTGAGGAAGTCGTGGCAGAAATCCGACGGGCACCCACACGTCGCGCAGATAACCTCGTCAGCGACCTCCTGAACCAGGCCAGGTCCATGTCAATGCATGGGCGTGTGGCCGAGGCGATTGCACGCCATTACCGCAAGCTCCAGATCAAAATCTGGGCCGGACTGGTAATCCTCCTGCTCCTCGGCATCGCCGGCGCAAGCCTCACCCGCGGGGCCGAAAGTATCACCACCCCTATCGCGTTCGCACTCGGCGGCGCCGCGCTCGCCGTTGCCGGCTGGTTCGCCAGCCGTGCCTACCTCAATTACCGCGCCGGACAACTCAAGCAAAACGAAAGCATCGACCCCTACTTTGAAGCCTGCTATCGCCAGGAACTAACCTGGCAGGACCGGGCTGACCTCCGCGCACTCTGGGAACGCGTTCGTCCCAAGCTTCACAATTCCATCGCGCTGTTGGGCGTTGGCCGTCTCCCCGCCGGCTTCGCCTTCCGCCGACAGCTGAAACGACTCGATGCCCTCATCGAATCCGATATTCCCAAGATGCGCCGCAAACTCGAAACGTCCGCGAATTCCGCCAGCCAATAGCAGGGCAGGGAAGCACCTGCCCCATCCGGGACCTTGGACCATTCAATCATGCAAAGTGAAGTAGCACGCCGTAGAACCTTCGCCATCATTTCCCACCCTGACGCCGGCAAGACCACCCTTACTGAGAAGTTCCTGCTATACGGCGGCGCGGTGCAACTGGCCGGATCCGTCACCGCGCGCAAAAACCAGCGCGCCACCACCTCGGACTGGATGGCTCTGGAACGCCAGCGCGGGATCTCGGTCAGCTCCACGGTCCTCCAGTTCGATTACAAGGACTATTGCGTCAACCTCCTCGACACCCCCGGCCATAAAGACTTCTCCGAAGATACCTACCGGGTCCTCACGGCCGTAGACGCCGCCGTCATGGTTGTCGATGCCGGTAAAGGTATCGAAAGCCAAACCCGCAAGCTCTTCGAAGTCTGCCGACGCCGTGGCATTCCCATCTTCACCTTCATGAACAAGCTGGATCAGCCGGCCCGCGACCCGCTGTCTCTGCTGGACGAATTGGAAAGCGTCCTCGGCATCCATGCCTACCCGGTGAATTGGCCCCTTGGTGACGGCAAGGACTTCCGTGGTGTCTACGACCGACGCGGCTCCCGCGTGCACTTTTTCGAGCGTGTCCCGGGCGGGGCATACCGCGCGCCTGTCGCAGTCAGCGATCTGGAAGATCCCAAGGTGAGCTCCGCCCTCACCCCGGACGTCTACAGGAAGGTAGTGGATGAACTGGCCATGCTGGAAGGAGCCGGCGCCCAGTTCGATCCCCAAGCCGTTCTCGCGGGCGAACTCACGCCCGTGTTCTTCGGAAGTGCCGTCAATAGCTTTGGCGTGCAGCTCCTGCTGGATGGCTTCCTCGAACTCGCGCCAGAACCCCACCCTCGCATCAGCAAGGAGACGATCATCACACCCGGTGATTCTGCTTTCTCCGGCTTCATCTTCAAGATCCAGGCCAACATGGACCCCAAACACCGCGACCGCCTCGCCTTCATCCGCATCTGTAGCGGCCGTTTTGAACGCGATATGACCGTGGTGCACACCCGCACCGGGAAAAAGGTCCGCCTCTCCAGCTCGCACAAACTCTTTGGACGAGACCGAATCACGGTCGACGAAGCCTACGCGGGTGACGTCGTAGGACTCGTCGGCCATTCTGACTTCCGCATTGGCGACACACTTTCGGAGAATCCGGACCTTGCCTTTGACGAAATCCCACGGTTCCCACCGGAATGCTTCGCCTGGCTGCACAGCTCCAGCACGTCCCAATTCAAGCGCTTCCGCGAGGGACTCGACCAACTCCTGCAGGAAGGGGTCGTCCAGTCTTACCTCGTCAAGAGCTCACTCCAGCGCGTCCCGTTGCTCGGTGCCGTGGGCCCTCTCCAGTTCGAGGTCGTGCAATACCGCCTCCAGACGGAATATGGAGCCGACTCCCGCCTCGAACACACTCCCTGGAAAATTGCCCGATGGCTCATGCCCGACAGCCCGGAGGTCGATGAAGAAGCCCTCCCATCCGGAGCCTGCATGGCAACTGACCCCTCAGGCAAAACCGTCCTGCTCTTCGTCGAACAGTGGAGCTGTGACTTCTTCCTCGAACGCAACCCCGACGTCAAACTCTCGGAGCTCCCGATCGAAGACCCCCCGGGCTAACTTTCCTCCTAAACCCTCCCACCAAATTCATCCGACCAAGGCGCGGCAGACCTCCGGCTTGCCCCGGAGCCCTAACGCTCCGCGCATCGAGGACGGAACCCCAGCCAATCACCAGTAACGAGGCGAAGCGAACCCCCAAGTGGTTGCCCAAAGCACCCCACAGCCCCCCCTACGGCACTTGTAGACTGAAGGAACCGGAGACGTTAAATGGCGTGCCCGAATAGACCGTTCCGCTAAACGTCCCGGAAAGCTCAGTCGCGAAATCCATGCGCAAGGTCATGGCAAAAAGCCCGCTGTATTGAATCGGCCACAGGCGCCCACGATAAGGCTCCTGCGACCATGTGTAGGAGGTCACGGTCCCCGGAGTTCCGGAAAAGTCGTAAGTTCCACCTCCGTCGGTCCCAAGGTCCAAACTCAACGTCCCAAGGTTGCCATCAAACAAGAGCACCATGCGCCGCCCCGCCAGCGAGGCCGGTGCGCGCGTCGAAGACGCATACTGCACCTGAGTCACCCCATAAAATCCCGATCGGGCGTCGCCAGGAAGCGTCATCACCTCCGCAGTCTCCTCCGCCAGATGAATCCCCATCTGGCTCACGCTCCAGTCGACCAGGTCAGCCGACTCAGCCACCGCCACCGACGCATTGGCCCCGTGCGTGAACGCGAGCTCATTGGCCCCCTCCGCCTTGGAAAAATAAACCCCAATACGCCCGACCGTGGGCAGCTCCTGCGTGTGAATATCAAACGCCTCAGCCTCAGCTCCCACCCGGCGGATCTCTACCTGCTCCACAACCACCGGCTCCACTGGATGGTCAGATGCATCGGTCTCAACCCCGTTGATCGCCATCACCACATCCAAACCCTCCACCACCCGGCCAAATACCGAATGCACTCCATCCAAATGCGGAGTAGCCGCCGCCGTAATGAAAAACTGAGCACCGTTGGAGTTCGGCCCGCTATTCGCCATCGATAACACCCCCGCTGCATCGTGCCTCAATGTCGGCGAAAACTCATCCAGAACCGCAAACCCCGGACCATCCGTCCCTTCACCATTGCGCGAGCCACTCTGGTTCATGAAGCCCGCAATCACCCGGTGGAAAGTCAATCCATCATAAAAAGGACTGTTGTTGGGTGCGCCCGTCCCTGGATCCACCCACGCCCGCTCACCCGTGGCCAAAGCCACGAAATTTGCCACGGTCCTCGGCGCTTCGGAGTAGTATAACTCACAAGTAAAACTGCCCATGGACGTACGAAAGTCCGCAAAAAGCCCGTCAGTCGCGGCCTTTCCCGAGACCGAAAAAAGCACTCCCAGCATCAGCAAGATGCATGTAGCGCCGCGCCTCACATCAGTAGAAACAGAACTGATCATTTTTTATCGCAGAATGGGTTGCCGTATCCGTGGAGTTGTGGCACCTTCGCGCACCGCTAACCACCACAAAAGACTTACTAGAAGTGAATTATGTTGGGATATTTTGGCAACCTGTTTTCGGCTAGGAAGAATCCTCACAAGGACGGCCCGATGCTTCGGGAACGTCCGTCCGGCGCACCGGCATCCCGGTCCGGCCCCGGAGGAGGACAACAGGGACAGGTCTTTGCCAAGGTGTTTCGCTGGCGCCTGCCTGACGGCGAAGCGGAAGAGCCCAAGAGCGTCGAGCTCGCCGGCACGTTCACCCATTGGCAAAAAGTCTCTCTGACCCGTGATGCCAAAGTCGATGCCTGGCACGTCACGATCCACCACATTCCAGGTAACCGCACCCACCGCTACATGCTTCTGGTCGACGGCAAACCCTACATCGACAAGAACTGCGACGGTCTCGCCGCCCCTCACGGATCCCAGGAAGAACGCTACCAGATCCTCACGGAAAAAGGCCCGCGCGTCCTCATGCTTTTCGCCCAGACCCGCTAAGTACAGCAGGGCAGGGGAGTCAACCCGCAGCCAAAGCCAAGAAATCCCCAAGGGCTTAAGGCCAGACAGCCTCAGGCTGTTGGAAGCCCTGATCTGAGCCTTCCGGGTTGTCCTCATTCCCATTCAGGGACTGAGCCTCCACTGGCTCCGGCGCCGCAGAAGCAACCTCGTCCGCCGGCTCCTGTGCAGCCTTCGACAAGATCTCCGGCAACACCACAATCGCAATCCTCCGGTTCTTCGCCCTCCCTTCCGGGGTCGAGTTATCCGCTATCGGATGGAATTCGCCCTGGGCCAGTGCACCCAGACGCTTCGGATCCACTCCCGCTTCCTCAGACAAGAATCGCACCGCAGCAAGCGCACGCGCCGCCGATAACTCCCAGTTACTCGGAAATCTCGCAGTAGCGATGGGAACGTTGTCCGTATGCCCGATCACCTGTATCTGGCGCTCCGGCATCGCAGCAAGAAATCCCGCCACCTCACTCAACACCGCCTGCCCCTCCTCCTTAATCGAGGCCTCGCCGGAAGCAAATAGCACCCTATCCAGGATGTTAACCGTCAATTTCCCCGCCAGCTCAGAAATGGTCACATCCTTTGACTCCAAGGCGGCCCGCATCTCTGCTTCCAGCTTCGTCTGCTGCTCGGTTGCTTTCTCTCTTTCCTGCTCCAACTCCTTCAGCTGCGAACCTAGGCGGGCTCGCTCCTCAAGGGATTGCTCCAAGCGCTCCAGTGCGCCATCCCGGGCCTCCCTCACAGCTGCCGCCTCCTGCAACAATCGGGTCGCACGGGCATGCTCCTGCCTCAAAGCGCGTTCCTGCCAATCAGCCGTATTCCTCCACTCCCTCAGCTCCAGGACAACAAACGCCAACCCGGCCAGCAACGCACACCCCAGCAAGAAGCCGCGCAACCGCACCCCCGCCGCACCTCCACCCCGGGTGGATTCGCTCGAAGCCGCCTTACCGGCTGAATGAAACGGATTCTTCATGCTCCGAAATGCTATCTGGCCGCCAACCGCGGCTGCCCCACGATATCTACCACCACCACAGGGACGGTCTTGTCGGGAGCGTCAGCCGGCAACCCCCTGACGCGAATGCCGTCAACTCCAGCCTCAAACCTCAGCTTGTCCCCGGTGGTCAGCAGCATGGCACGCGATACGGTGTTCGCCAGTGCAGGCACCTGTAATTCACCATCCTCCGGCCAGTCAAAAACATGCAGGTATAAACGCGCATTCCCCCTGGGCATGACCTTCACCGTGCAACGACCCCAGCCCAAATCTGCAAAAGGACTCGACGTCGTCCCGTAAATCGCCTCCCCGTGCCGCTTCATCCATTCACCCACCTCCCTCATCGCCTGAATGCTCTCCTCCGGCACGCTCCCGTCCCCCTTGGGACCGATGTTTAAAAGGTAATTCCCCCCCTTGCTGGCAATGTCCACCAGGTTCCGGATCAACACACCTCCACTCTTCCACGCATGATCATGGTCACTGTAACCCCAAGTGGTGTTCATGGTCATGCAGGTCTCCCAATCCACCCCCGGCATGCCTGTCGACGGAATGTGCTGCTCCGGTGTAATGAAATCCCCATAGACCGGATCCAACTGCGGCAGATAACCCTCCGTCCCCATGCTGGCCCACCCGGCCTCACGACTGCGAAACAACCGGTTGTTCATGATAATCCCCGGTTGCCTCCCCCGAACCAGCTCCATTAAGTCCATCGCCCGCCACGCCTCCTGCCCTTGAAAATCCTGGGAACTGTAGTCCCACCACATCACATCCACCGGCCCGTAATTCGAGACCAGCTCCGTAACCTCAGCATGGAGATAATCCACGTAACGCTCATGGTCCCGACTCCCTTCCGGATAAGGCTGCCCCTTGAGAGGGTGGGGGAGCTGCGCCGACAAACCATACCCATACTGGTCATGGTGCCAATCAATCACGGAATGATAGAAACCAACCCGCAACCCTTGCTCTCGCGTAGCCTCGACAATCTCCCTCACCAAATCGCGCTGCAACACCGAGCCCGCATCGTAGTCGCTCACCGCCGAGTCATGCAGGGCAAACCCATCATGGTGCTTGCTCGTGAAAACCAAATACCGGCACCCCGCCTCCTTCGCCAGCTCCGCCCACTCGCGCGCAAAACCCGCCTTGGGCCTAAACAAAGGGATCGCCGCCTCAGCATAGGTATCCGTGTCGGCCTTGACCCGCTGTTGAATCCATTCCATCCCACCGCTCTCGCCCACCGGATGCCCCTCCCAAGTCCCGGCCAAACCGGAATACAAACCCCAGTGCACAAACATCCCAAACCGCGCCTCCCTCCACCAATGCATCCGCGCATCCCGCTCGGCCACCGACTCGCCCCCGCATGCACTGCCCGCAATCAAGGAGGCCAAGAGAAATAAACCGAAAATCCGTCTTAACAGCATGGGCATAACGACATCCCTTCTACCAACCCGGGACAAAATTCGCCAGCGGACTGTTGCATAACCCCACCCCCAGCCCCAGGGACGAGTTGCATGAGCCCTCCCTCCATCGCTCCCATCCCGCCATCAACCGCCTACCCCTTTCCCGCCGACCGCCAGACCCGACGCAGCCCCAGCGTTACCAGCAAACAAACACTGCAGCCAATCAGCGTATACCACGGCCAGAAAACCGTCGTGCTGGTTTGAACCCACAACATCACCCCCAAGGCCGACAGCATCCCAACAACGACCGGCCAAGGAGATCCCCGCCGCAAAAACACCGCCATAATCACCCCCCCCAACAACGCCCCGCTCGTCAAACCCCGCAACGAGAAGGCCGCATCCAATACCACCGTCACCTGCCGACACAAATACGCCACCCCAATCAACAGCACGCCCCAAAACAAGGTGGTGTGCCGGCTGATCCTCAAATACTGGCTCTCCGAACGCCCCGGCAACAAAGGCTTCAAAAAGTCCATCGTCGATACCGACGCCAACGCCGTCAGCGCCGAGCTCACCGAGGACATCGCCGCCGCCAGAATCGCCACGATCAGGAAACCCCGCAGGACATGCGGCACCTCAGTCAGCATGAAAATCGGATAAATGAAGTCGTTGGCTTTGATCCCCGGCCGAGCCTCAGGCAATGGAATCGCAATCGGCTGCTGCTGGTAGTAAACCCATAAAAACGCACCCACCAGCAGGAAGATCAGAAACAGCGGCAGGATCAGCACCGCACTCAAGATCAGTGCCTTCCTCCCGTCTCCCACGCTCCCACAAGTCAGCACCCGCTGCACAATCAACTGCTCGGCCCCATGCGATGACATCACCATCACGGTCCCGCCA
Source organism: Verrucomicrobiota bacterium (assembly GCA_046047235.1). Classification (GTDB taxonomy): domain Bacteria; phylum Verrucomicrobiota; class Verrucomicrobiia; order Limisphaerales; family JAHDYP01; genus JBMTVN01. The sequence continues at coordinate 1,252 of JBJOII010000109.1, read as the reverse complement.
ATCAACCCCATCCAGATGTTGTAAGGCTGACCCCACGTAAACTCCGGATTGAACACGTGCAGCTTGCCTGCCTCCAACGCCTGAGCCCACATACCATCCCAGCCCCCAGTAACCAACCCCGGCAGGTAAAACAGCGTGTAAAGCCCCCCCGCCAAAAAGAGCACAAACTGAACCGCATCCGTCCAAATCACCGCCTTGACCCCACCCACATAGGTGTAAACCAATGATAGCACCACGAACAAAATCACCGCAGGCAACACCGGCATCCCCAGCATCAGTTGAATCGGGATCGCCACCACATACACCCGCACCCCGGCCCCCAAGGTCTCGCTCAATAAAAAGAACCCTCCAGCCGTCCGACGCGCCGAACTCCCAAAGCGATCTGCCAATAACTGGTAAGGCGAATAAATCTCCCCCTTGAAATAATGCGGCACCAGCACCACGGCCAATAACACCCGCGCCAGCACATAGCCCACAATCATCTGCAAAAAGGCTATGTCACCCCCAAAAGCCAGCCCCGGAATACCAATCACGGTCAAGGCACTGGTCTCCGCTGCCACAATGGAAAAGCCAATCGCCCACCAGGATGTGTTCCGGCTCCCTAAAAAATAGTCCCGCGTGTTGTGCTGCCCGCGACCAAACCACATCCCCAAGGCAATAATGCCCCCGAGATACAGCACGATCACCAGCCAGTCAGTGATGTCCAGATGCGTCATCTTCGCTCGGCTCAGGCAAACACCGCAAACCCCCGATGCATACCTTCTGAATCTCGCGCGGCATGCAATCCAGCAAGGCCTCACGAATGGGTTGAACCTCCCGCTCTCTCAGCCCCAACCGCGCCGCCCCGGTCTGCAGAAAACCCTCCACTGTCTGGTTCACATACCCTGCCAGACCCTGACGCAAGGGCAGGGAGTAAATCGCCAGCACAACCCCATATACCAGCGTGTGCCAACCATAAGCCTGCCCCCGCAATACCGCCGATTCATACCGGCGCAACAACCGGAGATCCCGCAACGGACGCAAACGCCGCAGGAACGCCCTCCCCACCGCCTGACTGGCAAACGCAAAGGGCTCCAGCTCAGCACACATCCCCATGGCCTCGTCCACCGCAATCAACTCCCGCACCTCATAACGGCACGTATGAAAAAAAGCCGTCCTCACCGCAGGTAACTCCACCGGCAATAACACCCGATCACGATACTGAATCAGAAAATCCCTCAACCCCGCCGCATCACGAACCGGTCGCCGATCG
>JBJOII010000108.1:0-14723 GCA_046047235.1 Verrucomicrobiota bacterium | reverse complement strand
GCGTTGAGTATGGATGTGGGCGTGCCTCTGTGTTCTTCGTGTCCTCCTGTTAAAGAAGAGAGCTGCGCTTCTGCTTTCGATACCGATAGCGATCCCGATCCCGATTTCGATACGCTGCGATGCAGCGCGGACTGTTCCGAAACTCTGGGCGCGAAGCGGGAAGCGCAGAGCGCGGAGAGCTGAGGGCTGAGGGCGGGCGCCCCTTCAGGGTATCAGGGGGTGGGGGGTGAGATGATTTGGTAGAGGCGTGGTGTATGGGGTGGGAGTGGGCGTTCGTCGAGGACTTCGAGGGGGCTTGGGAGGGGTTGGGAGGAGGTTGCGGGGAAGGTGGCGATGGTGGTCCAGGAGGTGGGGTTGTCGGGGTTATCGGAGGATTGGACGGCGAAGTTACGGTGGCTGGCTCCGGTGAACTGGAGGAGGAGGCCGGTGGGGGAGGTGGAGGCTTGGACGTGGAGGTAGTCCGCGTTGTTTCTGGGGTTGGTACCGGCGAGGTATTCCGAGAGGTTATCCGAGCCATCCTGGTCGGGGTCGGCGGTGGCGTCGCGGGGGTCGGTGGGGATATGTCCGTGGGCGAGTTCGTAGTCATCGGGCATGCCATCGGCGTCGGAATCGATGAGGACGGTGAGGGTGGCGGGTTCGGAGGTGTCCTGGTAGCCGGCGGCGTCGGTGACTGAGACCGAGTAAGCGGCGGCATCGGAGAACGTGAGGTTTTGGAGTGTGAGGAAGTCGGAGGTATTGCGGGTGAGTCGGGTCGTTATGGTGAGGTCATTTCGTTTCCATTGGTAGGAGAAGGGGGGTGTGGCGGTGGGGAGGAGGGAGACGCCGAAGGTAGCGGAGTGGCCTTGGGGAGCGGAGGTGGGGGTGGGTTCTTGTTGGATGAGGCTGATACCCTGGATGGAGAGGAGGGCGGGGTTACTGGTGATGGAGCCGGAGAACGAGGTGATGAGGACTTGGTAGATGCCGGTATTGGGGGTGGAGCCTGGGGGGTAGAGGAGCGTGGAGTTGGTGGCATTGGGGATGGGGTTTTGGTTATGGAGCCACTGGAAGGACATGGGGTAGGGGCTGGTGGCGAGGACGGTGAATTCGACGGGGTCTCCTTCGCCGAGGGCGAGGGATTCGGGTTGTTGGTGGATGGTGGGGGGTGTGGTGATGGTGAGGATGGCTTGGGTGGTTTGGGTGGCGCTGGAGCTGGAGTAGACGACGGCGTCGTAGCGGCCGGCGTGATCGGGTGTGAGGTTAGAGAGAGTGAGAGTGGGTTGGGTGGCGCCGGGGATGGGGGATTCGTTGTGGCGCCATTGGTATTGGAGGTTGGGGCCGGAGGCTTGGGTGGTGAAGGTGGTGGTGGCACCGGGGTTTTGGGTTTGGGAGGTGGGTTGGGTGAGGATTGTTGGGGTGGTGAGATTTGGGGGGGCTGAGCCTGGGGTGGGGGTGGCGGCGATCCAGGAGAGGGGTTCATCGCCGAGGGTGTTTGTGCTGGTGCGTTGGAGGGAGAAGCTGAAGCCATCGGCTCCGGCGGGCCAGGGGGCGTGGTCGCGGTAGCGGGCGCGGTCGATGAGGACTTCGGTGGTGACCTCATTGGTGACGTAGAAGCGGACGAGGTCGGGTTGGATGAGTTCGAGGGGTTCGCCGGAGTTGGAGAGTTCACCGGAGAAGGGGCCGAAGAGGCGGGTTTGTGGGGGGACGTTGAATTTGGATCGGAAGGTATTGGCGGCGGTGGAGTTTGTGGGGTGGAAGGAGGTGATGAGGATATGTTCGTTGGGGTTGAGGGTGGTGTTGGTGGGGAAGCTGAAGCGGACGGCGTCACGGAGCTGCCAGGTATTGGAGGGGTTTTCGGGGTCGTAGAGGGGGATGGGGGAGGTGGTGATATTGAGGAGTTCGACGAATTCGTCTTCGGGGTTATTCCAGGCGCTGCCGTTGGTGATGATGTCGGAGGGGTGGTAATGGAATTCTGAGATGATGATGGGGCCGATTTTGGGTGAGGCGTTGGGTTGGCCGGGAGTGGGTATGGATTGGGAGGTGAAGAGTTCGCGGTTTTCGCTATTCACGATTCGGCCGAAGGATATGCCATTGAGGGCGGCGCCGAAGGAGAAGCCATGTTGGTAGCCGCTGGGTTGGCCGGTGGGGGTAGCGGTGAAGAGGTAGGCTTCATCGCCGGAGGAGCGGAGCGTGAAGCTGTTTGCGTTGGTGGGGTTGGCGTTGAAGTCATTCTCGGTATAGACGCGGTAGCCGCCGGCGGGGATGGTGTGGTTGGCGGGGATGGCGTATTTGGGGGTGAGGGGGTCATCGGAGAGCCACCAGCCATTGAGGGAGACTTCGGTATCGGTGGGGTTATGGATTTCGATGAAGTCGAGGTCGGGGAGGTCGGTATGGGTGAGGGCTTCGGTGATGATGAGGTGAGGGGGTTCGGGGTTGGGTTTGGGGTCTGGGGTGCCGGGGCTACCTCCGTATTGGGAGCTGGGGCGCCAGGAGGCGGGCAGGGTCCAATCTGTTTCTGGGGTGAAGGGTGCGTTGGGGACGAGGGAGAAGCCGAGGCCATTGGCGGCGGGGAACCAATGGGGTTGGTAGGTGAGCGTGTGGAGTATTTCGCCGAGCGGGCCGGAGAGCGTGAGGGTTTCACCGTTATTATCGAGGGCGCCTATGTAGGAGCCGGCGATGGGGAGGGCAGTTCCGTAGTGGTTGGTGAAGGCGTTGAGGTTACGGACGACGAGGCAGGCATCGCCCGGGTTGAGTTGGGGGATGGAGCTGGTGGAGAATGAGAAGCGGATTCCGTCGGTGAGTTGGATTCCTGCGAGGGGGATGGGGGAGGAGCCTGTATTGGAGATTTCGATGAATTCGAGCGAGTCGTTGGAGTTGGTGGAGGTTGGGTTGGGAGGTGGGTTGAAGAAGATTTCGGTAATGTGGAGTGGGGTGAGGTCGGTGAGGAGGAGGGTGGAGGAGGGGCCGCTCCAGTTTGAGCCGCGTCGGGCGCGGGTGGTGAGGAGGCTATTGGCGGAGATGGGGATGGCGCCTGTATAGAGTTTTGCGTTGGGTGAGATGGCGCCGCCGGGGAGGCGGGGATCGGAGCCGTTGGTGGTGTAGTAGAGGGAGGGTTCTTTGGTGGTGATGGAGGCGGTGAAGTTGGGGCTGATGAAGCCTTGGGATGCGTGGATGGTTGGGGGGGTGGGGTATTGGGCATCGATCCAGGCGAAGCGGTCGGTGATCCAGGATTTTTTGGCATCGATGATGCCTTGGTGGGTGGTGGGGGTGACGTAGAACCAGGGGTTGGGCCAGACGTAGGAGCCGAGTCGGGGCCAGCGGGCGAAGTCTCGGGCTTGGGCTTCGTTGAGGTAGGCGGTGATTTCGTCGATACGGGCATTGATGCTGGTGGCGTTGAGGGTATTGGTGCGGAGGGTGCCCCAGCGATCGATGATTTGCTGCCAGAAGTCGGGGTCACCGGCGGTGCCGGGGCTGGGGGTTCCGCTGAGGAGTCGACGGAGGTAGGGGTGGTCGGTGGCGCTGATTTGGTTCCAGTACCAGCCGGAGGTTTGGTCACCGGTGAGGTAGTCGGCGTTACCGAGGCTGAGGTTCCAGTCCCAGATGGGGGCCATCTGGACTTTGCCGTTTCGGTCTTTGCTGTAGTAGTTACTGATACGGTAGCCATCGATTTGTTTGGTGAATTCGACGATCCAGTGGTGGTCGACGAAGGTGGGGACATCGATGTAATGGGAGTAGTGGTTGGTGCCGGTGGCGGTGGTCCAGTTATTGGCGTAGAGTTTACGTTCGAAGTCCTTGAGGTAATTGACGAGCCAGACGAGCTGGGTGGTGGTGACTTCGTCGGGTTTGGGTTCATGGATACGGAATTCCTGGGGGGCGAAGCCGGCGCCTCCGACTGTGACGAACGTTTGGTCACCTGGGCTGCTTTTATCTTTTTTGAACATGTAGCCGCCGGAGATTTCGGGTTCGGAGTTTTGGTCCGGGGTGAGGCGTTGGAGGTCGACGCGGTTTTTATCGATTTTGATTTTTTCGATGAGGACGTAGACGCCGGCGTAGTCGCGGGAGTAGTCGAGTCGGCCGCCGGTGGTATCGACGAAGACCTCGACGAAGCGGCGTCGGACGGAGTAGTGGCCCATTTTTTCGAACAGTTCGTAGGAGAGGAAATTATTGAGGAGGGATTTATCGGAGTAGGGGTTATGGAGGACCCAATCGGATTCGGCGGGGAGGCCGAGGAGGGGGAATTCGAGGTCATTACCGAAGGCGTCATTGATTTCGAGGTTATAGGGTTTTTTGGGGAAGCCGGAGGAGGTTTGGCCGCGGATTTCGGCTTGGCCGAGGCCTTGGAACTGTGGGGTGGTGGAGGTGAGGTGGGCGCGGCCGCGGAAGGTATCGATGGCGGTGACGCCGACGGGGACGCGGATATCCTGGGGTATGGAGCGGCCGAAGCCATTGATGATGAGGACGGGGAGGTTGGAGCTGAACGTTTGGGTATTGGGGTCGGTGAGTGTGTAGTTGAGGGTGAGGATAGGACTGGGGAGGAGGTTAGGTTCGAAGGTGCGGACTTGGAGGAGGGAGCTACTGGTGATGGTGATGGGTGAGGTGTAGGTGGGGGAGGATTCAGTGGGGACGGAGCCATCGGTGGTGTAGCGGATGGTGCCGGAGGTTGAGGAGAGAGTGATGGAGAGGGAGGTTTGGGGGTAGACGCCGCCTGGGGTGGAGGTGGTGGGGGTGGGGGCGAAGCCTGGGCCGCCGGGGAGGTTAGGTTGGCCGGGGGATGGGGTGGGGAAGTAGCCGAGGGTATTGGGGTCGGCGGCGTCGGTGCCGTAGGAGATATCGGGTTGTTGTGGTGGGTAGGCGGGGGAGTATTGGGAGGTGATTTGGCCTTGGGGGTTCAGGAGGGCGAGGTATTCGCCGGTATCGGAGAGGCGGAAGCTGGCATGGAGGTTGGCGGTATTGGTGGTGCGGTTTTTACCGGAGGCCCAGACGAGGAGGTAGTTACCGCTACCGAGGGTGAGGTCAGGGAATTGCCATTGGGTTGGATTGGAGGGGTCATCGGTGAGGGACCAGCCGGCGAGGTTGACGGCATCGGGGTTGGGGTTATGGATTTCGATCCAGTCGGAGCGATCGCCGTCGTCGTCGCGGATGCCGTTTTCATTGGAGGCGAGGAATTCTGTGATGAGCAGGATATTGGCTGGGGCTGTGGGGTCGATGGTGATGGACCAGGGTGAGGGGGTGAGGGGGTTGGGGTTGGGGGCGAGGTCGGTGATCGTGTTATTGGGGTTCCAGGAGAAGGTGACCGTGCCTGGGGCGGGTTCCGGGAAGTAGAACGAGTAGTCACGGGGGGAGAAGCTGGTGACGGTCGTGGCAGGGGAGCCATTGATGAGGAGGTCGGTGGCGGTGACGTTTTGGACACTTTCGCTAAACGTGACATCGGCTTGGGAGAGGGAGCGGAGCGTGGCGCCGTCGGCGGGGGAGGTGCCGGCGATGGTGGGTGGGGTGAGGTCTTCGATACTGCCGAGGGCGGCGGCGATGAAGAAGTCGGAGCTGCTGCCGAGGGAGGCGTTGAGGGCTTGGATAGCGATGATGTTATCACCGGATTGGAGGAAGGCATCGGCATTGGGGATGATGACACCGGCGACATTGGGTTCGCCTTGGGAGCCGTTGGAGGTTCCGTTGAAGGGGATTTCGCCGTCGGGGGTATTGATACGGAGGACTTCGGTGCCATTGATCCAGACGATGCAGCCGTCATCGGAGCGGACATCGAGCGTGAGTTCTGAGGGTGGGTTGGGGGAGGTGATGGTGAAGGTTTTGCGGAGGAAGATGCAGGAGTAATTCCCGCGCATATCGGTGAGTTCGGTGTTGCCGGTATAGCCGGAGCTGATTTCGTAGAAGAAGGGGGCTGGGGCGCTGGTCCAGGAGGCATCATTGAAGTCGAGGTTCCGCCAGGAGGTGGTATCGGGGGAGGAGGCTTCCGTGAGGCCCTTTTGGATGCGCCAGGTGGTGTCTTCGGTGAAGAAGGAGTCGGCGCGGAGGAGTGCGGTGGGGACGAGGAGCGGGAGGAGGAGGGTGAGGAGCGAGGTTGGACGGATGGAGGTCATGGTTAAGATGGGCCGCTAGTGATCCGTGCGGTTTAGTGAGAGTAGTCTATGGGGGGGTGAAAGCGCAAAGCGCAAAGCGCCACAGGCGCTTTGCGCTGGAGAGGGAAGGGAGGAGAGAGGAGAGGGTGGGGGAGTTGATGGCGAACCTTGTTCCGTGGCGTGAAGGGAGGATTTGAGGCTTGCCGCCCCCTTATAAAGTGGCACCCATGTGCGCAGGCCTTGGACCGTGACCGATCGAGAGTGGTTTCGAGGGAATATCGGGCAAAGAGATTGCTGGGCAGAAAGATGGGAGAGGGATGGGGATTTGGAAGTTCCGAGACTTTGAGATTCTGGAACTCTGTCAGGGGGGGTGTTTAAGAACTGAGTTCGTTCAGGGTGGCGAGGACTTCTTTGGTGTGTTCGGCGGGTTTGACTTTGGGCCAGATTTTTTGGATGCGGCCGGTGGGGTTGATGAGGAAGGTGACTCGGTGGGTGCCTTGGTATTTTCGGCCCATGAAGGATTTTTCTCCCCAGACGCCATAGGCTTCGACGATGGAGTGGTCGGTATCGGAGAGGAGGGGGAAGGGCAGGTTGAATTTTTCGGCGAATTTATCGTGGGATTTGACGGGGTCGACACTGACGCCGAGGACGGCGGCGTTGAGGTTTTTGAATTCCGAGTAGTCATCGCGGAAGGCGCAGGCTTCCTTGGTGCAGCCTGGGGTATCGTCTTTGGGGTAGAAGAAGAGGACGACGTATTGGTTTTTGAAGTCGGAGAGCTTGACGGTTTGGCCGCCTTGGGTGGGGGCTTTGAAAGAGGGGGCTTTATCGCCTTCCTTGAGAGTGGTCATGATGTGGTTGTGGTTGTTTGCGTGGGGGAATGTGGCGCAGGTTGGTGGGGAGTGCAAATCTGCAGGCTGGAGAGTGGAGAGTGGTGGGTGTTGTGGTTTTGGTTGAGGTGGGGGACTGGTTGGTTTGGGTAATATGAGATTACGAAGAATATGCGGGCATATTGTGGTGAGCGGGATTGTGGCGGGGCCGGTTGGGGGTTTCCTGTTTGGGGTTTTGCATGCGGGTGATCCGGATCCGAATCCCATTGGGCGGTTGTTTTATGCGTGCATGATGGCGGTTTTGACGCCGTTGCACGGTGGTTTTCCGCCGGGGAGTGAAGGGGCAGTTGAGCGGTCGTTGAATGTTTGGCCGCATATTGCCGTGGCCTGGCTAGTGGTTCTGAGTTGGCTGGTTTGGCGTGATTGGCGGGGAGGCTGCAGGGGGGGATGAGTTGGTGCGCGCGAGAGGACTTGAACCTCCACCCCTTACGGGACCAGATCCTAAGTCTGGCGCGTCTGCCATTCCGCCACGCGCGCAACTTTGATCACCAACGTGTTGCGGGAGGAGCGGGTATTTGGACGCCGGTTCCGGTCGCAAACGATGGCTGGGACGCTAGCAGAAGGTTTTGGAGGCAGGCAAGCGGTCAATACTTCGGGGTGGGGTGCGCAGGGACGCTCGGACTAACACGGACGGACGCGGGCACGCGGATGGGGGGGGTGGATTTCAGGCGAGGTGCTTTTTGAAGAAGTCCAGGGTGCGTTGCCAGGCGAGTTCGGCGTTGGGTTGGTCGTAGCGGGCGGTGGAGTCGTTATGGAAGCCGTGGTTGCAGTTGGGGTAGATATGGACGGTGTAGTCGATGTTTTGGGATTTGAGGTCTTGTTCGTAGTCGGGCCAGGCGCCATTGACGCGGGAGTCGAGTTCGGCGAGTTGGATGAGGAGGGGGCACTGGATATTTTTGCGGAGTTCTTTGGCGGCTGGGGTCCCGTAGAAGGGGACGCCGGCGTTGAGGGTCTCGGGGATGGAGGCGGCGAGGAGGTTGACGATATAGCCACCGAAGCAGAAGCCGACGGCACCGAGTTTGCCGTTGGAGAGTTCGTGGTTTTTGAGGAAGTGTGCGGCGGCGATGAAGTCCTGTTCGATTTTGGCTGGGTCGAGAGAGCGTTGGAGGGAGCGGCCTTCGTCGTCGTTACCGGGGTAACCGCCCACGGGGTGGAGGGCATCGGGTGCGAGGGCGGTGAAGCCGGCTTTAGCGAGGCGGCGGGCGACGTCCTGGATATAGGGGTTGAGGCCGCGGTTTTCGTGGATGACGAGGACGGCTGGTGCGGTGGTGGTGAGTTTGGAGGGGGAGACGAGGTAGGCGCGGCCTTCGCCGTGGCCTTGGGGTGAGGGGAAGTTAATGAAGCGGGCTTTGATATCGGGGTCGTTGAAGGAGACTTGTTCGGCTTGGGCGTAGTTGGGGATGAGTGCTGACAGGAGTGTGGTGAGCGTGAGGGAGGCGGTGGTGAGGGTGGAGAGTTTGGTGATGAAGGTGCGTCGGTCGATGGCGCCGTGGGCGTATTCGTCGTACCAGTCGAAGGCTTGTTGGGGGATGGGGGAAGTCATGGTGTGGTTGAGTGAGGTATGGTTGGGATTAGGTTATGCGGTGGTTGTGGCGGGTTGGTTTTGGTTCGGGGTGGTGGAGGGGGCGGTGTCTTTGTGGGCGAGGGCTTCGATGACAGAGACGGGGGATTCTGTGGGGACGATTCGGGAGAGGTGGAGTCCGGCTTTATTGAGGAGGTTACGGAAGTCATCGGCGGTGCGTTCACGTCCGCCTGGTGTCATGACGAGCATTTCGAGGTCGAGGACTTTGGCGAAGGCGGATTCGGGGGCATCGGAGAGGACTTGTTCCACGATGAGGATACGGCCATTGGGGCGGAGGCCATTTTTGCAGTGTTGGAGGATTTTGACGCAGCGGGGGTCATCCCAGTCGTGGATGATGTGTTTCATGATATAGGCATCGGCATTGGCGGGGACGCCATCGAGGAAGTTGCCGCCGGCTTTGGTGATGCGGTTGGAGTTACCGTTGGCTTTGAGGGTGGGGTCGGCATTTTCGACGACTTCGGGGAGGTCGAAGAGGGTGCCTTTGGCGTTGGGGAGTTTATCGAGGATGGAGGAGAGGAGGTAGCCGTGGCCGCCTCCGACGTCGACGATATGGTTGATACCGGAGAAGTCGTAGGATTGGCAGACGGCGCGAGCGGTCATGGCGGAGAAGTCGCTCATGGCGGCCTGGAAGATGGAGTTGACTCTGGGGGTTCGGGTCATGAATTCGAAGGCATTGGAGCCGAAGGTGATTTCGGCGGCGGATTCACCGGTGCGGATGGAGTAGCAGAGGTGTCCCCAGGCTTTCCACCAGGAGTTTTCTTCACCGAGCCAGCGGGCCATGGCGCGGAGGGAGCCGGGGACGCCGGTGCGGAGGAGTTCTGAGTTGGGGTTATTGGCGAACGTGCGGTTGGGGTGTTCGGTGAAGAAGCCGAAAGCGGCGAGGGCGCGGAGGGCGCGGTAGAGTGCATCTTCGTTGGTCTGGGTGTTGGCGGCGAGTTCGGTGATGGGGCGGGGGCCGTTTTTGAGGAGGTCAGCGACACCGAGTTCGGCGATTTGGCTGAGGGCTTGGGCGGCCATTTTGCTGGCGAGGAGTTGCATGACGACGGCTTGTGGGGGGAGAGTTTGGGGGGAGGGCATGGTATTAGATGTGATTGTGCTGATGATTAACGGTGGCTCTATTTTGTGGCAAAAACGGGAGGGGGAGTCAATCTGGGTGTCGTAGGTAGTTTGATGGGCAGGGCGCTGAGCGCGGAGCGCAAAGCGGGAAGGGTTAAGGGTAGTGCCGCGTGCGGGGCACGGGAGATGGGAGATCGTAGATGGGAGATGGGGGATCGGGGGTCGGGGGTCGGGGGTCGGCGCTGCGCGCAAATCCTGTGGCGGCCTCTTGCCGGTTTGGTCCGGGTCGGTGGAGGGTGATATGTTCTTGCGGCCTTCTTGCCCTCATCAAGCTTTGGACGAGAGATCGCGAGGGATGATGTGTGCTGATACCTGACTTCTGGATTTCGATCCCGATAGCGATTTCGATTTCGAGGCGCTTGGTTGGATGCAACGACGGGGTATTTAGGAGGAGGGCAGGGAGAGGAGATGGGAGATGGGAGATGGGAGATGGGAGATGGGAGAAAGGCGCTGCGCGCTGGGAGAGAGGGAAAAGGGCGAGGATTAATGGTATTAGTAGGCGTGCTGGGGGGGCTGGGGCCAGCCGCCGTCGCCTTCGTAGTGGGGGATGGCGCACCAGGGTCCGAAGAGTTCGGTTTGGTGGTCATGGATCCAGTGGAGGACCTGGGCTTCGACCCAGGGGGGGACATCGCTTTGGAGGACGCGGACGGGGTTTAGGGCGATGACGATCTCGGTATCGTTATAGAAGGCGTGGACCCGAGTTCCGATGGTGGGGCCGACCATGATGCGAATGGCGATTCCGGAGAATTTAGCGAGCACTGGCATAGTGGTGCCTCTGGTTGAGCGTTGTTAATGGGTAAGACGCATGGTGCAGGGGAAATGTTTCATCTTTTCGGACCGCCAATGGGGGTTGTTCTTGACCGCGAATGGACGCGAATGGACGCGAATGGCTGGCTGGTGACTTCTGGTTTTTGTTTTCCGGGGTTCGTTGATTAGTGCGAGTGGGCGTTGGTGAATGCGAATGGGGGTGTGTTCTTGACCGCGAATGGACGCGAATGGACGCGAATCGTCCGCATCTGCTTATTGGCCGCTGACTTCTGGCTTCTGACGGCCTTGGTTAGGGGAGTTGGAGGGATTTGAACTGGGTGAAGATATTTTCTATGGCGGAGGTATCGAGGAGTGCGGGGTCTTTGGGGAGGAGGGTAGCGAGGGTGTATTGGTCGGGGCGGATGAGGGTATAGATTTGGGCTTCTTCGAAGATCCAGCGGACTTGCCAGGGGTTGAGTTGGTAATTGGGGAGGGAGGAGAGGAGTTCGTGGAGGGATTGCCAGGCGTGTTGGAGGGTTTCGGCGGGGTAGTCGGGGTGGTTGGATTGGTTTGCGACGGGTTGTTGGGGGGAGAGGATGGCGGCGGCGAGGAGGCCGGGGGTTTGGTTATGGTGGGCGAGCCAGTCCTGCGGGGGGGTGGTGGGAGTGGTGGGCTGGGAGGTGGAGGGTTTGAGTCCGTTATTGGAGCGGGCGAGGACGGCGCCATCTTCGAGGAAGCGGAGGATGGTGCGGTGGGTAGAGGATTGGAGTTCGAGTCGGTTGATGGGGCCTACGGGGAGGTGGGTAGAGATGCGTTCACTGCGGTCGCGGGTGGTTTCGATGAGTTGGAGTCGGGTTTCGGCTTGGGGGGACTGCCATTGGTAGAGGATTTCGGCGTTGTAGGAGCAGACGAGGATTTCCTGGGTGCGGTTGCTGGAGAAGGGGCTTTTTTGGGTGGGTGGGCTGGGGTGTTGGGGTCGTGGGCTGGTGGAGGTGGGTTTAGGGGGTTGCTGGGTTTGGGGTTGGGTGGTGGGTTCGGGGGTAGCGGGTGGTGGGGTGGAGGAGGGTGGGGATGGGCGGCGGAAGAGGGTTCGGGTGGCTTCTTCGTCCGAGACGCCGAGTGGTGTGGCGAGGGTGGGGGCGGGTTGGGTTGGGGTTGTTGGTGGGGGTGCGGGTTGGGTTTCGAGGGTGGATTGGGGTGCGGGTTGCTCGGGTTTGGCGTCCGTTTCATTGGCGGCTTGGAGGAGTTGTTCGCGGAGCTGGACGGCTTCGAGGTAGAGGAATTCCCATTGGCGGAGGATGGAGCGTTCGGGGGTTCCGGTGAAGTATTTGAGGCGGTATTCGCCGTCGAGGAGAGTAGCGAGGAGGGTAAAGGCGGACTGGCCGCGTCGGCCGGGGGATTCGGCGTGGATGATGCTGCCTTCCTGGATGAAGATGCGGCCTTGGACTTCGGGGTTAAAGACTTCGAAGATGCAGGAGTTACCGGCGGCGCACTGGAGTTTGACGAGCTCGAGGAGGGGGGCGTGGGTGGGGAGGGGGGTATCGCCTTGTTTGGCGCGCCATTTGAGGATTTCGCGGAGCGTGTTATGGATGCTCTTCATGCCGGCGAGGCCGTCGGGTTTTTCGAGGAAGAGGATCGCGCCGTTATCGAGGGCGTTGATGCGGTCTTCATCGGGGACGGGGCCGGCGAGGAATATTTTCGGGATGGTGGGGTAGTCGGCGTGGAGTTGGCTGACGAGTTCGGCGCCGCTGACGCCGGGCATATTCATATCGACGATGACGAGGTCGATATTTTGGGATTGGATGAGGGCGTGGGTTTGGTTGGCGTCAGGGGCGGTGAGGATGGTCCAGGATTCTTCGCAGAGGCTGGTGAGGACATCGCGGACCATCTCGAGGAACGAGGGTTCGTCATCGACGAATAGGAGGGTTGGTTTTTGGGGTGCGTCGTCGGGCATGGCGGTGGGTTAGTTGGAGAAGAGGTCGCCGCGGGTGATGACGGGTTGGTCTGGGGGGCGTTGGGCGCCGAGGGTTTGCAGGGCTTGTTCGGCGGCGGAGCGGACGGGGTCGGGTTGGTCGAGGAGTCGGCGGATGGAGCGGATGACGGATTTTTGGCCGATTTGGCTGAGGGCTTGGAGTGCGGCGATTTGGAGGTCGGGGTCGTAGTCGTTGAGAGTTTGGGAGAGGAGTTCGACGGCGGCTTGGCGTCGGTAGTATTGGGCGTCGAGGATTTGGGTATCGGAGGGTTCGTCGGGTGAGGCTTGGCTGATACGGGCGACGGTATTGTGGGCGGCTTGGCGGATCCAGTAGTCACGGGATTTGGTGGCTTCGTGGATTTTGGGGAGAGTGGCTTGGGCGTCTGGGGCTTGGGTCCAGCAGGGGTCGATGGTATTGAGGGCGTAGTGGGCGGCTTGGCGGACACTTTCTTCGCGATCGATGAGGAGAGGGATGAGGGGGCCGATGGCTTTGGGGTCACCGATTTGGCCGAGGACTTTAGCGGCGGCTTCGCGGACTTCGCGGTCGTCATCGGCGAGGCGTTCGGTGATTTGGGGGACGGATTTAGGGTCTTCGAGTCGGCCGAGGCTGACGAGGGCGGCTTCGCGGACTTCCCAGTGTTGGTCTGTGAGGCATTTGGTGAGGGGTTCGAGGGTTTCGGGATTATTGAGTTGGCCGAGGGCTTGGGCGGCGGCGGTACGGACGTTGCGGCTGGGGTCTTTGAGGGCGGTGGTGAGGGCTTGGAGGGTGAGGGGGTTTGCGAGTTGGCGGAGGGCTTCGACGGTGGCGGTGCGGACGGGTTCTTCCGGGTCTTTGATGGATTTGAGGAGGAGGTTGATGACGCGGTCATCGCCGAGGGAGGCGAGGGCATCGATGGCGGCCTGGCGTTGGTAGAGGGAGCCGTTTTCGAGGGCTAGGGCGAGGGGGTCGAAGGCTGGGGGGCCGAGTTCGGCGGCTTTTTGGACATCGCCGGTGGCGACGAGGTAGGCGGCGTATTCTTCTGGGGATTCGGGTTTCCAGCGGAGGGTTTGGAGGGCTTTAGCGGTGAGGGAGCGGATGAGGGCGGAATCATCGAGGAGGAGGTCGACGAGGAGGTGGAGGGCGGCGGGGGATCCGATGATGCGGATGGTTTGGACGGCGGCTTCGCGGACGGCGGGTTCGGCATCGCGGAGGGATGGGGTGAGGGCGGCGATGGTGGAGTCGGATTTATGGGAGGCGAGGGCTTGGGCGGCGGTTTCGCGGATATCGGGTGAGGAATCCTGGAGGCAACCGACGAGGGCTTCCCACGCTTTGGGGTGGGGATCGGCGCCGAGTTTACGGATGGCGTCCTTACGGGCGTCGAGGCTTTTGGCTTTCAGCTGTTTGAGGTTCCACCAGAGCATGGGCATGTACGTCTTGGCCGGTGGTATGTATTCCGGACCGGTCCGGGAGTTCTACTGGGGTGGGAGGATACGTTGATTGGGTGGGTGGACACCAACTGAAAAGTCGGGGTGTTGGCGGGTTGAGTTTTTGGGGGTGGGATGGGATAAAGCGGGTCATGCAGCGGACGAAGACGAGTGGGGGTTTATTATTTTGGATTTTTGTGGTGGTAGCGGTGGTGGGTGTGGGGGGTGCGGTGGCGGGCTGGCAGCGGGCGTATGGGTTGGATGGGGAGGTGGGGAGGTTGGTTGGGGAGGTGGGGCGATTGGAGGGGGAGTTGGTGATGGAGCGGGGGCGGGGGCGGGTTGTGGAGGGTTGGGAGGAGGAGGTGAGGCGGTTACAGCGGGATGTGCAGGAGTTACATCGGTTGCGGGGTGAGCAGCAGGAGTGGCGTCGGGTGAAGGAGGAGTTGGCGCAGTGTCGGGAGCAATTTGCGGTGTTACAGCAATCGCAGCGGGATGCGGCGGCGCGGGTGGCGGGGCAGCCGCGGCCGTTGCCGGTTTCATGGATTGGGGTGGCGATGGCGACGAATCCCGGGGGTGGGGTTAAGGTGCAGAGTGTGGTGCCGGGGAGTCCGGCTTCGAAGGTGGATTTGGTATCGGGGGATGTGATTATGACGGCTGATGGTCGGGTCTTGGGAGGGCCGACGGATTTGCGTGAGGTGGTGGGTCAGAAGAGTGTGGGGGAGGGGGTGGCATTGGGGGTGCGGCGTGGGGGGCAGGTGAGGAATGTGGTTTTGACGACTGAGGCGTTTCCGCGGTGAGGGCTGAGGGCTGAGGGCTGAGGGCGGAGGGCGGAGGGGCGCTCGATACCGATCCCGATAGCGATTTCGCGGCGCTTGGTTGGATGCAACGACTGGGTATTTAAGAGGAGGGCAGGGAGAGGGGGGGAGATGGGATGCCGGATATGGGATGCCGGATATCGGATATCG
>JBJOII010000107.1:0-20763 GCA_046047235.1 Verrucomicrobiota bacterium | reverse complement strand
TGCGTTCGTCCGGGAAGGCGAGGTCACCGGGGGCGGGAGGGTTTTTTTGGGTGGCGAAGGAGCGTCCGGTTTTTTCGACGGTGGAGATCCATGCGTCGTTGGTGGTGATGTGGAGCGTGAAAGTGATTTGGTCTCCGGGATAGATGTGGCTGAGCGTTTGAGTGTTCTGGGCGCTGAAGGGCATCGTCATGGCCATCATGTAGTTGGGGATGAGGTCATGTTGGATGATGGCGGTTTTTCCGTCGGGCTGGATTCGTTGGACGACACCGGTGACTGTGTAGTTTTGGGTTGGGGTTGGTGTGGTCGGTTGTTGGGGGCTGCAACCAGTGTTGAGGATCAGGGTGGTTGTGATGGCGGCGAGGGATCTTGCGAGTTTGGGATTCATGGGATGCTGCGGATCAGGGTTGGCGGGGTGATTCCTGCTGGAGTTCCTGGAGGGCGCGGAGGACTTGGTTAGGCATCTCGGGGTCGAGGCCGTTGAAGTAGGCGCGGACTGTGCCGGTTTTATCGACGAGGGCGAGCTGGTCACTGTGGACGAGTCCGCTGAGCAGGTCGGCCTGAGCGCGGAAGTCGGTGGTGATGGGCATGAGGAAATCGCCGACGATGGTGCGGAGGATTTGTTGTCGGTCGCCGGTGAGGAAGAACCAGCGGTTGGTTTCCGGGTGGAAGGGTTCGGAGAAAGCTTTCAGGACATCGGGGGTATCGGATCTGGGGTCCGTGGTGAAGGAGACCAGGAGGACATTGGGGTGGGATTGGAGCTGGGACTGGAGAGTGGCGATGTTGTGGAGGACGGAGGAGCATTCCGTGGTGCAGCCGGCGAAGAAGAAATTGGCGATCCAGATTTTGTCTTCGAGTTGCTGGCGTTCGAACGGTTGGTTGTATTGGTTGACGAGGGAGAAGTTGCCGACGTGGTGGTGTTGGCTGAGTTGGTTGAGGTTGGGTTTGCAGGCGGTGAGCAGGAGGGTGAGGAGCAGGAGGGGTAGGATGGCGGGCCGTGTATGCATGAACTGGGTAGAAGTTACTGCAAGGCGGGAAGGAATCCAGTCTGAGGCGTGGTGGAAGCCGGGAGCGTGAATGGTGCTGATTTGAGGGGGCTGGGATTATCCGCGTGAACTGGCCTTACATGAATGGAGTGGTTGTGGGGGCTGGTGTTGGTTGGGGGCTGGGATGGTGGATGTGGGTGGAGGGGTGGACGAGAGCGTGAATGGTGTTGATTTGAGGGGGCTGGGATTATCCGCATGAACCTGCCTTACATGAATGGGGTGCTTGTGGTGGCCTGGTGCGGGTGTGCGGGTTCTGGGATTTTCCGCGTGAACCTTTTGACTCATCGGCATGTCTTTGGGTTGGCGGTGTCATTCTTTTTGATTCAACGTCCCTGTTTGCCCTCCCGGTCCTTCCGGCCCCGGTGTGAAAACTTATGAGTCAACAGGGGGGTATGTGGGCTGAAAATCTGGTCTTTGAAGCGTGGGTGGGCTTGCGTATAAGAGCCGCGTGATTGGCGGGAACCATCAGGAACTATCTGCGAGCACGCGTTACTGTGCTGTGTTGGGACATCCGATTCGGCATTCGGCATCGCCGGCGATGCAGAATGCGGGGATTACAGCCTTGGGGTTGGACTGGCGGTATTTGGCATTTGAGGTGTTACCGGAGCGTTTGGGGGAGGCGATTGAGGGGGCGAGGGCGATGGGGTTCTTGGGGTTGAATTTGACTGTGCCGCACAAGCTGCTGGCGGTTTCGATGGTGGACGAGCTGGATGAGACGGCGCGGCGTTGGGGGGCGGTGAACACGATCCGGTTTGAGGCGCGGGATGCGGGGGGGGACTGGGTTCCGGTCGGGTTATTGGAGGGTGGGGTGGAGGGGGAGGTGCGGGCGAAGGGTTTTAATACGGATGCGGACGCGATTGTGCGGTCGGTGGAGGAGGATTTGGGTGTGGGGGTGGGCGGGGCGGATATGGTGGTTTTGGGAGCTGGGGGTGCGGGGAGGACGGCGGCGTTGAAGCTGGCGAGTGCGGGGGTGCGTTCGCTTTATCTGGTTAACCGTACGGAATCGAAGGCGCGGGAGGTGGCTGATGAGATTGGGGTGAGGCATCCGGGGGTTCGGGTGGAGGTGGGGTATCCTGATGGATCGGTGGATTTGGTTTTGAACGCGACCTCTTTGGGTTTGAAGGCGGGGGATGGGAGTCCTTTGGAGGGGAGTGGTTTGGATTTGGGTCGGGTGGGTGCGGTGTATGACATGATTTATCGACCGGCGGAGACGCGGTTGTTGCGGGATGCGCGGGCGGCTGGGAGGCCGGCGTGCAACGGGATGGGGATGTTGTTGTATCAGGGGGTGAGGGCGTTGGAGTTATGGACTGGGCGGCCGGGGCCGGTGGAGGTGATGCGGGAGGCGTTGCGGTCCCATTTAGAGGAGGCTACGTGTTAGAGCCGGTTTTTGATCCGCGGGTTTGGGCAGCGGTGCCGGATGCGTTTTGGGCGGTGGTCTTTTTTGTGTTCGGCAGCATGGTGGGGAGTTTCCTCAACGTGTGCATTTACCGGATGCCGAGGGGGGAGAGTGTGGTTTCGCCGCCGTCGCATTGTCCGCACTGCGGGTATTCGATACCGATGTATTTGAATGTGCCGTTGGTAACGTGGTTGATGTTGCGGGGGCGTTGCAAGAACTGTGGGGCGCCGATTTCCGTGAGGTATTTTTTGGTGGAGTTGCTGACGGCGTTTTTATTTTTGAGCAGTTGGCTGGCGTTTGGGGAGGATTCGGCGTGGAGGGCTTTGGTTTATGCGTTTCTGTTGGCGGCGTTTGTGGCGGCCACCTTCATTGATTTGGAGCACATGATTATTCCTGACGAGATTACGATTGGGGGGATGTGGGCGGGGATGGTGTGTTCGGCGTTGTTGCCGTCGCTGCACGGGGCGAAGGGGGTTTTGGAGGGGATATTGGCGTCATTGGTGGGGGGGCTGGTGGGGTTTGGGTTGGTGTATGGGATTGTGCGGTTGGGCAAGCTGATGTTTGGCAAGCAGAACGTGGATTTTGAGGAGCCGGTGCGGTTGTTATTTACCGACGAGGCTTTGATTTTGCCGGAGGAGGCCGTGCCGTATGACGAGTTCTTTTATCGGAAGTCGGACACGATTCGGTTTCGGGCGGAGCGGGTACAGATGGTGGACCGGTGTTATTGGGATGTGGATGTGGCGGTATCGAAGCATCTGCTACGGATTGGGGAGGACGAGTATGATCCGGAGCCGATTGAGTGGTTGGAGGTAGTGACGGACAAGCTGACGATTCCGCGGGAGGCGATGGGTTTTGGCGATGTGAAATTTATGGGGGCGATCGGGGCCTTTTTGGGTTGGCAGGCGACTTTGTTTTCTTTGACGGCGAGTGCGTTTATCGGGGCGTTGGTGGGGATTACCTTGATTGCGGTGGGGAAGCGGGAGTGGTCGAGCCGGTTGCCGTATGGGCCCTACATTGCGTTAGCGGCGGTGATTTGGATGTTTTGGGGGCCGGGAATTCTGCGGTGGTGGTTGCAGATTGAGATTTAGGTGGGGGGATCGTAGATCGTGGATGGTGGATAGTGGCCGGGAGCGGGGAGCGTGAATGGTGCCGGTGTGAGGGTTCTGAGATTATCCGCGTGAACCTGCCTTACATGAATGGAGTCCTTGCTGGGGGATGCTTCTTCAGTGGTCTGGGGAAGGGCTGATGTGGGGGTTTAGATATCGCAGGTGCGTGCGGCGTGGCGGAGGGCGAGGATGGGGTCGGGCCAGGTGGGGATGAATTCCTGGGCGACGTAGCCGGTGTAGCCGGTATCGAGAAGGGCCTTGAGGACACCGGGGTAGTGGATTTCCTGGGTGTCATCGAGTTCGGCGCGGCCGGGGTTGCCGGCAGTATGCACGTGAGCGATGACATCGTGATATTGGCGGATTCGGCGGATCACATCACCGTGCATGATTTGGACGTGGTAGATGTCGAAGAGGAGTTTCATGTTAGGCGAATCGACTTTACGGATGAGGTCGACACAGAGGTCGACATCATCGCCGAAGTAGCCGGGGTGGCCTTTCATGGGGTGTGAATTATCGCGTGAGTTGAGGTGTTCGAGGCAGAGTGTGACGCCTTGCTTTTCCGCCTCGGGGATGACGCGTTTCCAGCATTCGACGCAGTTACGGATGGCGGCTTCGTCGGAGATGCCGGGTTCGCGCATGCCGGTGAACGTGATGACCTGATTGAAGCCGTATTGGGTGGCGAGCTGGATACCTTTGAGGAGTTCCGTTTCGACCGTGTCGTGGTTGGCTGGGTTGAGGGGGCCTTGGGCGAAGCCGTGGCTACTGCCGAGGGAGATTTGGAGTCCGAGCTGGCGGATGGCGGCGTAATGTTCCGAGCCGACGCCCTCCATGGCGACGAGGCCGATATCTTTGCAATGGCGGGCCAGTTCCATGGTGGGCATGGGATTAAACGTCCAGCCCATGATGGATTGGCGGATGCGGCCATTGGTGATCTTGAACGCGGCGAGGTTGTCGATGGGGTGGGGTGCGCCGGTGAGGATGGCTGGGGAGCAGGTGGCGGCGAGAGTGGCGGTGCTGAGGAAGCGGCGTCGGCTGGAGCCTTGGGGTGTGGTTGGGCGGGGGTTCATACTGAGGCGGGTTTGGGGTTTATTGGGTAGGCAGGGAGGTTTCGAAATCGCTCGGGATGGAGGCTTTGAGGAGGTCGGGATTGATTTCGCTGTTGGGCTGGGCGTTGTGGAATTCGTTACGGAGCGTTGATCCGTCGGCGAAGGTGAGCTGAGTTGCTTCGAGGTTGAGATTGGTGGTGCGGAGAGTGACCTGGATACTGGTGACCCAGCGGCGTGCTTCGGCGGCTTTGGGTTCGAGGTGGACGATGGAGGATTCGCCGGACGTTTCGACTTTGAGAACGTTGAATTGTGTTGTGAGGTCGTCCTGTTGGCGGGGGAAGCCGGCTTCGAGGAGAGTGAGGGAGCTGCGCCAGGGGCCGGTTTTGTCACCGGTTAGGGGATAGATTTCGGCGCGTTTTAGGCGTGGGTAGAGGAGGACGAGTTGTTCCGGTTCACGGATGGCTATGGTACGGGCGGGTTGGCCGAGTTCCCAGCGGAAGAGATTGGGGGCTT
This sequence comes from Verrucomicrobiota bacterium, assembly GCA_046047235.1. Classification (GTDB taxonomy): domain Bacteria; phylum Verrucomicrobiota; class Verrucomicrobiia; order Limisphaerales; family JAHDYP01; genus JBMTVN01. Next base: position 15,659 of record JBJOII010000107.1, on the reverse strand, counting down.
TGAACCAGACGCGGCCCTGGGTGGTGAGGGGTTGGGCGAGGGACTGGAGAGTGCGGGTTTGGGTGACTTCGGCTGACCAGGTTTGGATATCTGCCTGTTGGGCGAGCCAGCGATTGAGGCCTTCGGGGGAGGCGGGGTTGTCGGCGCTGGTGGCGGGGAGCGTGAGGGTTATTGTCGCGAGCGCGGCGAGGCGTCTGAGGTATTGGGCGACCAGATGGGAACGAAATGGAACCATTGGTCGGCATGCTGCCGTATTGTGTTCTCGAACGCACGCAGGATTTCGCCAGCGAGCTGGTGTCGGGCAGTGGGGGAGCGGAGGCTGGCGCGGTCGTATTGGATTTCGGGGAGGACCGTGGCGTCGTAGCGGCCGGTGGGGTTGCGGACGAGGTGGACGGGGAGGATGAGGCATCCGGAGGCGCGGGCGATTTCGGCGGGGGCGACTGAGGCGGCGATGGTTTGGTTAAAGAGCGTGACGGGGGTGGATGTGCCTTTGGGTGGCCGGTCGACGAGGAGGGCGACGACCTCGCCGTTTTGGAGTCGGCGGATGACTTCGAGGAAGGCGAAGGGGTCTTGGCGGACGACGAGAGTTTCGATGCCGTGTTGGGCGCGGGCGTTTTTACGGATTTCGGTGAGGGGTTCGTGGGGTTCGGCGAGAGTGAGGGCGAGGAGGCGGATGCCATGGCGGGCGAGGACGGGTCCGCCGAACTCCCAGTTGCCGAGGTGTGGCGTGACGAGGAGGACGCCTTTTTTGGACCGGAGTTTTTCGTGGAAGCCTTCGGCGCCGTGGAGTTGGCCGAAGAGGTGTTCGATATTGGATTGGGATTCGTAGAGCCAGAGGTCGACGAGTTTTCGGCCGAACTGTTGATAGAGTTGTTTGGCTTTGAGTTTTGCGGTGTGTGAGGGAGGCGAGGGCATGGAGGGCGGGGCGGGGGATCCGGCGGGTTGTGGCCAGGGCGAGTTGCCAGAGTTCGGCGCGGTAGAATTTGGAGCTGGTGGGGGTGTTGGGGTTTTCGTTTGAGGATTGGGGTGGGGGTGGGGTTAGCGGTTGGGTTGGGTTCTGGTTTTTGTTGGCGAGCTGCCACCAGGCGGGGAGGAGGAAGACTGTGGTGAGGACGATAAAGATCATACCTGTGGCGCAGAGGCTGCCGAGGCTGGCGAGGCCGGAGTTACTTGAGAGCGTCAGGGAGGCGAAGCCGGCGATGGTGGTGGCGCCGCAGAGGAGGAGGGCGCGGCCGACGCCGTGGTGGACGGTGGTGAGGTTTCCGTTATGGCGTCGGAGGGCGAGTTGCATGTGGATGCTATAATCGACGCCGGTGCCGAGGAGGACGGGGAGGGCGATGACATTCATGAGGTTCCAGGTCCAGCCTGCGAGGGACATGACGGCCTGGAGGATGAGGAGGCTGAGGAGGAGTGCGGCGAAGCCGAGGAGGATTTCTGTGGTTCTTCGGAATGTGAGTGTGAGCGTGCCGAGGAGGAGCAGGAAGACGGCGGGGAGGATGAGTTTGAGGTCGTGTTGGACGTGCGTGAGGAGTTCTTCGCCGAGGGCATCCCAGTTGGTGAGCCAGGATTTGCCGGGTTGGGTGAAGTCCCTGGCAAGTTGGGTTGGGTTCGGTTGGTCCGGGTTGGGGTGGATGATGCCGAGGGCGTAGGGGGAGGGGGTGGAGCGGTCGGCCAGGCGGGAGAGTGCCCATTGGCCGAGGGGGCTATGGGGGAGGAAGAGGTTTGGGGTGGAGGTGGCGGTATTGAGGGTATCGAGGATCCAGGTAGCGAAAGTGAGGGAGCGTTCAGTGAATCCGGCTTGTTCGCCAATTTCGAGGAGGGTGGTGTGGGAGGGGATCTGGTTTGCGAGGAGGGTTCGATTGGTGGCCTGGTGTTCGGGGTTGGGCCAGAGGCCATGGGGTAGAGTGTAGCTATCGATGCGCTTTTCCTGGCGGGCGGTTTTGAGCAGTTGGTCGGCATCGGCGAGCTGTTGGATCATGGTTGAATCATCAGGTGCGTGGAGGAGGAGCCAGAAGGGTTCTGCGGTGCGGCCGAAGCGGGCCTTGAGGTTTTCGAGGGCGGCGTAGGCTTCGCTATGGAGGGGGCGGAGGGCTTCTGTGCCGTGGTCGACTTTGGGAAGGCCGAGCAGGAGGAGTATGAGGAGAGAACTGCCGAGCAGGGTGAGTGTGGTGGCCATGCGCGGGAGCGCGGAGAATTGGGGGGAGATTGTTGTTGGCGCAGGGTTTGCGGGTGGGGTTGGGGAGTTTGTTGCGGGGCGGGATTTACAGATCCAGGGGAGGAAGATGTAGAGCATGATGGCGGCGGCGAGGAGGATGCCTGCGCCGACGAGGAGTCCCATTTGGACGAGGCCGGGGAGGCCGGATAGGGCGGCGGCGAGGAAGGCGCCGGCGGTGGTGAGGGCGGCGCAGAAGATACCTGGGCCGAGGAGTTGGCGGAGTTGGCGGGCGTTGAGGTTGGGGGCGAGGATGGCTTCCTGGTAGAGGACGAGTCCGTAATCGACGGCGAGGGCGAGGAGCATGGCGGCGAAGCCGACGCTGACGACGTTGAGTTTTCCGAAGAAGAGGCCGCCGAGGGCGAGAGTTCCGATGAGGATGAGGAGGAGCATGACCTGCAGTTTTTGCAGGGGCCACCAGGTGCGGTGAGCGAGGTAGAAGAGGCTGCCGATGACGAGGAACATGCCAAGGACGGAGCGGATGAGGTCACCTTCCATGCCGCCACCGATTTCGGCCATGAAGGCGGGTTGGCCGGTGATTTTGATCTCGAGGTGGGCATTGGGGTTTTGCTGGATGAAGTTGGTTTGCCAATGGCCGACGAGTTGGCGTATTTGGCGGATCCAAGTGGCGCAGCTACGGTAGTCGGAGATGTTATCCGGGCCTTGGACAAAGATGGCGCGGAAGCGGCCGTCGGCGGAGGCGAAGAGGTCCTGTTCGGCGGCGTTGGGTCCGAGGGAGGTATTCCAACCGGGGACCGAGGTGAGGCTGAGCGGGTCGTAGCTGAGGCGGGCGATGCGGTCGGGGGAGAGGGCGGTGGCGAGTTCTTCGCGGGCTTCGAGCAGGGTTGTGCGGATGGCTTCGGGCTGGAGGCGTTTGAGTAGATCTTTGGTTACATCCTCGGGTTGGTTGAGCCAGAGGTAGGCGGTGAATTCGGCGGCGGCGTTTGGGTCTTCGCGGCCGGGGGCCTGCCAATTGACGCTGGTGGTGAGGTTGGAGTGGGTGCTGAGGTTTGTGGCGAGGGATTCTGCGGCGGCGGTGGCGGTTTCGCGGTCTGGTGCATCGAGAGTGAGGATGAGTTCCCGGGTATTGGCGAAGTGGGTTTGGTAGAGCTGGAGACCTTGGACGACGGGGAGGCGTGGGGGGAGGAGGTTCAGGATTTCGACGTCGAAGCGCAGCCGTATCAGTCCGAAGAGGAGCAGAACGGCTGGGAGCAGCCACCACCATCGAGTCCAGCGGGATGCCATTTGGAATTGGGGAAGCTAAGGAAGCGCGGGGTAGAGTTCAAGGCTCTCGCCGGATGAGGTGGATTGGAGGAGGAGGGATTGGTTGGTGGTGGTGGTGAAGGTCCAGGGTTTTGGGGGAGGGAATCCGGCTTGATCCCGGGCGAGCACGAGCCAGCTGGAGCGTGCGGGGGGGAGTCCGCGGCTGCCGATGCGTCGGTTTTGCGAGGGGATTTCGATACGCCATGCGGTGGGGGTGGTGCGGACTGAGGCGACGGAGAGAGAGCCTTTGGAGAAGTCGATGAGGACGCGTCCGTCGGGGTGGGTGGCGATGAGGTAATCGCCGGCGATGGGGTTTGTGTTGGGGGCGGGGGTCCAGACGGCTTGGCCGGTGGAGATATGCCAGCCTGGGGAGGCGGTTTCGAAGGCGGGGAGCTTTGGGGTGATGCAGCTGCAGAAGAGGAGTGTGGGCAGGAGTGCAGCGGAGGCGATGAGGGGTAGTTTGGTGGTGTGTTGGAGGGTGGCGAACACGGTGTGGAGGTTGGACTGGATGGGGGTGGATGGCGAGCGAGATCCGATTGGGGACGGCATTTGTTTGGGGGTGCGGGTGATTGGATTACAGAGATTTAATGCTCTTTGGGGTGGGTTATGAGGCGTGCAATCTTGACAAAACGGGCAGCTCGGATAGATACGGTTTCTCGTTTTTTCCTGTTCTAAGGAAAGGATTTGGCATGATTACAGTCCAAAACCTCAAAAAGATATTTGGTCCCAAAGTGGCCGTGAACGGAGTGAGCTTCACGGTGGAGAAGGGCGAAGTGCTGGGATTTCTTGGGCCCAACGGCGCGGGAAAATCCACCACCATGCGCATGATCACGGGTTTTATTCCGCCGACGGGCGGGAGTATTCGCGTGGGTGATTTCGACATGGTGGAGCGGCCCACTGAGGCGAAGCGGCTACTGGGGTATTTGCCGGAGAACGCTCCGGCTTACTCGGACATGACCGTGTATGGTTTCTTGAATTTCACGGCTGAGCTGCGGGGGATGCGAGGGGAGGAGCGGAAGCGTGCGGTGCACCGGGTGATTGAGACCTGTTTTCTGGAGAACGTGATGCACCAGAGTGTGGAGACGTTGTCGAAGGGTTATCGGCACCGGACGTGTTTTGCGCAGTCGATCATTCACGATCCTCAGATTTTGATCATGGACGAGCCGACCGACGGGTTGGATCCGAACCAGAAGTATGAGGTGCGACAGTTGATTCGTCGGATGGGTCAGAAGAAGGCGATCATTTTCTCGACGCATATTCTGGAGGAGGTGGATGCGGTTTGTTCGCGGGCGATCATCATTGATCGGGGGCAGATTGTGGCGAACGGGACGCCGGCTGAGTTGCGGGCGCGGAGCGAGATGGCGGGGGCGGTGACCGTGCGGGTTGCGGGGCAGGGTGGCTCGGTGATCTCGGGCAAGCTGGGTGGTTTACCGACAGTGAAGAAGACGAGTGTGGTGAAGGAGGAGGAGGGCAAGGCGGTGGTTCGGGTATTTCCTTCGGACGCATGCCGGAACGGGGATTTGGCCCGCAGCATTTCGGAGTTGGCCGGGCGTGAGAGCTGGCAGCTGGAGGAGTTGCACACGGAGGAGGGGCGATTGGATGAAGTTTTCCGGAGCATTACGCGTCCGGACACTGCGAAGGAATCATGAATACGAGTCTTGGCAACATTGTAGCGATCACGAAGCGTGAGTTGACCGGCTATTTTGCGTCGCCGGTGGCTTATGTATTTCTGGTGATATATCTGCTGTTGAGCGGGTTTTTCACGTTCATGGTGGGGCGGGCTCCGTTCTTTGAGTTGGGGCAGGCTTCATTGGTGACGTATTTTTTATGGCAGCCGTGGTTGTTTTTATTTTTGGTGCCGGCGGTGGCGATGCGGTTGTGGTCGGAGGAGAGGCGGTTAGGGACGATTGAGCTCTTGTTCACCATGCCGGTGACATCGTGGCAGGCGATTGTGGGCAAGTTTGTGGCGAGCTGGTTGTTTTTGGGTTTGGCGCTGCTGCTGATGTTTCCGTTGTGGATCACGGCGAATTATCTGGGTGATCCGGACAACGGGGTAATTCTGGGGAGTTTCTTTGGATGTTTCCTGTTGGCGGGTTCTTATCTTGCCATTGGGTGCATGACATCGGCGATGACGCGGAACCAGGTGGTGAGTTTTATTGTGTCGGTGGTGATTTGCCTCTTTCTGATATTGGCGGGCTTTCCTCCGGTGACGAACATGTTGTCATCGTGGTTTGGTCCGACCATGGTGAACGCGGTGGCATCGTTTAGTGTGATCACGCATTTTGAGCCTTTCCAGAAGGGGCTGTTGGATTCGCGTGATGTGGTGTTCTTTTTGTCTTTGATTGGATTCAGCCTGTTTACGACTGGCGTGATATTGCGCGGTCATCGGGCTGGTTAACTTTGCGGGAGGTATCACGATGAAAAACAAATCGCTGGAAACTTACCTGTATTCGGTCGTCGGGGTGGGAGCGATGTTCCTGCTGCTGGTGGGCCTGAACGTGGTTGTGGGTGCGTTGAAGACCCGGTTGGATTTGACCGAGGAGAAGGCGCACACCTTGTCTGACGGCACGCGAGCCATCCTGCGCAATCTCGAGTCGGAGGTGACCGTTCGTTTTTATTGCACGCAGGTGGAGGATGCGACGGCGGAGTCCGTGTTCTTGCTGAACTATGCGCGTCAGGTGGAGGACGTATTGGACGCCGTGAAGCGGGCTTCGGGCGGGAAGGTTAAGGTTGTCAAGTTTGATCCCCAGCCGGACTCGGACGCGGAGGATTCTGCGCGGGTGGACGGGATTGAGGGGCAGCCGTTGCCGCCGTATGGCGAGTCGTTTTATCTGGGGTTATCGGTGTCGCGTTTGGACGAGCGGGTGGCGATTCCGTTTCTGTCGCCTTCGCGCGAGCGGTTGTTGGAGTATGACCTGGCGCGGGCCATTTCGGGGGTGACGAGAACGGAGAAGCCGGTCGTTGGGGTGATGAGTGTGTTACCGGTGCAGGGCATGCCGGCGAATCCGATGATGGCGCAGATGGGACAGATGCCGAGGGGGCAGGATCCGTGGATTATCATCAGCGAGTTCAAGCGTGACTTTGAGGTGCGCGAGGTGCCCATGACGGCGGAGACGATTGATGAGGACATCCAGTTGCTGGTGGTGATTCATCCCCGGGACATTACGGACGGGACGCAGTATGCGATTGACCAGTTCGTCCTGAGGGGTGGGAAGCTTCTGGCTTTTGTGGATCCGTTGTCCTTTGCGGACAACCAGCAGACGCAGGGGATGAACCCGATGCAGCAGGCGATGAACAGCGGTTCCAGCATGGAGGCCTTGTTCAAGGCGTGGGGGGTTCAGTTTGACGTGAGCAAGTGTGTATCGGACATGACTTTCAAGGCGACCTTAGCGCGCAATGGTCGACCGGAGGAGGCGCCGGCGGTGTTGATGCTGGACAAGACGGCCTTGAACCAGGACGACCCTGTGACGGGTGAATTGGACAACATGCTGATGCCTTACGCGGGCGTGTTTACCGGGACACCGGCTGAGGGGTTGACGCAGACGGTGCTGATCAAGACCTCGGGCAATTCGATGTTGGTGGACAAGATCATGGCGCAGTTTGGCGGAGGAGTGGACAAGGACTTCAAGCCAGGCGGGACCGAGCAGGCGCTGGCTTTGCGTTTGGACGGCAAGTTCAAGACGGCGTTTCCGGAGGGCAAGCCGGGTGCGGTGGCGGGAGCGACTGAGGGTGAGGATAAGCCGGCGGTTGATTCCGGTTTAAAGGAAGGCACTACTGAGACTTCCGTGGTGTTGGTGGGTGACAGTGACATGTTGTTTGATCCGGTGGCGGCGCAGGTGCAGAGCCTGTTTGGTCAGCGGATCATTATTCCTCAGAACGGCAACCTGAGTTTTGGACAGAGCATGGTGGAGTTATTGGCGGGTGACAGCAACCTGATCGCGGTGCGGAGCCGGGCCTCGTTGAATCGTCCCTTCACCGTGGTGAAGCAATTGGAGGCTCAGGCGCAGGATCGTTATCGCAGTCGCATACGGGATCTGGAGGCGGATTTGCAGGAGACGCAGAGCAAATTGAGCTCACTGCAGAGCACCAAGACGGATGGGCAGCGCTTTATCTTGTCACCGGAGCAGCAGCAGGAGCTGGAGAATTTCCGGACGAAGGAGGCGGATGCCCGCAAGGAGTTGAAGATGGTGCGGCGCAACCTGCGTCAGGATGTCGACGCACTGGAGAACCGGATGAAGTGGTATAACATCGCGCTGATGCCTTTGCTGGTGACGATCTCGGGCATTGGCATCGCTGTAATCAAACGTAAGAAGACTGCTGCGCAATGAAGGCGAAACAACTGACTTTCATCGTTTTGTTGGCCCTTGTGCTGGGCGGGGCTGGTTTATTGATCACCCGTCAGCGGGAGGCGTCGTATCAGACCTCTGGTGGCGGGTTGGGGGGCAAGGTGCTGCCTGAGTTTCCGCTGAACGATGTGGCGGGTGTGGTGATCAACGATGGCACGAACACCCTGCATTTGAAGAAGCAGGATGGCGTCTGGAAGCTGGAGGAGCGTTACGGTTATCCGGCGGATTATGCTGATTTGAGCACATTTCTGCGGGAGGTGTGGGAGTTGAAGGCTGTTCAGAGCGAGAAGGCTTCGGCTTCGGATCGCAAGCGGCTGCAGTTGGTGGAGCCGGGTGAGGGGGTGGAGTCGGCCGGCACGCTGGTGAGTTTTAGTGGGACGGACGGCAAGCCGGTGGCGAAGTTGATTCTGGGCAAGCAAAAGATGCGCAAGTCGGCGACGCCGTCGCAATTTGGCGAGGACAGCTGGCCTGACGGGCGATGGGTGTATGTGGCGGGGGCGGGGGATGATGTCGCGTTGGTGGACAAGGCATTTACCAACATCAAGACCGAGGCGGATCAGTGGATCGACAAGGAGTTCTTCAAGGTGGAGAAGTTGAGGAGTGCGGAGGTTACGCATGCTGAGTCGACGAACTCATGGAAGATTGTGCGCGAGGTGGAGGCGGGTGAGTTAAAGCTGGCTGACGCAGCTGAGGGGGAGGTTTTGGACACGGGGAAAGCTGCGCCGGTGGGGAATTTGTTGTCGTGGCCGAGCTTTATTGATGTGGCGGACCCGGCTTTGGATGCCTCGGTGACTGGGGTGGGCTCGGGGGTTGTGGCGAAGCTTTCCACCTTTGAAGGATTTACCTACATCCTGAACGTCGGGTCTGCGGTTGGGACGAACGACAACTACTACGTGCAGGTGAATGTTGCAGCTGATTTTCCGGCTGAGCGTGAGGCGCCGGAGGGTGAATCTGCTGAGGACAAGGAGCGACTGGACAAGGAGTTCAAGGAGAAGACCGAGAAGTTGCAGGAGAAGCTGAAGAAGGAGCAGAAGCTCGATGGGTGGACCTACATTGTGTCCAAGTGGACGGTGGAGAATCTGCTGAAGAGCCGGGCGGATTTTCTCAAGGTGGAAGAGCCGGCGGCGGAGGGTGATGCCGGGGCTGATGCTGGAGGGTTGCCGGATCCTTCGATTCCTCCTTTGCCTCCGGCGTTGGACTTTCAGTGATCCCTACCAGGGATTGTGATTTCGCAGCCAGCCCTGCGTGGCGTGTTCAAGCGTCCGCAGGGCTTCTGCTATCTGGCGAAGGTCGATGGGTATGCCTCGCAGGTTCAGGGTCAGGGTATCGGGGTCGAGGCTGCGCTGGAATACGTCTTCTTTGGAGCCGAGCATGGTTCCTGAGGGCATGAGGTTCATGTCCACGTAACCGGCATCGGGCAGGGAGCTGAGCCAGTCCTCGTAGGCTTCGTCGAAGCGGTCGATCTGGCTGCGGTTACCGGTCATGCGCAGGGGTGAGGCGTCGGGCAGCTTCAGTTCGGACCGGAGCAGTTCGCCGCGCTGGGTGGATTCGGGGCGGCTGGGCCAGAGGAGTCGGGATACCATCGTGGCATGGCCGAGGAAGGCGTGGGTTTCAACGAAGACGCGTTCCGTGTTCAGGTCATTGAGGCGGAGTCGGAGCGATTCGAAGGTGAGCAAGCCGAAGCGGCATTGTTGGCGAAGTTCTTCGATCATGCGGTAGAGCGCCTTGGGATTCATGGGAGGAACATACTCCCTGTGGAGCGGGCTTTCCAAAGGAAAGCAGGATGGGCGCGTTTGCCGGTCGCTGACGTGACAAGAAGAACTTGCACTAGATCGAGCCATTGGCTGTCCCGGGAAGGACCACGGTACACAGCCGTACAAGGAGCGCTCTCTCCGGGAGGACCCTAGACAACAATGGTATCGCCTCCATTCGCCATCAGGCAGCCAGAACCAAGGTGGAGGCCCGAGGTGCCCCACGAATTTCATGAGGTGTTAATCCGGTCGGTCCATGGTGAGCACCGGGTTTGTCCAGGTGGACGCACTGATTTTCTCGATCCGATGAGGCAGGGGAAGGGGGCAGCCTCATGTCGGGCGGACTGCATGCGGCTTTTAGTCGATGAGTGGGGGTGGGGCGGTGGGGCGATCCTTGCCGGGCTGCCTTGCGGCTTGGGCGTGTTTCCTGACATTCGCCGTTGCATGGGAAGCAGTGAGCTTTTTTCGGACGATCCATCTGAGGCCGAACAGCAACAGAGGCACGGCTCCGTACCAGGTGGCTGTCAGCAGGGGGCTTAGCAGTAGCAGAAAGGATCTACCTGTATCGCTTGCCCAGTCCTCGGACGCACGGTTTGCCTCGGGGGTGCCCGGTTCATATTTGTCGATTTCTGCGAGGAGCTGGGCGTCGATGGCCCATACGTAATTGGCTAGAAGGAAGGTTCCGGCGATTGCGGAGGCTAACCAAGCGACGCCTATCCAGATGGGGCGTATGGGTCGCCGAGCGCAGAGCAACATACTCGACACAACTGTGGGTAGTGCGAACCAGCCAATAATGAGGTAGGTCTGAAGCATTGATTGTGTTCTGTCCTGTGACAGCCGCGGTTGGGGTTGTTTTGATCAGATAGCGATCTGGCAGGAGTTTGGATGTTTATATCATCGGGCCCGGGTGGATGCGAGACGCGGTTTGAATGTTGGTTGATCAGGTGGGGTAGGGCGGGTGGAAGATATTTGACATGAAACGAGCGCGCATGAGCTCGGCGTTCGATGTGGTGATTCCGTTAGACACTTGCGTCAGCGGAACCGGATTTGTTCCCAGTGTCCAACCGCGCCTTCAAATGAATTCGAATTCAGGTCCGAAGTTGTCTTGTTTCCTTTCGAGTCGGTCAACCGCTACGGAAAGTGATTTCGCCGGTGACGGTGTCGATTATCCAGATCACCCCTGGTGGGTTCGAGGGCTGGAACTGGTATCGTCCAATACCGGTTTCCTCTTCCGTGCGGGGGCTGGTCTTGTTGGCGTGGTAGGACAGTGCGCCCGCTACGATGCACGCAGCCAGGACAATGCATACGCCGAGGGACTTGTTGCTATCCATGCTCTGGAGCGCTTCCTGGCTTGAGGGGGCCGTCAGTTGTCTCCGAGAGGTTGATGAAAAATCGAAAGTGTTCGCCCTTTGCTTGCTCTTCTCGTGCGAATCCGATTCGCTCTCAAGCCGCCTCCTGAGTTCTTTGTGTTCCGGGATATCCGCCGTCTCCACTTCACCTGCTGACCGGTCTCCGGCTCACCTCACCTCGATCCCCCTTCGAGCGCAGAATTGCTCTGCCCTCTTGACTTTCGGTCAGCCATATCAACGCAAAGGTCAGCGAGGGGAGCCGGCCGCCGATGGCGTTCGATTTCTACTGCGAGCTGAACGGCTGGCTCCCGTTCGCTGGACCGTCTCGTTCGCCTTTGTTCCCTTGGATCGGTGCGGCAGCGAGGATCAACTCCCGCCTCACCAGAAATGCTATGCCAGGACTCTCCGGTGGAAGCCCTTTGCGCGCACGAGTCCAGTGCTGACCCAAGTCGTCTGAGAGGTAAATGCCTGACGAAGCACCGGCAAATACCATACTGCCGCTGGAGGCCATTTCCCAAATTGGGGCGTCGGCTAAAAGCTCTCCGCTATCTCCGGCAAGCGCTAACCCAAGCCGGTTGGCCGTATCGACAGCTGGGGTCCCCTTCGACCAAGTGACTCCCAAATCTCTGCTCCAGTAAAGCCCGCCCGGATTATGTCCCGCGATTAGTACGCCACCGGCACTTGCCAGCGCCAGCGGCTGAACGCCTCGAACCTGAGACCAAGATTGCTTTTGCCCGTCCCAGGCAATGAGCCCTCGATTGTATAGACCCGCGAACAAAATACCTTCCACCTCCGTCATGGAAAACACCTGCGCGCCAGCTGGAAAGCCAGCCGCCAGAGCGATCCACGTCTGCCCATCATCTCCGGAGGAGACTACCCCACCCGCATCCGTTCCGGCATAAATTCTGCCGTGGAATGAAAGTAGGCATCGCGGCTTCTGAGGAGGAAACGTGGCATTCCTGACCCACGACCGTCCCCCGTCCAGTGACATTAACATTCCTTTGCTATCGGTCCCGGCGAACACTTTCCGACCCAGATGGGCAAAGCATAGTATACGAGCGGTTGACCCCGCACCTTGAGCAGGCTGCCAACTGTGTGCATCGTCTCGTGACCAAAAGATACCGGAGTCCGTTCCAGCGAAGAAAGCTCCCTCTGCTGACCCAAACGCGTTGATACGAGATTGTGCAGGCATGCCGGCATCTGAACGAATCCACGATTGCCCCCCATTGTCAGACCGAAAAATCGCGTATGGATCCGCCGATGCCGGGGTGCTGGTTAACGCTGAACCCAGCAGCAGCATGGCAGCGACTCGAACGGATAAGGTCATCATACTGTGTGAGTGTCTGGGCGAACGCTGTGAGCAGCGGCGCCGAGTCCAGTGTGTCCCTGCTGGCTGATGGTGCTGCTCGGCGTTCGCCGGCGCGACTGGTTCGACTGCCTAAAGGGACACCTCCGCATATCCGCCCCCGGGGAGGTCGCTGACCACTTGCTGCACTCTCGCAACCTGCTTCTGGATCTTAGGCCATGATGTCGTCATGAGCACGACCAAGCCGATCTTCCGTCCCTCCAATCTCTGCTGGTGCCTCAGGTGCTGGTCCTTCGTCAGTAAAAGCTTATACCCAGCGGCTTCGGCCTGAGCCAGTAAGTCACCATTCTGCAGCGTCGACCACCCAAGCTCAGCAGCTGTATCCACAACATGCGGGCACAAGTGTCGCCTCAATGGGACGGGAGTGCCCTGATCGAAGAGAATCCTCATGCGACTGCTTCGGTCGCAAGACTGGCAGCTGCGTGCTCAAGCACTGCCTCCACATGCCGCCTAGTCACACCCGGGAACCACTCCAAGAAATCATCGACTGTCGCGCCGTCCTCGAGGTTCTCGAACAGCGCGCGGACGGGCACTCGTGTACCACGAAAGACCCACGCACCGCTCACAACCGAAGGGGAGCGCTCGACAGCATCACATGCTCGCCAGTCCATCATCGCTTGTGAACTTACCGTAGAGCCCTGACAAACTCAACGGGGTATACTGATCCAGTCGAACGCTCAAGCGCTGGCACCGTTGGGGCGGGGGGGAGCGTTAAAACGGGATGGCGGGTTCATGTTACGGAAATCATGACCGACAGAGCAGCCCCAGCGGTTGTCCAGCCGCGCCTTGTTCGCCCTTGGTTGGCAGTTATGGCGCCACATGTGAATGATGTCCGTAGCGTGTGGGCTATCTTTGACGACAAGACCACCTGCCTGTTGCTCGAGAGAAGCCCAATGCAATGACTGCCAATCCAGAAATCAGCACTGCTCTCGCGATGCCTTCGCCGACGAAAGTGGTGGCCGGAGCGAGAACCTCCCAGAGGGTCAATCCCGCCCCCAGCAAGGTAACAGCGAGGCCAGCAACAAGCATCCGTCTTGTGGCTTTATCGAGTCCAATCGGGGCTGATGAGTTTGAATCGCGTGTGTTCATAGTCGAAGTGTGGTCTCAATGTTGAGGAGCACAAGGAACTTGATTGGGCGAACGACAAGATCACCGACCGTCACCGTGAGCGAACTTTGGCAGCGAATCCAACGTCCAAATTCCTGAAGACAATCGTATGCGCGACGCCGGGTGGCGGTTCTGGTGAATCGTCTGGTGTGCGCCTGACATGGGCGTGAACTGATGGGGTGAAAGTCCCCTATGTGTGAACACGGTCATCAGGTTCCTCTGGATGAGGGGCAGGATGATCCAAACGTTAGACAGAAGCAACTGCGGGATCGCGAGGTCCCGTGGGAAGGAAGCCTCAGTCAAAACTGATGAGCCGACGGACAGAAAGATCATATAAGGCTGACGGAACGGACCAGCTGGCACCACACAGCGAAGTCCCGTGTTCGGTTCCGGAGGTAAATGATCCGGTTACTCAGGGAGAGTTCACGTCCTTACTCAGGGAGATCTGTGTCCCGGGCACGGCGGCGGCATCTCATCTCCCTGGGCATACAGCCCGACGAGGTGATGAAGGCCAGTCGCTGCCGTCGCGGCTACTGGTGGATGAGTGGCAACGGAATCGTGCAGCGCGCGTTGAACAACGCGTGGCTGCGGGAACAAGGCGTGCCGGACTTGAAGGCACAGTGGATCGAACTGCATTACGGAAAGCAGAACCCCTACTGGGATCCTGCCTCCGTTAATCTGACCGGAACCGCCTAGTGCGGACCCGCATGTCAGGTGATGTGGGGGCCGAGAGGGCAATCCCCTCGGCTACCTGATTCGCTACGTTCTCTTGTGCAACTCCGCCCGCAGCCAGACTGGATCTCGCCGCATATCAAGGATGGCATACACGGAGGCGGTGTCGCCCTCCATCTCATAGTAGATCCCGAACGGAAACCGCTTCGACAGCATCCGGTGCAGCCCGAAATGCCGACGGTGAGTACCGGCGTAAAGTATCAGCGATTCGACGTCCGAGAGCAGGGACTCCACAAAGTAATTGCCGACGCCCTGCTCTCGGGACTCGTAGAACCGGCGGCCGGCTTCCAAGTCAGCAGCGGCATCGTCGAGGATCAGGACGGTCATGGCTGGCCAGCACGAAGGCGCGCCCTCAGCTGCTCAAGCGTGAGGAACCGGGCCTCACCTCGTGCCGCCCGCGCTTTCCGATCCTCCAGCACCGCCGCATGCCAATCCGGCGAAGCGACGTCGGCATCGTCTCGGCACACAGCATCCCAAAGCTGCTCCAAGGCGCGCAGACGCTCCGCCATTGACATCCCGCGAATCAGTTCTGCTTCGAGCATGGGAAAAAGCTACGCCCAATCCCGAGCAACGGCAAGCCGCTAGGAGTCTCGTAGCGAACGTCAAAGCTGAGTGGCGCGGCGAAGCCGCGTCCGCTCGATCGACTGGTGTGCGCCTGACATGGGTGTGAACTGATGGGGTGAAAGTCCCCTATGTGTGAACACGGTCATTAGGTCCCTCTGGATGAGGGGCAGGATGATCCAAACGTTAGACAGAAGCAACTGCGGCATCGCGAGGTTCCGTGGGAAGGAAGCCTCAGTCAAACCTGATGAGCCGACGGACAGAAAGATCATATAAGGCTGACGGAACGGACCAGCTGGCACCACACAGCGAAGTCCCGTGTTCGGTTCCGGAGATAAATGATCCGGTTGCTCAGGGAGAGTTCAGGTCCTTACTCAGGGAGATCTGTGTCCCGGGCACGGCGGCAACGCCGGGCGCGGCGGTTCGAGAGGATCGTCGTGTGGGCACAGAAGTCAGCCGAGGGCATAGTAGTTCCGAACCTTCGGAACGAAGGCCCAAACTGGTCGGAAGCGATTCGACCCCGACATCACTGCCGTCCGCGTCAAGGCCGACCGGCCCAGCGGGATCAGGGGTGGCGGATGGGAAGCATGGAACCGCTTCAGACGATTCATTGGAACAGATCCTTTCCCGGGAGAACATGCTTCGTGCATGGAAGCGGGTGAAGGCCAATGGCGGGGCACCAGGTATGGATGGGATGACCATCGCTGCCTTCCCCGTCTTTGCCCGTCAGCACTGGGAACGGATACGTTCGGACCTCATGCGAGGCACGTATCATCCGGCGGCAGTCCGTCGGGTGATGATTCCCAAGCCCAACGGCATCTCATCTCCCTGGGCATACAGCCCGACGAGGTGATGAAGGCCAGTCGCTGCCGTCGCGGCTACTGGTGGATGAGTGGCCACGGAATCGTGCAGCGCGCGTTGAACAACCCGTGGCTGCGGGAACAAGGCGTGCCGGACTCGAAGGCACAGTGG
>JBJOII010000106.1:0-14819 GCA_046047235.1 Verrucomicrobiota bacterium | reverse complement strand
ACCGTGCGGGGGAACGTGACGCTGCGTTGCGGGGGGTTGCTGTTGCGGGCATCGGAGGAGACCGTTCGGGGGGGAGGGAACCGGGAGCTGGGAGAGGCGGGGGTGTTACCGGAGGGGGAGGGGGGACGGTTGGTGTGGGATGCCGAGGTGGCGGCGGGATTGGGATTGGGGGGTATTCCGTTTAGCGCGATGGGGCTCTATGTGGACGGCCACAGGCGGGAACCCTGAGGGCTGAGGGCAGTGCCGCGTGCGCGGCACGGGAGCTGGGAGCTGGGAGCTGGGGGACAGGCGCTGCGGGTAGAGGGTCAGAGAGGGGGTGAAAGGAGTTTGGCAGCACACTGGCTAGCGGCTGCTGCGAACAGCAGGTTTCAATAGCGATCCCGATAGCGATTTCGATTTCGATTTCGATGGGGTTTGGTCGGGTGCAATGACTGGGGGTTGAACAGGAGGGCACGGATGGCGCAGAGGGGTGCTCAGGTCGGTGTTCCGAAACACTGAAACTCTGAAACACCGGTAGGGTCCGGGGGGCAAGCGGGAAGCGGCAAGCGCTGAGCGGGAAGGGGTAAGCGCGGAGCCACTGTTTTCTCTCTACGGTCTCCTGGATACACGCGCCGGAGGCGCGCTCGATAGCGATCCCGATAGCGATTTCGATTTCGATTTCGATGGGGTGTGGTTGGGTGCAATGACTGGGTGTTGAACAGGAGGGCACGGAGAGCGCGGAGGGGTGCTCAGGTCGGTGTTCCGAAACACTGAAACTCAGAAACACCGGTAGGGTCCGGGGGGCAGGGAGGGTCAGCTGTGGGGTGTTTCGTCGAGCCAAAGGGAGGCGAGCGTTTCGGCGGCCCGGCCCCGGAGGTGAAGGTCGATCTGGCAGGAGAGATCCGTTTCGGCGGGATTGATTTCGATGGTGCGGATGCCCCGGGTACGGGCGAGGTGAACGGGCATTTCGATGTAGGGGAAGCGTCCGGTAGTGCCGATGAGCATGACGAGATCGGGGGAGTGGCGGTAGAGGACGTCGTTGAGTTGCCGGATTGCGGGTTCGGGGAGCTTTTCGCCGAAGAGCACGACGGCGGGACGGAGGACGCCGCTGCATTGTTCGCAGATGAGAGGGAAATCGGGGGTGGAGTTACCGAGGGACTGGAGCAAGGCGTTGCAGTCGGGGGTATGGTCGCATTTGGTGCAGGTCAGCAGGTCATGGCGTCCATGGAGTTCGATGAGGTTCCTTGAGCCGGCGGCGCGGTGGTAGCCGTCGATGTTCTGGGTCAGGATCCAGGCGCCCGGTTTATGGTGTTCGATGTCGGCGAGGATTTCGTGGCCGTGGTTGGGGCGGGCTTTGCGGATGGCTTCAAAGATTTGCCATAGGTATTTCCAGGAGATGTCGGGTCGGGACTCGAACATGGTGCGGCTGAGTGCGAGTTCGATGGGGAATCCTTCGTCAGTGTTCTGATTTTCGTAGAGGCCGCCGACACCGCGATAGGTGGGGAGGCCGGAGTCGGCGGAGAGTCCGGCGCCGGTGATGAAGAGGGGACGCTTGGAGGTTAGGAGGAGTGCTTTTGCTTCGTCGTGCATGGGCCGGGAAAGGATGGCGATTATTTGGCGGAGGGCGTTTTGTTGTCCGGCATCAAGCGGTCGTTCTGAAAGCGTCTTCCTGGTGAGCGTCTGATTGCTGGTTGGGGTGTGCAGCCAGAGTCGGTTCCGGGGTTGCGAGGAGCTATTTGTCCCCGGCCTTGAAGGCGATGTTTCGGAATCCGACAGTGTCGATTCCCATGACTCGGAGGCTTACGACTACTTCGATTAAGTTGCGGTTTTCACAGGGGCGCGGATTCCTATGGTGGTTTTGCTTTCCAAGGGTGTTTACGGAAATGGGTGGGAGATATTACAAAAAAGTTTTTCGCGGTGCCGTTGTGTTAGGAGGCAGGGCAGGAGTCATGGGCTGGTTGGGCCTTAACCTTTAAGGGTTTATGGAGGGGTGTGCCGAGTTGAGTGACGGCTTGGTGGAGGTTGCGGGCGAGCAGTTTGCGATTGTTGGTGGTGACGCGGGTTTGTTCGCAGCGGACGATGGCTTTAATGCTCTTTTTTTTGAAGAGGTTGAGCAAGTGGGGAAAGAACGTGGCATCACCCCAGTAGGCTACTTCGGTGCCCGGGTCACCATCGGTGAGTTCGTAACGCAGGTGGGCGATCCAGACGTGTTGGAGGTGGGTGGCGGTCTGGAGGAGGGAGGGCCTAAACGGCAGTATGCGGGTTCCATCGGAGCTTGTGCCCTCGGGGAAGAGGGTGACGAGCTGGCCGGATGCGAGTGCCTGTTGCATGGAGTCGACGACGTTACCTACGGTGTGGCGTCGGGTGCGTTCGACCCAGATTGTGCCGGCCATATGGACGAGCTGGCCGATGACGGGCCAGTGGAGAATGTCTTTTTTGGCGACGAAGGTCATGGGGCTTTGGGAGCTGAGTGCGAGGATATCGAGGTAGCCCAGGTGATTTGCGATGAGGAGGCCTGAGTCTGGTCTGGGGCCGTGCCATTCTACGGTGGTGCCGAGTATTTTGAGGAGTTTGCAGGCGTGGTGTTGGAGCCAGAGGGCTCGGTCGTGCAGGCGTGGGGGATTTTGACGGCAGGCGGGATTCCTCCACCACAGCAGTGCGGCTGAGGTGAAGAGAGCCAGGACCTGTAGTCCTCGCTGAAGCATGCGCATGTTGGGCAGGGTGCGCTTAGCGTCTGCCGGTGTCACCGAAGAACTTGGACCGGGCGGCGGGGTGCATCCGGTTGAGGTCCAGAATTGTCAGGAAGTCTATGGTTCCGAAGTCCCGGTCGATGGCTGGGGCTCCGCAGATTTTGGCTCCGACGGTGAGGTAGGCGCGGAGGAGTCTGGGGAGTTCCTGTGGTGTAGGGGCGAGGTTATCCATGGGGCACTCGCAGGCAGGCCAGGGGTGGGTTTGGAACTCCGGGGAGGCGAGGTGGTAGCGGGAGAGGTCGGCATAGGCGGATGCACCGACCTTGGGGTCTTGGGAGGTGAGAGAGCTGCATCCGAGGAGGTAGTTTGCACCGTGTTGGCGGGCGTAGTTGGCGATGCCTTTCCAGAGCAGGTTGAGGGTGCTCATGTTTCGATGTGATCGGTGGACGCAGGCCCGGCCCAATTCGATGATTTGATTGCGGACACTTACGAAGGGGGAAAGGTCGAATTCCTGTTCACTATAGTAGCCCCGGCCATTGGCGGCGGCTGGTCCGGTTTGCAGTCGGTAGGTTCCGATGACTTGGTTGGTGGGGAGGTAGCGGACTAGCAAGTGGTCGCAGATGGGGTCGAACGGATCCTGGTCTAGTCCACTGGTGTAGGAGTGGGCGAGGCCTTCATTAAGTTCGAGGTTAAAGACCTGAAAGCGGAGTTCCTGGGCGGCCAGGATATCGGATTCTGATGACGCCAAGGTAACCTGATAGTTGCTGGGTTGGCGTAAGGTGGCGGAGCGAGATGCATACTCGGCGACTGCTTGCATGATGACGCAGCGTCTGTCTGGTGGGCGACGACCATGCGGAGAGAGCGTTAAGAATGTGCGACGGTTGGAACGGCAGGCTTGCCTGGTAGTGGTTCGCGTAACCTAGGGAGGCTGGAGCCTGGGGGCTGATGAATTACTGCAGGGCGTTCCAATCCAGCGGGGTGTGGGGTGGATAAAGCAGTGAAGGTATGATGGTGAACGGGTTACGCATAAAGTGTCTGTCCCTTTATCCGGGGTGGGGTTGTATGGCTTGCTCCTCCAGAGGGGTAGCGGGATGGCTGTCGGGCATTTATCCCGGGGTGCGGGGGTGCTCTGGATTGACAGCCGACGGGCTCAAGAATACTGTTCATATGAACAGTTGAGGTGGTTATGAAGGCATTAACAGATCGGCAGCAGCGGGTATTGGATTTTATTCGGGAGCGGCAGGATGTGGGGGATGGGACGCCGAGTTTGCGGGAGATAGCGGATCATTTCGGGTATCGGAGCATGAATGCGGCGGCGGATCATGTGCGGGCGTTGCGGCGCAAGGGGGTGTTGGAGGGGGGGGTGGGGTTGGCGCGGGCGTTGCAGGTGGTGCGGCCGGGGCGTGGCCGGCGTCCGCGGATGGTGGACATACCGGTGTATGGGAGTATTCCGGCGGGGTTTGCGCGGGATCGGCAGCAGGAGGCGAAGGGGTGTGTGTCGATTGACATGGAGACATTGGGGATTCGGTCGACGCCGCGGACGTTTGCGTTGGAGGTGCGGGGGGATTCGATGGAGGGGCGGCACATTGTGGAGGGGGATTTGGTGGTTTTGGAGCATGGCAAGACGCCGAGGCCGGGGGATGTGGTGGCGGCGTTGATTGATAATGAGAGCACGTTGAAGACGTTTATGATGAACCGGGGGAAGCCATTTTTACGGGCGGAGAACGTGAAGTATCCGGATTTGATTCCGGCGGGTGAGCTAGTGATCCAGGGGGTGATGGTGGGGTTGATTCGGAAGGTGGCCCGGTAAGTGCGAAGCGGTAAGCGCATGGCGCTGAGGGCTGAGGGCTGAGGGCTGAGGGCTGAGCGGTAAGCGGGAAGGGGTAAGCGCAGAGCGCAGAGGGCAGTGCATCGCGCGGTGCGCGATGCAGGGAGAGGGGAGAGAGGAGAGAGTGCATGAAGCGGTTGTATACTCATTTGGATGCGGATGCATTTTTTGCTTCGGTGGAGCAGGCGGCGGATTCGCGTTTACGCGGGCGGCCGATTGCGGTGGGTGGGGAGAAGCGGGGGATTATTGCATCGGCGTCGTATGAGGCGCGGAAGTTTGGGGTATACACGCCGATGCCGACGGTGCGGGCGCGGCGGTTATGTCCGAAGCTGGTGGTTTTGCCGGGGGATTTTGAGAAGTATGAGCGGTTTTCGCGGTGGATGTTTAGTTATGCGTATGATTTCACACCGGACGTGGAGATTACGTCGATTGACGAGGGGTATTTTGATTTGAGTGGGGTGCGGAAGGATCCGGTGGAGGTGGCGTTGACGATTCGGAAGGCGATTTGGGATGCGTTGAAGATTACGGTGAGTGAGGGGTTGGGGGCGAACAAGCTGGTGAGTCAGATTGCATCGAAGCTGCACAAGCCGTCGGCTTTTTTTGAGGTTCCGGTGGGTGGGGAGGTGGCGTTTTTGCATCCGTTACAGAACCGGTGGTTACCCGGGGTGGGGCCGAAGACGGCGACGCGGCTGGATGCGGCGGGGTTGACGTTGATACGGCAGGTGGCGTCGACGCCGGTGGAGTTATTGGAGTTGCTGGTGGGGTCGGCGGCGCCGGTGTTACGGAGGTTTGCGAATGGGGTGGATGATCGTCCGATTATTCCGGTGAATATGCCGGCGAAGACGTATAGCCAGCAGGTGACATTTGGGGAGGATCAGACGGACGAGGTGTGGGTTGAGGCGATGTTGAGGCGGATGGCGGATGAGTTATTTGCGAAGGTGCGGGGGGAGGGGAAGGCGGTGCGTACATTGACGGTGAAGGTGCGTTACAACGACATGGGGGAGGATCAGCGGAGCGAGAGTTTGGGGGAGCCGACGGATTTGGAGACGGAGGTCTATGGGCGGTTGCGGGTTTTATTGCGGGAGGCATGGAAGCGTCGGGTGAGTTTGCGGTTGGTGTCGTTGAAGTTGTCGAATTTGTATGAGGGGATATTTCGTCAGGAGTTGGCGTTGGGGGCATCGGTGCCGCGGCAGGATGCGCAGCGGAGGGTGGCGCGGGTGGTGGATGAGTTGCGTCGGGTAGGTGGGCGGCAGGTCATTTTGCGGGGGCATGATTTTGTATTGAGGGAGGCGGTGCGGCGGGATGCGGGTGAGAAGGTGGGTGGGGTGATTGGGAGGGGGGTGGGGCGGGTGCGGGGTGTTGGGCTGAGCAAGGCGGGGTTGGGTTATGTGCCGTTGGTGGTGCGGAGTTATTATTCGTTTTTGGATTCGACGTTATCGCCGGAGGCGATTGTGGGGATGGCGAAGGGGGCGGGGTGTGGGGCGGTGGCGTTGTGTGATGAGGGGAATTTGCATGGGGCGGTTCCGTTTGTGCAGGCGGCGCGGGCGGCGGGTATGCGGTCGGTATTGGGTGCGGAGGTGAGGGTGGGAGGGGTTCCGGTGCAGTTATTTGTGGAGAATGGGCGGGGGTATGCGGGGTTATGCCGGTTGTTATCGGGGGAGTTGAAGCGTGGGGGTGAGGTAGGTGGTGGGCGGGGTGTGCGGGTGGGGGTGGAGGAACTGGAGGGCATGGAGGGGTTGGTGGTGGTATCGCGGGATGTGAGTTTGGCGCGGTGGTTTCCGGGTCGGTTTTATTTGGGTGTGACTGGGGTGGGGGAGATGAAGCGTTTATCCGGGGTGGGGGGGGTGCCGGTGGTGGTGGTGCGGCCGGTGCATTATGGGGTGGCGGGGGACCGGTGGAAGTTTGAGGTGATGCAGTCGATTCGGACGCTGACGTTATGGCGGCAGAAGCATCCGGAGAAGGTATTGGGGGGGGATTTGGGTTTTCGTGGGGGGCGGGAGTTGTTGGAGTTATTTCGGGATTATCCCGGGGTGGTGGAGCGGACGGGAGAGATTGCGGAGCGGTGTAGTGGGTTTGAGCTGCCGTTGGGGGCGCCGCAGTTTCCCGATTTTCATCCGCCCGGGGGGATGACGCCGAGGGAATATTTACGTCGGTTGGTCTTTGAGGGGTTAGGGAGGCGGTATGGGGAGATGGGGGTGTTGGGGAGGACGGCGGGTGAGGTGCGGGCGCAGGTGGAGGCGGAGTTACAGATTATTCATGATGTTGGGTATGAGGAATATTTCCTGGTGGTGTGGGATATATTGCAGGCGTGTCGGGAGAGGGGGATTGAGTGGATTACGCGGGGGTCGGCGGCGGATTCGCTGGTGTGTTATTGCCTGGGGATCAGCGGGGTATGTCCGATTCGGTATGATTTGTATTTCCGGAGGTTTTTGAACAAGGAGCGGATGGCGTTGAACAAGTTACCGGACATTGACGTGGATTTTCCGCATGACCGGAAGGATGACGTGGTGGATTTGGTATTTGCGAAGTATGGGGCGGGGCATTGTGCGGTGGTGGGAGGGTTTTCGACGTTTCAGGCGCGGAGTGCTTTTGCGGAGGTGGCGAAGGTGATGGGGGTAGCGGAGCGGGAGGTGCGGCGGTTTACGGAGCATTTTCCGTGGAGTTTTTCGCGAGGTTCGGGTGGAGGGGTGGAGGAAGAGTCGGACGGGGGTCGGTTAGCGATGATGTTACGGGCGAGTCCGGAGTGTCGGGAGTTACCGTTGGAGGAGGAGCCGTATCGGAGTGCTTTGGTGATGGCGGAATTTCTGAACGGGGTGCCGCGGCATGCGAAGATGCATCCGTGCGGGGTGGTGTTATCGCGTCAGCCGATGCACGAGTTGACGCCGACGTTTGTATCGAGGAAGGGGTATGCGACGACGCATTTTGACATGGATGCGGTGGAGGCGGTGGGGTTGGTGAAGATGGATATATTGGCGCAGGGCGGGTTGGCGGCGATGCGGGATGTGCGGGGGATGTTGGCTGGGCGCGGGGTGCGGGTAGATTTGGAGCGGTGTCGGGTTTTGGAGGGTGGGGTGGAGGAAGGGGGAGGAGGGTTGGTTTTACGGGATGCGGGTGTGGTGGGAGGGTTGAGTTGTGGGACGCCGGCTTATGATGATCCGCGGGTGTGGGAGATGATTGCGTCGGGTGGGGCGCGGGCGGTGCATCACATAGAGTCACCGGCGATGATTAGTTTATGTCGGATGACGAACGTGCGGGAGATTGACGGGTTGATTGCGATTGTGAGTGTGATTCGGCCGGGGGCGGCGAACGAGAACAAGAAGGTGAGTTTTACGCGGCGGTATCAGGGGTTGGAGGAGCCGCAGTTTCCGCATTCGTCCTTGGAGCGGTGTTTGCGGAGCACGTTTGGTTTGGTGGTGTATGAGGAGCATATTTTGCAGATATGCGAGGCGTTTGCGGGGTTGAGTCCGGGGCGGGCGGATGTGTTGAGGCGGGCATTAGTGAAGCAGAAGTGGGAGGTGGTGCGGGAGATTGCGGGGGAGTTTGAGGTGGCAGCGCGTGGGCGGGGGCATGGGGTGGAGAAGATTCGTGAGGTTTGGGAGTTGGTGACGAGTTTTAACGGGTATGCCTTTTGCAAGGCGCACAGTACGGCGTATGGGGTGGAGGCGTATCAATCGGCGTGGTTGAAGCGATATTTTCCGGCGGAATTCATGGCGGCGGTTTTGACGAACGGGAAGGGGTTTTATCATCCGCTGGTGTATGTGTTGGAGTGTCATCGGTTGGGGATTGGGATGTTGTCTCCCTGGGTGAATGCGCCGGGGCCGGGGTATGTGGTGGAGAGGAACGGAGTGGGTCGGGTGAGGATTCGGGTGCCGGTGAACCGGGTCAAGGGGTTGGGGGATCGGATGCTGGAGCGGCTTTACCGGGAGCGGGAGCGGGGGGTGTTTGGATCGTTGGCGGATTTTTATCGGCGTGTGGTGCCATCGGAGGAGGAGATGGAGTTATTGATTCGGGTTGGGGCATTGGATGGGTTTGGGGCATTACGCACGCATCAATTTTGGGAGGGGCAGGTATTGCATCAGCGGTTTGGGCGCGAGGCATCGGGGCAGGGGTGGTTATTGCCGTCGGTGGCGGGGGAAGGGGATCGGGTAGCGCCGCCGGAGCGGACGGAGCCGACGCGGCGGCGGCGGTTATTATGGGAGATGGAGCTTTTAGGTTTTGTGGCGAGCGGGCATCCGTTGGAGTTGCATGATGATGTGGCGTGGGAGACGTATTGTCCGGTGAGCCGGTTGGGGGAGCATGTGGGGGAGGAGGTGGTGGTTTGTGGTTTGGTGATTGAGGATCGGGTGCATCATCAGGTGACGGGGGAGCCGATGAAATTCCTGACGTTATGTGATTGGACGGGGATGGTGGAGACGGAGTTGTTTGCGGCAACATATCGGAGTTATGGGTTGGCGACGGTGCGGTATCCGGTATTGGAGATTTTGGCGCGGGTGGAGTCGTATGAGAATGGGCGGGGTCATTCGTTACGGGTGATGCGGGCGGGGCGGCCGAGGCGGAGGCGTGCCGCAGGCGCGCAGAAGCTAGGAGCTGGTAGCTAGGAGCTGGGACCCGGGCGTTATGGGTTGGGTGGCGACGTCGGTCGCTGCGCTTCCGCCCAGGTCGGCGCTACGCCAGAGGCGTGTTTGCCACGCGCTCAATTCTATTCTCTCTTGTCTGCTCGCGCCGCTCGCGGCGCGTTCGCGGAGGGTTTTCGGGGTATTTTTGTCCTTTAACCGTGGGGGTGGGTTGCGTAGCGTGCGCGGCCGTGGTGGTGAGGTGGGAATTTAAGTTATGGAATTGCTGAGAGACATTTATGCGGCGAAGCAGGCGGCGGGCACGCCGGTGATTTCGTTTGAGTTTTTTCCGCCGAAGACAGAGGAGGGGGAGAGGACGTTTTTTGAGCGGACATTACCGGCATTGGTGGGGTTACGGCCGGACTATTGTTCTGTGACGTATGGGGCTGGGGGCAGCACGCGGGGGAAGACGATGGAGTTGGTGAGTCGGATTCAGCGGGATTTTCATTTAACGGCATTGGCGCATTTGACGTGTATTGGGTCATCGAAGCGGGAGTTGGGGGAGATTGTGGAACAGGCGAAGGGGTTGGGGATTCGGAACATATTGGCGTTACGTGGGGATCCGCCTCCTGGGGAGACGGAGTGGGAGAAGGCTGAAGGTGGGTTTGAGTATGCGTATCAGCTGGTCGAGTTTTTGGGGGAGGTGGGAGAGTTTAGTGTGGCGGTGGCGGGTTTTCCGGAGGGGCACATTGCGTGTGAGGAAGGGAAGCTGGTGGATTGGGACCGGTTGCGGGCGAAGATTGAGTGCGGGGCGGATTTGGTGATCACGCAGTTGTTCTTCGACAACCGTCATTATTTTGAGTTGTGCGAATATTTGCAGGCGAGGGGGATTCAGGTGCCGGTGGTGCCGGGGATTATTCCGATTTTGAGCGGCACCCAGATTCGTAAATTTACGGCGCTGTGTGGGGCGGAGTTGCCGGAGGTGGTGTTGAAGCGGTTGGACGAGTTGGGGGACGATCAGGAAGCCGTGAGTGAGTTTGGGATCGAGTATGCGACGCAGCAGTGTCAGGAGTTACTGGATGCGGGGGCTCCGGGGTTGCATTTCTACACCTTGAACCGGTCGAAATCGACGAGTCGGGTGTTGGAGCGGCTGGGGTTGGCGAAGCGTTAGCGGCTTGATCGGGGTTATCCGGGAGAGTTTCTGTCTGTGATAGGACCGTGGGTGGATCGCCCACGGTTGTGTTGTTTTTTGGGGTTGCGGGGGTGGGGAAAGGGGCGTAGGGGTGACTTTGGTGGCGGTTTGTAGGGGTGGGTTGGCGGACAGTGAAGGAAGCGAATGTGATGAACAGTTCCAGATTCTTGCCGATAGTGGGTGGGTTGTTGGGGGCGATGTTCATGATTGCGCTGGTGTTGGGGGGCAGCGTTCTGCTGCAGAACTCGGGGTTGCGTTCGGAGCTAAAGCAGATGCGTGAGGAGGCCGAGGTGCAGAAGGTGGCACGCATGGATTTGGTTCAGGAGAGGGAAGCGATGCGGGAGGAATTGGTGGACGTGCGGGGTCGGGTAAGGGATCTGGAGCGTGATTTGGAGCAGGCCCGGGTGCGTTTGGCGGCTGAGAGTGGTGCGGCGGGGCAGCGTCGGGCGGTGAGGGCCCAGGTGTATGCGGGGAGGCAACAACTTGGGGAGAGCTGGGTGATTGCGGGTGGGGCGGATACGAATGCGGGGGTGGTGGTGACATTGGACGAGCGGGTGGTGCGGACACTGGTGACGCAGGTGGTGAAGCAGATGGAGGCGGGGCAGGGGGTTCCGAGGGAAGTGACCGTGAACAACAACTATATGACGGGGGGATATGTGGATTCGTGGTATCCGGCGGGCTGGGTGGGATGGCCATTTCCTCCTGGGGGAACGAACCAGCCGCCGTCCGGGGGGGCGCCGGCTTTGCCTCCGGTGAATTTACCGGCTTCGAATGCGAGGTCGGGGAATGTGGGGGTGTGGCGTCCGACGCAGCAACCGTTCATGCCGAATCCTTCGCCATGGCCGGGGACGACACCGATGCGGGCGAGTCCGCAAGCGAGTGCGCGGGTGAATCCGGCGTTACCGGCGCAGCAGCCGGTGTTACTGCCCTAGGGGTGAGGAGAAGCGGAATGTCTGAATTGGAGGTAGCGCAGCGGGGTGCTCAATTGTCCTTGTTGCAGGTGGGGTGTCGGTTTCATGAGGTGTGCAGCCTTGCGTTCCTGGGGGGGGTGCCGCGTGTGGCGGGGGTGTATCGGTTTCACGGACGGCGGCAGAAGCGGTCGAAGGACGTTGAGGTGTTGTATGTGGGCAAGGCGGTGGATTTGCGGCGTCGGCTGGCGAGCTACCGCTCGGAGCATCATTCCAATCGCAGTCGGAAGATGCGTCGGTTATTGGCGCGGGTAGAATTCATCAGCTGGGAGGAGTGTGGGAGTGAGTTGGAGGCCTTGCTGTTGGAGAACCGGTTGATTCAAGCGTTACGTCCGGCGTTTAACCGTGCCCAGGTATGGCCGCAGGGCTACTGGTATTACGGGCTGGAGTGTGGTGGGGGTGGTGTGGTGTTGAGGCTGGGGCATGAGGTTGGGGGGGTGGGGGAGTGGTTTGGGGCATTTCGGTCACGTCGGGCCTTTGCTGCGTTGGGTCGGGTTATGCGTGGGGTGGGCTCGGGGTGGAGGGTGCGGCCGTCGGCTCGTTGGTTTGAGCATGATGCACCGCGGGAGTTGCGTTTGGATTTGGGGGAGGATGGGGAAGGTGGGAAGTTGGGGGAGGAGTTGAGGCTTTATTTGGCGGGGGAGGAGGATGTGTTGCTAGGGAGAGTGATGGAGTCCTTGGAAGGTGGGGTCGAGTTATCGGCGTTTGATCGGGGTTGGGTGACGGAGGATCTGGAGGTGTTGCGAATATTTTACGAGCGGGGGCCGAGGCAGAATCGTGTTTGGTCTGAGCGGATGGCGTATGGCGGTGGTTTGGTGCCGAAGGGGGAGGTGGACGCGATGATCTTACGGGATAGCCGGGAGGGAGAGCAAAGTGCGGCGTATGGCGGTGAGGAGCCGCAGGCGTCGGAGCTGGTTTGACCGGGCCGTTTTGGTTCAGGGTTTGGGAGTTGCGGACGGTGGCGGGGTCCAGGCGAGGCGTTGGCCATCGGCGAGGAGGCGTTCCTTGAGCCGGGGATAATCAATGTTGTGCAGGGTGGTTTTTTCCTGGATGGCGTGGACGGCGGCGGTGGCGGCGGATTGGCCGAGGATCATGAAGACGGGTTCCATGCGGATGGAGCCGTAGGCGATATGGGTGGAGGAGAGGCAGACGGGGACGAGCAGGTTGGAGCATTCGTTTGCTTTGGGGAGGATAGCGCGTAGGGAGATGGGGTAGGGCTGCATGGGGGGGACTTGGACATCGCCTTCGTTTTGGACGTATCCGTCTTTCACGATGCGCTGGCAATTATGGGAGTCCATGTTGTAGGCGGCGAGGGCGATAGGGTCGTCGACGATTTCGGTGCCGCGGCAGTGGTTTTCGGTCATGACGATTTGTCCGATCATGCGGCGGGCTTCGCGTACGTAGATTTGGTGTGACCAGTTGCGGGTGGCGACGAATTCATCGGCGGCGGGGCCCCATTCGGAGGCTTCCCGGCGGATGTTTTCCGGGACGCGGGGATTTGTCTGGAGGAAGGTGAGGAATCCGCGGGTGTAGTTTTCGTGTTGTCGGTCGATTTCGAGTCGGCGGGCGAAGGAGGCGGCGGGGTAGTCATAATTGGCGCCGATGAAATCCGTGGAGAAGCCTCCGTTATTGTTGATGTCGGTTTTGTGGTTAGGCATCCAGATGGGGTGCCAGAGTTTGGCGAGGGTCGGGGTTTGGCCGGCAGCGACGAGAGCTTCGAGGTGGCGGGCCAGCAGTTCGTATTGGGCGGGGTCGTAATTGGAGGGGGGGGTAAGGGGGAGGCGGTTTCGCGGGTCGGTGGTGAAGCAGAGTCGGTAGTTGTAGGCTTGGAGCCGGTGGTCGCCCTCGCCCGGGGTGCCGCCGTCGCCTTCCTGGATGAATGGGAGCAGGCCGCTGGAGGGGTCTCCTGGGGAGTTGTAGGGATCTACGGCTACGTTGAACTGATGGTATTTGGTCTCGGGGCGGATACCGTTCAGCGTTTCGTTATGGAGGCTATTGGGTTCACGGCCGACGATGAAGCTGACCCCGGCTGCTGCGAGGAGGTCGCCTTCGTAGGTGGCATCGATGAACATGCGGGCGAGGATATCGAGCGATGAGGTTTGGATGGAGGTGATACGGCGTTGGTTTTTGGAGGTGGTTAAGAGGGGTTGGCTGAGGTAGACGGGGACGCGTTCCTCGTTGACGAGGTCCCAGAAGATATTTTCTGCGATGCGGGGTTCGAAGGTCCACATGGTGGCATCGGGTCCTTCGAGTTGGGATGCTCCGGCTTGGCTCCAGCGGTTACGGTTGAAGTAATCTTCTTTGGTTTCGAGATACCAGGAGGTGTCTTTGGCGTAGTGTTGGGCGATGCGGTGATAGAACTCGCGTGAGGCACCGCCGATGGCGGCCTTGTTGCCGATATCGGTGGCGCCGAGTCCGCCACTGCTGAGTCCGCCGAGGTGCAGGCCGGGTTCGAGGAGGATGACGGAGTGGCCCATGCGGGCGGTTTGGACGGCGGCGATGACACCTGCGGAAGTTCCGCCATAGACGCAGACATCGACTTGGATTTGGCGGGGGGCGGCGAGGGCGGAGGGGATGAGCGTGATTCCTGCGAGTGTCGCACAGAGGCATCGGGTCAAGCTTGCTGGGAACATGGAGGGATTATGGTGGATTTGAGCCAAGCGCAAAGCGCAAAGCGCGCAGCGGGCCGCGGGGGAACACGAGAGCGTGAATGTGGCCGGCGTGAATCCTGTGGTAGGGTAACCTCATGAACGTGCCATGCATGAATGGACTGTGGTTGATTCGGCGTTTTTGGTGGATGAGGGGAATGGTTTAGGAGGACGGGGTATTGGAGACGGGGGCGTGACTGTGGCCGGCATGAATCCTGTGGAAGGGTAACCTCATGAACCTGCCATGCATGAATGGACTGTGGTTGATTCGACGTCTTTGGTGGATGAGGGGAATGGTTTAGGAGGACAGAGGGGAGATGGTGCGCTTTGGGTTGACGGTGGAGGTATGCTGGCGGGGTATGAGTGAAGAAGGACGCTTGAACAATGGCAGTGAAACTCTGGAGCGCATCAAGGAATTGCTTTACGAAGGCAGGAAGATTGAGGCGATCAAAGTGTATCGCGATGCGAGGGGGGTGGTTTTGAAGGAGGCGAAGGAAGATGTCGAGCGGTTGGAGGCGGAATTGAGGGAGCGGGAGCCGGAGAAGTTCAAGGTGGGGTCCGGAGGGAAGGGGTGTGTGGGGGTGTTGCTCTTGGGGATTGGGATAGTAGGGGTGGTGGTGATGTTGTTCGCTGTTGGGAGCTGAGGGCTTTTGGGTGCCGCGTAGGCGGCACGGACTACGGCTTAGCTGCGCTTTGCTGACTACTGACTACTGGTCTCGCTTGTGGCGAGCCCGACGACGGACTGGAAGGTGTGGGTGCAATGACCGGGTGTTGAACAGGAGGGCACGGAGGGTGCAGAGGGGTGCTCAGGTCGGTGTTCCGAAACACTGAAACTCCGAAACACCGGTAGGGTCCGGGGGGCGGGGGGGCAAGCGGGAAGCGGCAAGCGCAGAGCGCTGAGGGCTGAGCGCAGAGGGCTGCCTGTCCGCCGTAGTCCCGCCCGGAGGGTAGGGACGAAGGA
>JBJOII010000105.1:0-15111 GCA_046047235.1 Verrucomicrobiota bacterium | reverse complement strand
CATTCCCGGAACTCGTCACCCACCCCAGAAGCCGGGAACGCTTCCTCACCGAAGCCCGCCACCTCCAACAATTCGATCACCCCAATATCCTCCGCGTCCTCGAAATCCAAAACTCCCCCACCCACCCCTACCTCGTCATGCCCCACCTCAAAAGGGGCAGCCTCGCCCAATACCTCCACCAACAGGGCCCCCTCCCCACCGCAGATACTCTCCGCCTCGCGTCGCAAATCGCCTCCGCCCTGCTCTACGCCCATAAACACGGCATCATCCATCGTGACCTCAAACCCGCCAACGTGCTCCTCACCGACCGCGGAGATGCCGTCCTCACTGACTTCGGACTCGCCCGCACCGTCTTCAATGACAGTGTCGTCGATATCACCAGCGAACACCGCGAAGGCACCGCACCCTATATGTCCCCGGCAGTCGCCCGCGGCGAAGCCGAAGATACACGGTGCGACATCTACTCGTTCGGCGCCGTGCTCTATGAAATGCTCACCGGATCCCCGCCCTACTCAGGCCTCTCCGCCGAAGATATCACCCGAAAAATCCTCACCTCCCCACCCACTCCCATCCGAAAACTCAACCCCACAGCCCCCCAACACCTCACCCAAATCGCCGAATGCGCCATGGCCCGCGAATGGCGACACCGCTACGCCCATATGGTCGATATCGTCGCCGACCTCCAACGGGTCGAAGCCGGCCTCAACCCCACCGGCCCACACGGCCTCCATACCGACCCTCCACGCAAAACCAGACAAATCCCCCGAATCCCAACCCCTGTCAGCCTCCTGCTCGCCACTCTCAGCTGCTTCGCCCTCGGCGCCACCCTGATCAGTCAACTCACAACCACCAGCCCAACCCAAAACCCTCCCTCCATCACCAACCCCATATCACCAGACCACGAATCCACCTCCCCCACCCCCCCATTCCTGCTCCAAGGCCAAACCCTCCTCCTCCTCCAACCAACCCCGTCGAAACAACTCAAACCCTCCCACCAAATCGCCCTCCCCTGGATGCCCGCTTCCAATGATTCAGCCTCCGTCATCATCGACTCGCTCTCCGATATCAACGGCGACGGACAACCCGAACTCCTCCTCCGCACCTCCCCCCAACCCAATACCCCCTACACCACGATCGCCTGTATCGACGTCCACTCCGGCCAAGTGCTCTGGACCCGACAACACCCCGGCGGATTCCTCCCCCCGGCAATTACCGAAAACGAAATCGCCAGCCAACGAGCCATCCTCGTCGCCAGTCAGGAACACCCCTCCCAACCCGGCCAACTCAGCCTGCTCTCCATCAATGGATCAGAACTGAAACTCTCCTCCTACCTCCCACCGCAAAACCCGCCTGCCACCACTACCCCAACACCACCCAAAAGCCTCACCCTGCAAGTAAACCCTTCAGGAAATACGTCGACATCTGCCCCCTCCCCTTAATCTCCATCATCCCTCGCTCCTCAAATGCATACCGCCCCCGTAACTGCTCATACGTGCTCGCCGAAACATGAATCCGCCCCAGCTCCCCTTGCGACTCCATCCGGCTCGCCAAGTTCACCGTGTCCCCCCACAAATCATAAATGAACTTCTTGCTCCCAATAATCCCCGCAACCACCGGCCCCGTCGAAATACCCAACCGTAAGCCTATCCGCCCACCTCCCGGCACCTCCACCCGCGCCGCCACTTTCAACATGTCCAACGCCATCGCCGCCACCGCCTCAGCATGATCCTCCCGAGCCACCGGCAACCCCCCCACCACCATGTAAGCATCCCCTATCGTCTTGATCTTCTCCACCCCGTGCAACTCCGCCAACCAGTCAAACTGCGAAAATACCTCGTTCAGTAAACTCACCAGCTGCGGAGCAGGAACCACCGCCGCCAACTTCGTGAATTCAACCAAATCCGCAAACAAGACCGTCACATCCTCAAAAGCATCCGCAATCGTCGTCTCCCCAGCCTTCAATCGCTCAGCAATCGACACCGGCAGAATGTTCCGCAACAAATGCTCCGACTTCTCCCTCTCCACCTGCAACTGCTCGAAAAACGCCCGCTCCTGATCCCTCAACCGCTTCTTCTCCAAACAGGCGTTCAACCGCGCTGTCAATAACACCGGATTAAACGGCTTCTGCAAATAATCGTCCGCCCCACGCTCAATACACCCCACCACCGCATCCAACTCGTCCAAGGCCGATAACATAATCACCGGAGTATCCCGCGTCTGCTCATCCTCCTTGATCCGCCCCAACGTCTCCAACCCGTCCATCTCAGGCATCAGAATATCCAGCAAAATCACATCCACCCGGTTCGCCCGCAATAACTCCAAGGCCTGCTTCCCGTTCTCCGCCAGCAAAACCGTGTGCCCCTGCCGCTCCAATCGACGCGATAACATGTCGCGGTTCATCTCACTGTCGTCCACCACCAGCAACCGTCCCACCAAAGCCCGCGCCGATGGCTGAGCAACAACCGCCCCAACCCGCAACCCTCGCCCCCCATCCCCCTCCACACCCCTCTCAAGTAACGGACGTAACAACTCCTCATCGTGTAATACCGACAATAAATTGCCCGCCGCCTTGCGAATCCGCCCCAAATCCTCCGCCAACCGCGCCTGCCCCAAATCCCCCCACTCCTCCTCACATAACTCGCTGTAGCCAATAATCAGGTTCAATAACGTCCGCCCATCCCGACGCAACCCCTCCAAATCCAGCTTCCCCGCCCGCACCCGCGCAGTCCCGAAATGCTCGTTCACCAAGGCCAACAACTGGCTGCCCGCCTGATGAATCTTCCTCAAATCACCCAGATCTACCCCCCCACCAACATCACCCAGCTCCTCCTCCAGCATCTCGCTGTAACCCAAAATCTGATTCAACGGCGTCCGTAACCCGTGACGGATCGACGAAATCACCGCCTCAGGAAAACCCTCCACCCCAGACCGCTCAAAAAATTCGCTCACGCCTCGCTCACTCCAATCCAGGCTTCGCCAGTAAAGCCTCAATCTTCGCCAGCAACCTCGTCAACTCAACCGGCTTGGTCTCATAACCGTCACACCCGGCCTCCCTCGCCTTCTGCTCATCCCCAGCCATCGCGTGCGCCGTCAAGGCCACCACCGGCACCCCACGCGTCTCCTCCGATGCCTTCAGCTGCCGCGTAGCCTCCCACCCGTCCATCACAGGCAAACTCATGTCCATCAAGACCAAATCCGGCCGATGCACCCGAACCGCCTCCACCCCCGCAGCACCATCCTCCGCCACAATCACCTCGTAACCACGACGAACCAACCGCCGCGATAACATGTCGCGGTTCATCTCGTTGTCCTCAACCAACAAAATCTTCGCCATCTGCGCACTCCTTCTGCTCGCCAGCTGCACCCTCACCCAAAGATGCCTTCACCATGTCCCGAACCTCATCCAATAAACGGTCCCGACTATAATCACCCTTCTGCAACACCAGCTCCACATTCCCCTTCAATTGCTCCCGATCCTCCCCCGTCAAATCCTTGGCCGTCAATATCACCACCGGGATATTTCTCCATTCCTCCCGCCGACGCAATTCACGGATGAAATCAAACCCGTTCATCACCGGCATCATCAAATCCAAAAGCACAATCGATGGAACATGCTGCTCCATGGCCCGTAACCCCTCCATCCCATTCTCCGCCTCCCGCACAGCCCACCCCTCCTTCTCCAATACCCGGCGCACCATCTGCCGAATCGAAGGCTCATCCTCAACCACCAGAACATGACACGGCAACTGACTCTGATGATGCTTCCTCATCACCCCCAATAACCGGTCCTTGTTCACCGGCTTCGTCATGTAGTCCGACGCCCCCAAAGCAAACCCCATCTCCTTGTCATCCAACATCGTCATGATAATCACCGGTATCTCCGCCGTCTCCGGATCCGCCTTCAACGCAGAAATCACCGACCAACCATCCATCTCCGCCATCATCACATCCAAGGTAATCACGTCCGGCCTCACCCGCTTCACCATCTCCAACCCCTCCCGCCCGCCAGACGCCGTCACCACCTCAAAACCCTCCCGCCCCAAATACCTCCGCATCAAATCATGCACCGTCGGATCATCATCAATCACCAATACCCGACTCGCCCCCTCCAGCGCCTTCGGTAACCCACGCTCCCGCTGCACAAAGGTCGTGTCCATCACCACCGGACGACTCTCCACCACCGCCACCGGCAAACTCACCGTAAATACCGACCCCTTCCCCAACTCACTCCGCACCCGTACCTCACCCCCCATCATCCGACAAAAATACCGCGTAATCGCAAGCCCCAAACCACTGCCCCCATACTTCCTCGTCGTCGATGCATCCGCCTGCGTAAACGCCTTGAACAACTTCGCAATCTGCTCCTCCGTCATCCCAATCCCATCATCCGATACCTCAAATACCATCGACTCCACCCCCTCCAACTCCCGCCGCTCCACCCTCAACCCAATCCGCCCCTTGTCCGTAAATTTGCACGCATTGCTCAACAGGTTGAACAAGGCCTGCCTCACCTTCGTCAAATCAGCCCGCATCACCCCCAGCCCAGCACCCGCCTCCACCTCCAATACATTCCCGTTCTGTTGCACCAACGGCTGAATCGTACTCACCACATCCTCCACCACCCCGCTCACCTCAAAGGTCTCCAAAAACAAATCCATCTTCCCCGCCTCAATCTTGGAAATGTCCAGCACGTCGTTGATCAACCCCAGCAAATGCTTCCCCGCCCCGTGTATCTTCCTCAAATCAGTCGTGAACTCCACCATCCCGGCATCCCCCGCATCCTCCTCCAACATCTCGCTGTAACCAATAATCGCATTCAATGGCGTCCGTAACTCATGACTCATGTTCGCCAAAAAGACACTCTTGGCCCGATTCGCATCCTCCGCTGTCTCCCTCGCCTCCTCCGCAACCTTCTTCGCCGTCTGCGCCTCCCGAATCGCATCCTCCAATGCCAACGTCCTCTCCGCGACCTTATCCTCCAATCCCCGGTTCAACCCCGCCAACTGCTCGTTCGCCTCCTGTAACTCCGTGTCCCGCTGCTGCACAATCGACAACATCCCGTTAAACGCCTCCACCAACCGCCCAATCTCATCATCACTCACCCGCTCCGCCCTCAACCCGTAATTCTTCTCCTCCCGAACCCGCCTCGATACCCGCAACAACTCGTCAATCGATCGCAAGATCATCGGCTGCAAAAACGCGCTGATCGCAAACGCCGCCAAACACCCCACCAACATCACCATCGCCACAATGTCCACATACGACCTCACCCGCTGCCGCACCACCCCACTCAAATCCGCCTTCAAATAAACCGTCCCCACACGAATCCCCCGATCCACCACCGCACTATACAAATCGAGATAATCCCCCGAAAAACGACTCGCCAGTGAATCCGGCCGCTCAGGTATCACCTCCCCCTCCACCCCCTCCCTCCGAAACGAAGCCACCAAAGTGTTCTCCCCATCATACACCGCAACCGCCACCACCTCGTCAGTCGCCCGCACCGCCTGCAATGACCCCTCAATCGCGGCACGGTTCCCCGCAACCAACGATACCGTGTTCGCTGAACTCAATACCCGAAGCTGCCCCTCCAAATCATCCACCGCCCGCTGACGAAAAAAATAAAGGTCAAACCCCACAAACGCCGAACACGCCGCAACCAACGACACCACCGCACTGATCATCACAATGATCGTGAGCTTCCACTTAAATGAAAAACTGCGGCGCCAGCTCATAAATTACGCCCCGCACAAAATTCGTGCAACTCCTTCAGACAAGGATGTTTATGGCTACACGACAGCCAGGTTGTAAAGGAGAATCTCCCCTTTTGATTTGTCAGCACCCACCCTCCACTCTATCCACTCCCGCCATGAACTGGCTGCGTGATGCCCTCTCCCTCAACGGCAACCTCCTCGGGATCGAATGGAACACCTGGAAACTCATCGGCATGCTCGGCAATGCCGTCTTCTTCTCCCGCTTCTTCGTCCAATGGTACGCCACAGAAAAAAAACGCCAGGTCGTCATCCCCGTAGCCTTCTGGTGGCTCAGCCTCATTGGCTCCAGCCTGCTCCTCGCCTACGCCCTCTTCTACCGCCGCGACTCCGTCTTTACCCTCGCCTACGCCTTCACCTGGATCCCCTATATCCGGAACCTCATCATCCACCAACGCTACCAGTCAGCCACCCTCACCTGCCCAGCCTGCCAAACCGCCTGCAACCACCCCCAGGCACGCTTCTGCCCCAACTGCGCCACCCCCCTCATGGTCCCTGTTGACGCCGAAAAAAAATCCGGTAAGAAATAGCGCGCCGTGCCAAAAGAAGAACCTATTAACCTCGTCGGAACCGTCAGTCAGGTACTCCCCGGAACCATGTTCCGCGTCGCCTTGCCCAACGGACACGAGGTCCTGGCTCATATCTCCGGACGCATGCGCAAACACTTCATCCGCATCAGCGTCGGCGATAAGGTCCGCGTCGAAATGTCCCCCTACGATCTGGGTAAAGCCCGCATCATCTTCCGCGAACGTTGAACCCCCACCCCCACGCCGGTTACCGGTTGCTGTAACCGCACATCTCAGGCATCTTCCTGCCAACCGATGCTCGAGGGCTCCATATACTGGCGAAGCGAAGAGGAAAAACGAAACCTCTTCGTCAGTATCGCCACATCCCTCGCCATCCATGCCCTCGGTCTCCTCACCTGGCTCCTCACCGCCGCAGCCATCCTCGCCCTCGCCCGCCAACAAACCGAACAGGCACTCATCGCCGAAGCCGCCCGCCAACAAGCCCAACCCCAGGAACCCATCATCTTCGTCGAAATCAGCCCGGAACAAGTCACCGAAGAACCCCCCAAGGATACCCCCTACTACTCCATCGCAAATACCCAAGCCGCCAACCCCGAACCCGCCAATACCGACACGCCAAAAATCGACGGCTCCCAAACCCAAATCGTCAAAACTTTCGACGTCCTCCAACCCGAACCCGCAATCACAACACCCGCACCCCCACCCGAAGTCGCCGAACCCATAGAACCCCTCCCCAAACCCCAAATCCCCACCCCAACAGAAAACACCCCCTCCGACCTCGCCGTAGAAACCCCAGCCGAAACTAAACCCGATACTACCCCCGCTCCCCACCCCCCGCGCGAAAAACCCCGCACCCTCGTCGAAGCCCGCCTCCGCCAAGGCATCCAAGTCGCACCCCAAATGCAACAAGACGGCGGCACCCCGCGCCGCGGTGTCATCGCCGTCGATACTAAAGCTTCCCCCTTCGGCGCCTACGACGCCGCCCTCATCGCCGCCGTCCAAAAACGCTGGTACGATCTCCTCGACTCCTCCGCTGTCGCCCCCAAACCCGGCCGCGTCGTCGTCATGTTCACCCTCCACTACGATGGCCGCATCACCGATGCCCGCGTCGCCGAAGAAGACGTCGGAGAAATCCGATCACTCTATTGCAGTAAAGCCATCACCGACCCCGCACCCTATGCCCCCTGGCCCGATGAAATGCGAACGCTCATCGGTAAAGACCACCGCGAAGTCCGCTTCGCCTTCGTCTATTTCTAACCAAACCGAAATACTGTTGAGCCCAACCCGCCCAGTCGCTTAAACCTACCCACTCATGCAATTGCACCTGCTGTTCATCATCGTCCTCGGTATCATCTCCATCGTCGGCCTCACCTTCATCGTGGAACGCGGCCTCGCCCTGCGCTGGCGTAAAGTCATCCCCGCCGACGTCGAAAACGCCGCCGATAACACCGATAACGAAAAGCAAATCCAACAGCTCATCCAAGCCTGCGATACCCACCCCTCCCCCATCAGCCGACTCCTCAAATCCGCCTACACCCACCGGAACCTGCCCCGCGAAGAAAATGTCGATGCCCTCGAAATCCGCGCCCGCCACGAAGTCACCCTCATGGAACGCGGCCTCGTCCTGCTCGAAATCGTCGTCGGCGTCGCCCCACTCCTCGGCCTCGTAGGAACCATCGCCGGACTCATCATCCTCTTCGGCGCCGTCGGTGAAGACGGCCTCGCCAAAAGTAACGTGGTCGCCGAAGGGATCGCCACCGCCCTCCAAGCCACCCTCATGGGACTCCTCACCGCCATCCCCTCCCTCATCGCCTGGAGCTATTACAATAAAAAAGTCGAAACGCTCTCAGTCGAAATGGAAACCATCTGCGACAAATTCGTGCGTCGCCTATACCGGAAGTAAGCCCCCATACCCCACCCCATGCGCTTCTCCCCGGTCAAACGCCACCGCCCACCCTCAGTCATCATCGTCTCCCTCATCGATGTACTGCTCGTGGTCCTCATCTTCATCATGGTCGCCACTACGTTTAAACCCACCCAGCAACCCGCCATCAAACTCGCCCTGCCCGAATCCTCCCAAACCAACCAAGCCCCAGCCCAACTGGAAAGCCTCCTCGTCACCGTCGCCCCTGAACCTCCCCACCTCTACCTCAATGACCGCCCCATCACTTACCAGGACCTCCGAGCCGAACTCACCAAAGCCGTAGGCAATAACCCGGAAATTAAAATCACCCTCCGCGCCGACGAAAATGCCCCCTTCGGCCAAATCGTCAAAGTTATGGATGCCGCCAGGGAAAATGGAATCAAAGGCATCAACGCCTTTACCAAACAAAACGCCCAGCCTTGATTCACCACCAAGCCGATACCCGCCTCCCACCGCTCTACTTCTTGTCACCACCACCCAGCAGCGACGCCCAAAAACCCTTCTTCTTCGGTGGAGCCGTCTGCTGCTGTACCTTCAAAGTCCCCAGGATCGTCTGCCACTTGATGTAAATCTGATGCCACTGGTTCTCCAGACTCCGGTGCACCCCCTCACTCTGCTCACCCAAAAACCTCAAAGAAGGCACCCCCGTCACCAGTTGAATCACCTCTTCCCGATTCAATGGCGGCTCCTGAAAAGCCTGCAGAATAATCTCTAGCTGCTGAGCCAAAACCGCCTTCAACTCCAGAAACTGACTCTCGTCGTCCTGACCAAACTTCTTCCCCCGCGACAACGCCAGAAACTGATTAAACTGCTTCCAACACTCCAGATAGTTCTCAATCTGGGAAATCAGTTCGTCAAGATTCGTGGTGCCCATAGAAGGTCTAAACGTAGGAAACTATCGGTTTCCCACACCCTTGGGAGCAAGAAAAATGATCGCCCCCCCTCGCAGCTCCCTCGCCGTCAACCGCAACGACGCATAATGAACAACAACCTCCGAAACCGCCATGTTCGCCTCCCGCGCCAGCCGAAATGCCTGCAAAACCTGATGACTGATCTCCTTCAACCTCGCCTCCGGAAACGCACGTGGCAGCGTCGATACCAACACCTTGCCCGTAGCATCAATGGTGTAGCTGCCCGACGGCAGCCGGGTCAAACCCGGCCCCTCCGACACAGACTTCTTAAATAGGTTCAGAAGCCCCATTTCTCAATCACCTTCGCTACGCTCTCCTGCACGGTATCACTCGAAATCGAACTGCTAAAGCCTACACATAAATCCGCCCCTGGCCGCGATACCAATACCACGTGATTCAGCTCCCCCTTCGCATTCACCCGTTCCAACATCCCCGCCCCCAAACCCTCACCCAAAACTCGAAACCCCTGCGAAACCTCCCGCACCCACGCCGCTAATGCCTCCGGATTCTCCAACCCCAAAGCCTCCTGAGAACTGTCCCGCCCAGGTACCTGAACTACCCACTGCAACCCATCCACCCCCGTCAAACCAGCCAAAGGATGCACAACCGCTCCATCTCCCCCTCCCACATCCGCAGTAACCCCCTCACTCCTCTCCTGCCCCGTCGCCTGCGCCTCATCCATCGCCTGCGCAGATTCCAACAGCAAACCCTGATAAGAAGTGAAAATAGTCCGCTCACGCTGCGGCTCCGCCGGCAAAGTCTCAAATGACCCCGCCCGCCACCCCAAAACCCGCATAAACGCCGCCTCCCCTTGAACCCCACCCGCCTCCGCATCCACCACCTCCCCATCCAAAAACCAAATCCGCCCCACCTGTGCCCCGTTCGTCACTTTCAATGTCGACGAACTCTGCGACAAACACTCAAGCTGGATGATGTCCACCAAACTTTTGCTCTGTACCCCACGAAAACCCGTGTCCTGCTTCCGCCCCAACAACGACTCAATGCAGTCCAAAAAAAATGTCACCTCCTGAGGCGTGTTCGGCTTCTCCAAAAATAAATCGATCCCTAACTCATAGGCCCGCGTCCGAAACTGCGGATCCATCACCGATGTCATCACCGCCGTCCGTAACTGCGGAAACTTGCGCCGCACGATCGTCAAAACCTGCAAACCATCCATCCGCGGCATGTTCAGATCCGATATCAACAACGCAAAAGGCTGCGACTCCAGCAAGGCAATAGCCCGCGCTCCCGAGGTCGCTATCTGCACCTCAGGCTTGCTCGGTATCTTCCCTAACATCTCCTGGTACAACTCCAGCAAATCCTGGTCGTCATCCAGCAGAAGGACTTTTTGTCGCACAGCCATACAAACTGTCTAATGCCAAAGCCAACACTTCAACAAGCCGCCCCTAAATTGCAAGCACTTGCCTCATCGTAAGTTGGCCACACTTTACCCCTACTCAGCCACAACCTTTACACCTCCAATCCCATCACTCACCCCAACTCACCTTCCCCAACAGCAAAACACATACCACCAGCAACCACCCGCTTCACCCATCACCTCTCCGCGCTTTCCACTTCCCGCCCCTCCCCCAGCAGCCCATGATCACCCAGTCCAGCAACC
This sequence comes from Verrucomicrobiota bacterium, assembly GCA_046047235.1. Classification (GTDB taxonomy): domain Bacteria; phylum Verrucomicrobiota; class Verrucomicrobiia; order Limisphaerales; family JAHDYP01; genus JBMTVN01. Next base: position 4,357 of record JBJOII010000105.1, on the reverse strand, counting down.
ATGGCCCGGCCCCTCCCTCAGCTTATCGCCGCCGCCTGCGCCTGCCTAAGCGCCTGCACCCCATCCTCACCCAATACCCCCCGCACCTCCGGCCCCCTACCCCAACAAGCCTACGTCTGGCAGCAGAACTGGACCCCCGAAGTCCAAAACGCCGTCGATCTGCTCTCGCCCCAATTCAATGAACTCGTGCTCCTCGCAGGCGTAATCAACCTCAACCCCAAAACAACCGCCCGCACCAAGATCGATATCCCCTGGAGCAGCATCCCCACAAATACCCAACTCAGCATCGCCCTCAGGATTCACTCATTCCAAGGCCCCTACTCCATCTCTAAAAACCCGTTCCTCCAGCTCTCCAGCTTCGTCCACGAACTCGTCACGAACACCAGCCCAGCCCACCCACTCACCAGCCTGCACCTCGATTTCGATTGCCCCACCTCAAAACTCGCCGACTACGCCTCCTGGGTCCACGCACTCCAAAAACAAATCCACCCACTCCCCATCACAATCACCGCCCTCCCCTCCTGGATACATCACCAAGCCTTTAAACAACTCGCCCATACCGCCCACCAGGTGGTGCTGCAAGTCCACGGACTACACCTCCCCTCCAGTCCAGATGCCCCGTTCTCTCTCTGCGACCCCGCCGAAGCCTCCCGCGCAGTCGAAAACCTCTCCCGCCTCCATACCCCGTTCACAGTCGCCCTGCCCACCTACGGCTACCAACTCCTCTTCAATGCCTCACATCAACTGGTCGATGTCATCGCCGAAGAATCCCCCTCGACTAACCCAGACCACCTCGAAATCCGCGAAACCTGGACCGATCCCGCCACCATAACCCACCTGATCCAACTCTGGACCCATGACCGCCCCGCCTCCATGACGTCCATCATCTGGTACCGCCTCCCCATCGAAACCGACCAACGCAACTGGTCATGGCCAACCCTCCAAAGTGTCATGCAGGGCGTCCCCCCAACTCCCCAGCTTGAACTCCGCGCAATCCGCCAGCCCGACGCCTCCACCACCATCACCCTCAGCAACGTCGGCACGGCCGATGACCGAACCCCCTCCATGATCACCGCCCAATGGACCAATGCCACCCCTCTCGCCGCAGAAAGCCTCCCGGGATTCAAAATCATCCACCGCACCCCAACCTCAGTCCAATGGTCCCGCACCACCACCAACCCGCTCCGCCCAAATGAAACCACCCCGGTAGGCTGGATCACCACCTCGCCACCCACAACACCCGCACTCCACCTGCAATGAACCCAACCCAACCCACCACGACACCCCCGCCTCCACCAAGGCTCGCCAAGTTCCTCCTGATAACAACCGCTTGCCTGCTATCCACCAGCCTCCTCCTCCCCTGCGGCCCCTTCCTCCCCGGCTCCACTCTCGGCGAAGGCCAACAAGGCCTCAACCGAATACCCGAACTCAACTTCCTCAAAGAACTCGCCCGCACTCTCAACACTACCAACCTCACCTACAACTCAACCTCCCCTCTCAGCAACGCCACCAACACCCTCAACGCCGACCTCACCGACCTCAAAACCGCCCTCTCCCAAATCACCCCCAGCATCCCCCCGTCAACCCAACACCAGCTCCTTCAGGAATACACAGCCCAGCGCACCCAAATCCATCGCCCACTCAATACCGATTCAACCCTCTACCCCGATACAAACCTGCCCCCGAGAATCACCAACAGTAAGCTCCCCGCCCCCAAAGGTCTCCCCCGGGAATTCACCCTCTACTTCGACGGAGCCGTCGCCTGGCACCAGGCCAACCTCCCCCAAGCCAGAAAAGCCTGGTCTCAATTACTCCAGCTCCCGGAAAATGACCGACGCTACCGCTCCACCTGGGCCGTCTTCATGCTCGGCCGTAGCTGGGAAAACGTCGACCACCCCAAAGCCATCCGCTTCTTCCAACAAACCCGCCAGCTCGCCACCAATGGCTTCATCGACTCCCTCAAACTCGCACACGATAGCCTCGGCTTCGAAGCCCGCCTCCATTCCCGTGACGCCAATTACGCCACAGCCATGGAACTCTACCTCGAACAAGCCCGGCACACCGACTACGAACCACTCACCTCTCTCCACTTCATCGCGAAACTCGCCCTCCAAGACCCACGATCCAACCTCACACGGCTCGCCCGAAACGCCACCGCCCGCAATATCATCACCGCCTACGTGCTGTCCCTCCCCCTCTCAACCACCTTCACCTACCGCCCAAAACGTCACCTCGACGGCCCCGTCAAGGAAGCCCTCATCCAAGCCTGGTCCCACCTCCCCCGCTACGGCGCCAACGCAAACAGCCTGCACCAATATGCCGATGTCGCCGATGTCTGGCTCAACGCCCTCCGCAAGGCCAAGGTCAAAGATGTCCCCCAAGCCGACCGCCTCGCCCTCGCCGCCTACCAACGCGACCAAATGGACCTCACACAACAATGGCTCCAACTCGCCCCCCCCTCGCTCCTCGCCCAGTGGCTCCAGTCCCGCCTCCTCATGCGCCAAGGCGATTTCGACCAAGCCGGTGCCATCCTCTCCAAACTCTGCCGCTCCTTCGCCACCTCCCCAGATCAACCCCAGACATCACTCACCAACCCGCCAGACCACCCGGTCTATTTCACCCACGGTGACTACCATCAGGTCACCCTCCCCCAACAAATGCTCGCCGAATGGAGCGTCCTCCTCCTCGCCCGCCAACAATACGTCGACGCCCTCCACGCACTCATCCTCTCCAGCTACTACAACGATGCCGCCTATGTCGCCGAACGCGTCCTCACGCTCGAGGAACTCCAAACCTATATCCGGGAATTCTGGCCCCTCCCAACCCCCAACACCCCCACAGAAAACCTCACGGAACAAAACAAAACCGCAATCCGCCTCCATGACCTCCTCGCCCGCCGCCTCGCCCGACTCCAACTCTATGACCAAGCCAAACCCCACCTCCGCCAGGAAAACCAACCACTCCTCCAATCCCTCCAGCTAGCCCTCGAAAACGGCCGCAACCCCACCCTGCCCAACCTCACCCGCGGCCGAGCCCTCAGCCTCGCCGCCATCACCATGCGCCGCCATGGACTCGAACTCGTCGGCACTGAAACCGAACCCGATTGGGGCCTCGATAATGGCAACTTCTCCCACATGCCCCTCGGTGAGCTCCGCAACCATAACGACCTCCCCCCAGCACTGCATGCCTCCCCCGACGAAATCCAACGCTACCTCGCCCATACCCCCGCCAATACCAACCGCTGGCACTATCGCTACCTCGCCGCCAACCTCGCCTGGGAAGCCTCTAAACTCCTCCCCGATAATAGCGACGAAACCGCCCGCATCCTCGCCCTCGGCGGCTCCTGGCTCAAAAACCTGGACCCCAAAAAAGCCGACCCCTTCTACAAAAGCCTCGTCAACCGCTGCCGCAAAACCAGCCTCGGCCAAGAAGCCGACCAACTCCGCTGGTTCCCCCCCATCGATCAAGACGGCAACCCCCTCACCCCATTGTCGTCGGACCAGAGCAACCCATTGAACACCAATTAGTTACTACGCTTTTTAGCCCTTTTTCGGTCCTATGGAGCTCTTTTTGCCCCCAAAACGAGCCCTGTAACAAAGCCAGGGCTGTCCACACCACTCTCCCCCCGAATCGCGTAATCAGGCTCCAATCGCCCACCCCCGAACCGAGAACCCTTACCGCCCCATCCGCCTCATCACCTCCTCACAAACCGCCCTCGCCGCCCCAGGCTTGCCCAGCTTCCTCGCCAAACGCGACATCTCCTTCAACTTCCCCGAGGCCAACAGCTCCTCCACCCGATACGCCAAATCCTCCACCCGGTTAACCTTCACCGCAGCCCCTCGCTCCAGTAAGAAATCGCTGTTTGCTGCCTCCTGCCCGGGAATCGGATCCAGAATAAACAACGGCTTCCCCAAGGCACACGCTTCAGAAGTCGTCAACCCCCCGGGCTTGCTCATCACCAAATCCGCCACCCCCATCAACTCATGCATGTTCGCCACATACCCCAAAACCCGAGTCGGATGCCGGGCATCACGCACCGCTAGCTCCCCCCTTAACTCCGCGTTCCGCCCCGTCACCACCACAACCTGAAATTCCGCCCCCACCCCGTCCAATGCCGCCACCATCTCCCCCACCGGCCCCATCCCAAACCCTCCACTCAATACCAAAAGTGTCGGCAAATCATCCCGTAACCCCATCCGACGCCTCACCCCCCCCCCATCCACCTCCTCCCCAAATCGACCCCCAATCGGAATCCCGGTCACAGCTACCCCCCCACCCACCAACCCCCCATCCTTCCCATTGCGCGATGATTCGGCATTTGCGGCAACGTCATCAATCATCTGGTAGAGCATCACGC
>JBJOII010000104.1:0-18733 GCA_046047235.1 Verrucomicrobiota bacterium | reverse complement strand
CTAAAAACGCCTTATGGAGCGCTTTTCGGGGCTGTTTTGAGCCTCATAGCGCCCCCAACGCAATGCCGGCAACCCGAGGAACCTATGGCGTCGTTTTTTGGCACCAAAAAGGAGCCCATAGGGCCGAAAATAGCCCTTAAATCGGTGCATCCCTTTGATGGTCAGCGAGATGGCGTGGTCCGACCACGAAGGGGTACCACGAAGGGCTGTTGCGCCATGACCCTGGCATCAATCGGAAAGCCAAAAGCAGGCGAGCGGAGCCGGGATGGCTAGAATACGGGCGTCGAGTTTGTCCCGTTCATGCCCCTTGCGGGCCGAGGTGGTTTCCCACACTTTGAAATCCTCCCAACGCTGGGTGATCACGTAGCCGTGCTTCACCGCCCTTTCCTCGAGGAACAGGCGCAGCCCCTTGAGCTTCTTGGGAGTAAGCTCAGCATCCTGATATTTCACCTCAAACGGCACCAGACGGTCTCCGGTCTGCGCGATGAGATCCACCTCTAGATCCCGGTTCTTCTTGTCCTGCCAGTAGGAGAAGGTTGGCTGGTCCGGATAGTAACGCGTGAAGAGGTGTTTGAAGAACGCAGTTTCTACTGCAGCACCCAGCCGGTCGGACTTCTCCAGTAAGCGCCGCCCCAGCAGCAGGACCGATCCCGGCAGCGCCGCATCCGCCAGATAAACCTTGGAGCGTCCGCGCAGCACTTCCTTGCCGTAACCGAAAGGCCTGAGGCGATAGATCAGGTGCGTCGCCTCGAAGAGATCGAGGAAGTTGTTCACCGACTGGCGGTTGATCCCGTCCAGCTCCTTTGACAGCGTCGGCACGTCGAGGATCCCGCCGTCGTGGTAGCAGAGGTAGAGAAATATCTTTTCCACTTCCAGCACCCGACGCACACCGTAGAGCGCGGTCATGTCACGCTTGAGCACCTTGTCCACGATGTCCTCGCGCAGCAGCCGCTGACAGCGGGTGAGGTCGTTGACCAGCGCCGGCTCGGGGAAGCCACCCCGTAGCAGGTATTCGTGAAAATGAGCCGTCAGCGGCCGCCCCACGGTCGCCGCCAGGGAAAAATCACCCGCTCCCCAGTCAAAGAGCTGCCGAAGCGAACGCACCTCCGGAAGGTCAGGGATCTCCACCTGCCGCAGACGGAGATATTCCGCGAAGGACAGGGTTGGCAACGGGATGGTTTCCCAACGTCCCACACCCGACTCGGCCGACGCGTCTCGCAACGGACTGGCCGATCCGGTTGCCGCGATCCGCCGACCACGCTGGAAATCGCTCTGGTGCTTGAGCCAAGTCTGCCAGTCGGGGACAAACTGGATTTCGTCGAGGAACAGCATCCGCGAGTGACCAGCCACCGGGGGAAAAAGCTCGTCCCAGGCCTGCAGGGTCCGCTCAAGGCCGGCCAATTTCAGGATGGGATGGTCGAAGGTGGCGTAGAGCAGGTTCGCCGGCGGGAAGCCCTCCGCCACCAACCGCCGGATCGCCTGCCGGAACAGTGTCGTCTTCCCCACCTGCCGCGCGCCAGTAAGCAACAAGGCCCGCCTAGTCTCCATATCCTGGATCCATGCCCGAATCTGCCGTGCCGCAGTCCGTTCCCAATCAGGCAGATCGGCCACCGGCTGGCCTGTCCACCATGGATTGAACTCCTGAAGAACGGAAAAGAGCTCAGTTTTAGGTACATCCATGCCTAATTAATGTGATTAAGTATGTCCTGTTTTACCTATTTAACATTTTCTGTCAATTTAACACAAAACCGTGGTCGGACCACGACAAGGTCCTCTGCCCCAGTTAGATACTCCCGTCCGAGGCCCGTAAAACGCCTTATGGAGCGCTTTTCGGGGCTGTTTTGGGCCCCATAGCGTGCCTTAGGCCCAAGGGACCAAATCAACCCCTTGAATTGGTCTAAACGGGAAGAACTGAAGAGGTGATCGTGGTCCGAGGAAAATGGGAGCATCGAAGATCAGACGCCGCCGCGATCAGCAATCGGACTGCTGAAGGTCCCTCATCCCTTCCATTCATCTGAGTAAATCACGGATAACAACTCCGGGTGCTGGCTGTATAGGTGGGAACTCTATGAACTCCCGATCGAGAGAAGCGGGACGGGGCGGCTGGTTAAAGCGGCTATTGAATTCCAGAACGCTGCAGATTCTCCTAGGGAAACGTGATGACGCGCGTCTGCACGCAGTTCTCCGCCCTGAACTCGTTCTGGCAGGCTCCATGGATCCAGAGCAGACGATCAGACAACTGGACGAGCTGCTGAGAGCAGGCGCAGATATAGACGGCCGGGACGCCTGGGGGCGGACCCCGCTGGAAAGAGCGATCCAATGCCGGCTGGACCCCCGATTTTCCGAGGCGCTGATCGAGCGAGGCGCAACTATCCGGCACTCGCAAGGTTCCTTGCTTCTCTCGGCATTCGAAGCCAATGACCAACGGCTTGTCCTGCTTCTCCTGAAACATGGAGCCAACCCCAACGTCCGCAATCCAGACCACTCAACCGCACTCCACTTGGCCGCTGCACGGAACTGGTCTGAGCCATGCAGGGAGTTGCTCGATCGGGGAGCAGACATCAACGCGCGTTGCAAACGGGGCTTCACCCCGGTTCATCTCGCCACGTGCTTCCATTATCCGGATGTGGTTCAGCTGCTGCGGATGCGCGGAGCGAAGGTCGATTTCAGGCCGGCCGATGTCGATCCGTTTCCCATGGCCATGGCTGCGCGCTGGCGAGCCTTGCTGGATGGTTTCCCTGCATTCATTACCGGGGTTACGATCCTCCCGGGAGCATCGAGAGGTGCTGAAGCGGCCGGGATAGATGCAACCACCGGCCTGCCGGTATTCACGAAGCCCTTTGTGGAATCCTTTGTTGACGGCCTTGAAATCAGGGGTCGGCGGGCTGCGACCAATCGCTACCTCCGCACCCAAGGCCTCCCATGGAACTCACGCCTCCCATGGATCAATATCTGGAAAAACCCCACCGACTACTTCGCGAAAGCAGCGCTTTCCGGCGGGATAGTAACCCTCAACATGAATGGGCCCACCGCCGCCCCACCGAGAAGGAATGGCAGGATTTCTGGAGAATGTGCGAAGGCTTTGGAGTCTGGTCCTGGCCAGAGGCACCCGACGAAATCAACGTCTATGATGGGCCTACCATGCGCTTGTTCTTTCAGACCGCAGACCGATATGTCCGGGCCGACAGCGGATTCCGTTCGAGCACGAGGCGGAGACAGATCCAGTTGATTCATGCCGCACTCACCAGGATGACCCTGCAACGCGACCCCACACCTGAGGACTGGAGATGGTAGCCGGGGAAGGCCGTTCCCCGCATGAACGTCACGCGCGCGGCAGAAAAGCCCCTCCTCTAGAGCCTGTCATTGACTTTTGCGGAAGAGGGTTTGGAGCATGAGCATGGTAAAGGCGACCCAATGGTAGCCTGCCATAATGGTGGCCAGCCGCTCATAATCCCGCGGCTGCCCACGCGAAGGATCGCTCCACCACCCATCGGCGCGGCAGCAGCACAAATCCTCTCTTGGCCTCATGGTGTTTGACGACCTCCAGCTTGAGCCCCTGTTCTGCGGCATCATCCGCCAGTAACAACCCGCCCTGACCAACCACCGCAGCGCATTGAACACATCTCGCAGGCTGTGGGTGCGCTGGGGTGCATCCTCTTTCATCAGCGTGAGTTACGGAGCGCAAACCTCCCACTCTCCGTCGCTCACATCACTCGGATAGGGTCTGGGCTTCTTCGGCATCCCAAGCGTAATGCCGGCTTGTATGTACCTCTTGCATTCCTTTCCCCCAGAAACTTAATGACAGGCTCTAGGAAGTGACAATCAGCCGAGGCCCCCCTTCAGCAGCCTGACCAAGGGAGCCATCCCGACACTGTTCAGCATGATTCGATCCCAGGATCCTCAACAGTCACCCAAGCTCCGGACACACCTCAAAGACCTTGTTCGAAGGCGGAATGGCCACATCTCCCCTGTAAGCCTTGCGAGTGCAAGTCGGGTTCTGCAGCTCTCCGAGGATACCAGTCTCCACCAGGGGCCTGGCGTCTCGAAGCGGTCCTCTCCTGCTGCCTTCAGCCGTTGATTGCCCCGCTTCGCCCTACTTCAGACGGCGGAGTCGGCGACGCAGGAGAATGCTCCGGACACCGTCGATTACCAGATAGCCGATGAAGAGGCATGCAGGCACACCGACAATCAGGCACAGAATGAGAACAGCACCGCCATTGGTTTCAGGCACAAGTAAGGGACACTAAACCGGCCCGGGGCGTTCAAGACTTCCCACTATTAAAACTCGAAGTGCGGGCTGAGGACGGTCAGTGGCGAACACTCAAGTCCAGAAGCCCGGCGCCCTTGGACTAACAATCGTCGTCTAACCAGATCAACCCGCTCTCGGCAAACGGGTTAAGCTCGATTGACCACCCCAAACAAGGGCTTACAGCCGATTTTTGCCCCCAAAAAGCCGCTCTAAGGAAATCACTCCTCCCTCTCTCCGAATGGAGACCACGAGCAGGTAGTGACGACATCCGTGTGCAACCTCCCGGGACCATCGATCGTGTTGCTCAAACCACGGAGGCAGGCCGCCATGTCGGTCCACCACCCCGGCAGCTATCTCGCCTCCATTAGAGCACGTATTGGCGAATCATAATGCTTTTGCAAAGCCCTCAACAGCCGACTCCAGTTGCAGCTTCAATTCCGGATTTGTGATGCCTTCATTAACGTCGAAGTTGCTGTAAAACGACGGGAGCGAGTAGGACGAAATGACATTGGCTCCCAAGTGAGGGAAGGAGGTTTTCGCGGCGTTCAGGACCGTGGCGCCCCCCCTGCCGCCGGGAGATGTGCTCATGAGGAGCATCGGCTTGTCAGACCAAACCCTCTGCTTGTGCCGGGAGGCCCAGTCCAGGATGTTCTTGAATGCAGCTGAATAGTTACCGTTGTGCTCGGCCAATGACAGAATGATGCCGGCAGAGGATTCAATATATGTCACGAGCCTCTGTGCTTCATTCGGGACGCCTGTGCTGGATTCCCGTTCAGGAGAGTAAATAGGCATCTCAAAATCGTTTAAATCCAATGACTCACACGCACAACCTTTGAGGAACGATGCCGCATACCGGGCTAAGGTTCTGTTGATTGATGTGGTGCTGTTACTGGCTCCAATTGTGAGTATCTTCTTCATCGTAGTATCCAACAAACGCGATTGCTCCGTTGTCATATCTACTCGTTGGTGGTCCCCATAGGAAGAGGAAAAGGGCCAACACTCAACGGGAAGGGATCGAATGTGCGATGGAAACCAAAGAGAGAGAAAAGGGCAGGATGGCGGGCAATCGTCGCGGCAATCGTCGTCTAACCAGATCAACCCGCTCTCGGCAAACGGGTTAAGCTCGATTGACCACCCCAAATCGGGGCTTACAGCCGATTTTTGCCACCAAAAAGCCGCTCTAAGGAAATCACTCCATCTCCCTATCCCACCCCTCCCCTTCAGACTCGTTTTGGGGCCCGAAAATTGGCCCTAAGGCCCAAAATCGAGCCCTATTTCTTCACACCTGATTGCACACCAAATACTTAGCGTGGTGACACCAGAATAGCGCCAGAATAGCGCAGAATAGCGTGCGCGATGGTGGGTGTTCATACAGTTCCAGGGCGGGGATTAGTTCGAGCCGGTTTCGGCAGCGAGCCGGATGACTGCATCGAACGCGGGTTTGGGCAGGCCGTTCACATCGAACAGCAGCGGAGTGCCTTGGCGACGCCACGAGTTTGCGTCGTTTGGTCCCCAGAAGGTGATCATTTCGACCGACGCCTGGTGTTTCAGGAACGCGCGGAAGATGCCCTCGTAGGCCTGGGTTAAACGTTGGTCAGCCTCATCCACCAGACCGCCGGCCGTGGCGGATGAGTTATTGGCAATGTCAGCCCTCGTGTTGCGCTGGCCACCCTGGGCGCTGTTGACGTCCAGCTCGGTCACGTGGATCGGCAGCCCCAGACTTTCCATCTCAGTCAGGGCCTGGTCCATGCTCTGAAAGCTGGCGGAAGATACGTTGAGGTGCGCCTGTGTTCCGATCGCCATGACCGGGACGCCTTGGTCCTGCAACGACTTAATCAGGGTAACCAGTTTGCGCCGCTTGGTCGGGTTCTCCAGACCGTAGTCGTTGTAGCGGAGGACGGCATCCGGATCGGCTTCGTGGGCGTACTCGAAGGCCTTGGCAATGAAGTCCGGGCCAATGATCTGGTGCCAGAGGGAATTCCGCAGCACCTCGGTTCCGTTGTCGGCAATCGCTTCGTTGACGACGTCCCACACTTTGATCTTTCCCTTGTAGCGCCCAACCACGGTGGAAATGTGATCGCGCATTCGCTGAAGCAGTTCCTCGCGGGAGGCGCGTGGACCGTTATAGACCCGGGGGCCGAATCTGGCCGATTCCGGAGGAGGATTCGTCCCGGCGAAAACCCAGTCGGGAGTTTGGGCGTGCCATACGAGCGTGTGACCGACCAGCACCATGCCTTTCCCAACGCCGAACTGCACAAAGGCGTCCGCCGCATCGAAGTTGTAGCCATCCTCACCTTGCCGAGGATGAATGCGCTCCCATTTCATTTCGTTCTCGGCGGTGACCTGGTTGAACTGCTTGCAGACCAGCGCGATATCCGCATCGAGCTGTTCCTGGCTGCGCCAGCGCGATGCGGTGCCCGCTGCGACTGACCGGTTGATCGCCGTGCCGACCAGGAACCGGTCCTGAAAGACCTCCTTGAGGGAAGGCGCATCGGACGCGTGAGCGACCATACACAAGGTGATCAGCGCGACGCCCATTAGGGCTGCGGTCCAACGATGGAAGTGGTTCATGGATCTCATAGGGGTAGCGTCTTCGGTCTGAATCCTCAGCATCTAGTCATACTTCACCGCACGGAGCAACCCCAGCCGGTACGGCAACCTCCCGTAGTCGCCCCGGTTGTCGGCGTCCGCGATACCCTGGTAGAGGAAGAGCAGGTTGTTGGGATCGAGGATCATACGTTCGTCGTTCCCTTCACGCACCATCTCACCGTGGCTGACCTGCCCTGTCCAGGGTTCGACACCCTCCTCGAAAGTGACATTGTTGATGCCGGCGAACGGTCGCTCAAATGTGTCGAAACCTTCCACGGGAAACCACTCACCATCCAACGTGTCCGCCACGTAAGCGCGGTAGTAGCGCGTGGGTGAAAGGGCTTCAACGCAGGTGAGGTACTTGTCCACGCCCTTGATCTTGTAGGTGAAGCTGGCCTCGAACACGGTGTCGCGTGTGCCGCGCATGGCCACCACTGGACTCGTGAAACCCTTCGGGAACTCGGCATACGTGGTTTGGCTGCGGTAGAAGTTCCCATCATCGCCCGTGAAGAACAGATACATGTTCTTCCCATCGCCGATGCAATGGTAGTCGATCGGCAGGCGGGGGGTTGGAATGTCCGGCGTGAAGAACTGCTGCGGTGCGGTCCATGACTTCGGATCATCCGGAGTCTCGGTGGTGCAGTAAGCCGGACGTTGGGTCTGAAAGATGTAATACCAGGTTTTCGTAGGCGCGAAGTAGAAGACCTCCGGTGCGCACTTGTAACCACCGAAACCGGGCACGGTATCCATGTAAAAGAGGTCGGTGCCGGGGGCGTCATTCCAATCGGCAAAGCTCAGGTGAACCATGCTCCACCCTCCGCTGTTCCCACGACGCTGGCCTGCCACAGAGGGCGCCGCATCAGGGTTCAACAGCGCGGCAGCAGCGGGGCCACTAACCATGAAGGCGGTGGCGTAGACCTCCCATCTGTTCTGGTATCGGAAGACCGTGGGATCCTTGACCGAATAAAGGAAATGAGTGGAATCATTCTGCGGACCGATCAGCGCGCCCGAGGATCTCCATTGAAGCGGCTTGCCCAGCAGACCTGGCAAGGTATTCGGAACAGGCGTGTGGATTTCGGGCAGCGCCCCGAGGTCCGGGCCACCCCGTCGTTCGCCGCGGTTCCCGGGAGTCTCGCTATTCGCCGGCTGGGACGGCGCTGCGCCGGGGACCACACGTCGAGCAGTGGCTTCCGATGAACCAAAGTTCCCAACCTGGCGCGTAAACCTGATGGTGTCGCCGGAGACCTTCCCGGTGAATCTAATGGCGATTTCATTTTCCCGGAAACGCATCATCTCAACGAAGGTCACCGTGTCGCCGCTTACAGCGCCCTCGGTCAACTCGACCTCACGCTTCTGGCCGTCGGTGTCTACGGTCGCGCTTCCGGAGACGCGCGCGCCGTCCTGCTTCAACCTGAAAAGGTAGTGTTGTACTCCGCGTTGCGTTTCGAAATCGGCCTTCCAGGAACTGGTGACGTCGGTCGCACTGGTTTTGGCTTCTGTCTGGGGATGGATCTCGATGGCGCAGATCTGCGGGTTCTCGACCTTTGGCGTGAAGGTGATCTTGAGGTTGCCGTCCGTGACTTCAACAGGAACGGTCTCGACGTACGCCTTTGCGAACCCGCCAGCCCTGACCCAAACATCGAAGTCCGCGAACTCCTTGCGCTGGACATTGAAGGAGAAGACTCGCTGGCCCGGGCCGGTGATGCCCTCGAATGTCTCCGCGAAGTGCAGTTTCACGAGGTATTTCCCGTTAGGGACAGGCCAGGCGAAGGAGTCCATGCTGTATCGTTCCGCCCGGTAGAGATCGGGACTCTGGGTGTTGGTGATGGGGAGTTCGGGGCGCTGGATGGTTTGACCGCCGGCGAAGCCCTGATCGGCGAGCCACAGGTTGCCCTCAGCATCCTTGAGCGGTTCGGATCGACCGGCCTTGATTCTGACGACACCTTCGGTAGCCGCGGGGACGACCTGAGAGACATTGCTCCTCGCGTCGCCCTCTCTTCGTGTGGCTATGCGCGATACAGGCTGCGCTGCCTCTTGAACTAGAGCGACAGGCTGCGGTTGGTCCAAGAACAGCCGTGGCGCGAACTGGTAAAGGCTTCGGCGCCAGGTTTGCCATTCGTGCCCGGTGTTGGGGGACTCGTAGAAAAGGCTGCGAACACCGACCTGCTGGAGCGCCTCGACGTTCGCACGGCCGTTGGCGCCGTTTTCCCGGCTGCCGTAACTGACGAAGAGCAACTTCACGTCCTGTTTGAAGGTATCCAGATCGGTGATCTCCTCCGGAGCAATGCTGCCGCCGCTGAAGATGCCGATATGGGAGAACTTGTCGGGGTTGGCCAGGGTAATGGAGCGCGTCTGCATGCCGCCCATGGAAAGGCCGGCCATGGCCCGATGCGCCTGCTCAGGAAGGGTTCGAAAGTTGGCATCCACGAAGGGTACGAGGTCCTCTAGCAGGACTCGGGCGAAAGCATCGAAATTGAACCTCCGTCCGCCGGGACCGGGGATGCTGCGCGACAGCCCACTGTCGGGTGAATCGCCTGAGGTAGCCGCTCGGAATGGATCCCCACGAGGAACATAGCTGTTGGCCATAACGATGATGAACGGCCGAGTCCTGCCCTCAGCAATCAGGTTGTCCATGATCAGACCCGCGCGGCCCTGTCGGCCCCAGCCCGTCTCGTCCTCCCCTCCACCGTGTTGCAGGTAGAGGACCGGATATCGCTTGTGCGGCTCGCTGTCGTAATCCGGTGGCGTATAGACGAAGCAACGCAACACAGCACCGGCGTTCTTGGAAAAGTATAACGTCTCGCGGAGTTGGCCATGGGGGACGTTTCTAAGTGCGTAGAAATCCTGGTCGTGAGCGGGAACCTCGACGCCGCTGCCCCAGCGGTTGCCCCCGAAATAGTACTGGCTGCCGGGATCGGGAACCCCCGCACCGTCGATCACGAGTTGGTAGTAGTGAAAACCTTCATCCTGAGGCCTTGTTTCAACCGTCCAACCACCCTCCTCGCCCTTGGTCATTGGGTATTTTCCACCACCCAGGAATTCCAAAGTGACGCTCTGCGCCTGCTGCGCGACCACGCGGGCTCGGACACGGCCTTCGGAGTTGACCTCCGGGTATTGTTGGCGGGGTTGATTGGAGGATGCGGGCTTCCAGTCGTTGGCCGGCGCATCGCCCTGCGCGAGGCAGAGGTGGCCTGCCAGCAGGGAGGCGAATACGAGTGCGATAGGTAGTCTTCTCATTTTGGCTGGGTTGTAGTTGGATCTGACGCAAGACAATAGATGTGGCTGTCGGTACGGAGGTAGATGGCCGAATGGACGATGGCAGGCGAAGCAAACACCGGTCCGTCCAGTTGGTTTTCTGCCAAGACGGGCAATGCCCTGTCGGCCTCGAACACGACCGTCTTGCCTTCGCGGCCAAAGCAGTAGATGCGCCCCTCGGCATAGACAGGAGAGGCAGCGAAGTTGCCACCGACTCGAGCCTTCCCCACGATCTCGCCGGTTAAGGCATCGACGCATGTCAGGAAAGTCTCGTCGCTGAGGAGGTAAAGCTCGCGACCCAGCAGCAGTGGCGACGCCATGAAGCCGATGGAGTTTGGCAGCTTCCAGGCCACATGGGACTGGGTCACATCGCCCTGGCCATCCACACGTATGGCCCAGAGCTGCGGTTTACCACCGTAGACACCGGTGCTGACATACACCAAGCCGGCACCATAGACCGGACGAGGTGCCACGGTCTCCCCTTTCCCGTCATCCACGCGCCAAATCTCGTCCCCTGTCTCGGGCTCATAGGAGACAAACCACTGAGCCCCTGGCACGACCATCTGCATCCTCCCGGCTGCCTCAAACACTAAGGGCGTGGAAAACGATTTGCGGAACATGGGAACGGGAGTACTAAGCGGAGGCCGGTCACTCTTCCAGACGGTCTTGCCGGTTGCTTTGTCCAAGCCGGTGATATACTGCTGATCTCCACCGTCTCGGACCAGGATGAGGAGATTCTCGTGCAGGGCCGGTGAGCTGCCTGGTCCCTGAAAGTGCTTCAAGGGAAGTTCGCGTTTCCAGATTACTTCACCGGACTCTGAATCCAGACACGCGGTGCCGAACGTCCCGAAATCGCAATACAGCCGGCCGGGTTCAACCACAGGCGTGGGGGTAGCGTAGCTGTTGAGGAGGTTCACGGCTGGCGGATCGTCGACGGAGAACAGTTCCTTAAAGTAGATCTGCTTTCCCGTGGCACGGTCCAGGCATACCACACCGATCACCACTCGTTCAGCCTGTTGCATCCGGTCCGGGCCGGCAGCGAACGTGCGGACGTTGTAGGTCAACGCGGTGGTGAGCCACACTCGCTCGCCAAGCAGGACGGGTGAGGATCGCCCGACGCCAGGAACCGCGCTCTTCCACTGAATGTTTTGATCCACACCCCACGTCACGGGGACATTTGTGGCCTGGGAAATCCCGTCGCCGGTCGGTCCTCGGAATTGACACCAATCGTTCGCGGAGGCCGACAACTGGAAGGAGGATGCCTGGGACAGGGGATTACCGCTGGCCATTGCGGGCAGCGCAAGGATCACCCCCAGGACAAGCGGACAGAGCTTGGGCCCTCGTTGAATGAACATCAGGGTTCTCATTCGAATGGCACCTCGTGAGAGGGATCTACTGTGATCGGGCCAGTGGAGGCCCGGGCGTTGAGTATCAAGGGCGAAAAGAGTAGTTGGCCGAAGGGGTAGAGGCTGTTTCTCCAGTGCGTCGCGTCGTGTGCGTTGCCGTCCACGTGCCAGATGTGCGGCACATCGCTGTCCTTGAGATAGCGGTGAACCCCCTGGCTGATCCGAACCGCAGCACCCTGAAAGCTGAGCAGTTCGAGGAATTCAACCGTGTCGCCCTCCATCTGGCCCTCGGTGAGTTTGGACTCGTGCCGTTCTCCACCGATCTGGGTGTCGAATTCAGCCTCCCAGGTGCCGGTCACATCGGCAGCAGACACGCCGAATGAAAGGGCCGCGATCGCCAAAACCAGGATTGAGCGCCTCATGTCTTCTCCTCTGTGGTTGCGACACGATGATCGAGTCACTTGTTGAACAGCAGCGGCGCGAACTCACGCAGGCTCCTGCGCCAGCTCTGCCACTCGTGAGCGGTGTCCGGGGAGACGTAGTAGTGGCTGTTGACACCAGCCTCTTTGAGCACCTCGGCAGTTGCTTTTGGGTCACCGCCGCGACGAGGGCGGTCACCACCGACTTCGCGGCTACCGTAACTGACGAAAACAAGCCTGTTCTTGTCCTTGAAAGTGGCCATGTCAGAAATGTCATCCGGCCCGATGCTCCCGCCGCTAAACAGGCCAATGTGCGAGAAGGTGTCGAGGTTTCTCAGGGTGATGGTCTTGGTTTCCATGGCACCCATGGAAAGCCCCGCCATCGCGCGGTGGGGTTGGTCGGCCAACGTCCGGAAGTTCTCGTCGATGAACGGTATCAGCTCTTTGACGAGCACCGTCTCGAAGGGCCCGATGTCGAAGTCTCTCAGACCCCCGAACCTTATCTCGTTGGTCATGCCGTAGATCATGACGATGATAAAAGGCTGTGTCCGCCCCTCAGCGATGAGATTGTCCATGATCAGGTCCGCACATCCCTGGGCACCCCACCCGAATTCGTTCTCACCCCATCCGTGTTGGAGGTAGAGGACCGGGTAGCGCCGGTCCGCTTGTTGATCATAGCCCGGCGGGGTGTAGACGAAGGCACGCCGCATGGAATCGGTGCTCTTGGAATAAAAGAAGAGCTCCCGGAGTTGCCCATGGGGCACGTTCTTCAACGCATAAAAGTCCTGGTCGTGAGCCGGCAGCTCGACCGCACTCCCCCATCGCATGGCGCCGAAGAACATCAGGCTGTTCGGATCCGGCACCTCCGCCCCGTCAATCTTGATCATGTAATAGTGGAAACCCTCGTCCAAGGGCCGGGTGATGCCGTACCACGCCCCGTCCTCTCCCTTCACGAACTCGCTGCTGTCCCGGAAGGTGCAGCCCACGCTCGAAGCTTCGGGTGCAACAATGCGCAACTTGACACGGCCCTCGGAGTTCACCTTCGGATACTCCTTGCCGGGTTGATTGGACGACGCGGGCTTCCAGTCGTCGACCGGCACGCTGTCTTGCGCGAGAACCAGCTGTCCACAGAACAGTGAGGTCAGCACGAGCATGAGTTGTGTCTTCTTCATAGGATCCTTAGTCGGGTTGCTTTCTACCGGTCGAGGATAATGGGTCCTGCCGATGGGGGGTTCATGGTTGGGTGTGAGTTTCGAGACGAGAGTCTTGTCAGGGTTTGCCCCGTTCATAGAGCTCGCGGATCTCCTCATCGCTCAACGCGCGCCTAAACAGCGCGAATTCGTCAAGTGCTCCGCTGAGATTTCGGATCAGAGCTGGGCCGGGATCCGGTCCGCTGTGCGCATTCCAGTTACCCAACTCCGCGGCGCCGATCCGGAAGGGCAGGTCGAACTGAAGGTCGTGGCGCGAGATCGGTGAGCCATTGAGGTACTGGACAACGCGCCCTGCCCTCCCATCAAGGACTACCGCCAAGTGCTGCCAGCTCCCGAGCTGCTGGACAGTGACCGCGGCAGGGCTGGGCATGATCTGGTAGCGCCCGCGCCCGTCACCGAACACCGTTACCCCCAGTACACCGTCGTGGCGGATCAGCCAGTGAATGGTCCCGGGAGCAAATCCATCGCACATGAACAATGAATTGAACTGCCGATCCAGTCCGAGAATGCAGACCCAGGCGGAAACGGTCAGGGAATCGAACTCCCCCGGCACAGCCAGCCGCACCCGGTCGTTGACGCTTTGGAACTCCAGGGCCTGCTTCTCTCGCCATCGGCCCCTGGAGCGGACGCAGCCAACGATCACACCTTCCAGATCGGTTTGCTGGCCGGCCGCAGCATTGCGCAGCGTCCAATCGGTGCTGCTGAGGTTCTGAAGATCCAGGTGAACCAGCAGCGAGGGGTCCTCATTGAGCTGAGCGTTCGCAAACTGCCACTGCTCATATCGGAACGCCTCAGAAGCCAGAGAGCGTTGCTGAAACTCGAACATTGAGCTGAAGGCGGTGGTGTCCGCAGCGATAAGGCGTGGTGGAGTGTGGCCTCTAATGACAGCCGCCTGGGATTCCCCGAGAGCTTGCTTCGGCAGTGCTCCAGCCGACAACTCTACCTTCCCCTTGAAGACGTGCACCTCGCTTTCGCCGAGGCTCACATCAACGCCAAATGACGTGCCCAGATCCACCAGATCGAGATCATCGGTGTGAAGACGAAATCCTCGGGCCGGCTCCGGCACCTCCACCAGAAGGCGCCCGGTCCGACAGAACGCCTCGCTTGGGGAAAGGAGTTCCACTTCTGCGGGTCCCTCGATCACAACTCTGGCTCCGCTGTAAAACACAACCTGCGCCATGCCGGATTCCAACCGGAGCCAACCTGGGTCTAGGGGGCCTCCGGCGCGCGGTGGTTCAGCTTCTCTATCCCACTGGGCGGCCACGGTTCGCGTGAGCATGGCCACGGCGTTGCTCGTGGAGCCCTTTCGCGGGCCAGACGACCCCAGCCAGACGAACCAAAGGCCCGCAGCGGCGAGGACCACGCAGGCGGCCAAGGCCAACATCGGAGCCCAGCGCTTTCCTTTGCGCCGGGTCGGGCAGCTCGAACCCATCGTGTTGCCGAGAGCCCTGAGGTCTCCATCAATCCATCGACAGCCCAGGGCCGACTCCCCCGTCCGGGAAAACAGATCCGGATCGGAGCCCAACCGGGTGTGCAGTTCGACGCGCAGGAGATACTCGTCCCTGGCCCTCGGATCGTTAAGCAACAATGCGTTGAGGGCGCGCATCTGGACCTCCGTCGCCGTGCCATGGCAAACACCGCCAACGGCCGCGTCAAACTCATGCGACGGGAACGTGAGGTTCATGCCATTTCAGGTCCTGCTTCCTCCTCAACACAACGCTGGAGTGCCTGGCGGATGCGCTGCAGCGTTTTGTAGGTGGCAGCGACGGTCCTGCCGGAACGTTGGGCTAGCGATTCGACACCGACCCGTTCGTAGTAATAGCCCTCAACAACGGAGCGCTGCTCTGAAGGCAGCCTGCCAAGGCAGTCCTCCAGACGTCGCAAACGGTGCTCAAACTGAGGTTGCAGCTCTTGCCTTCGCTGGGCCAACTCCTCAGCCAGGCCGTTATCCAGCAATGCCTGCCAGCGCTGGCGCCGCTCGATCCATTGCCGCGCCTTGTTCAACGCGAAACGGCAAGCCCAAGGCGTGAAGGGCTTCTCGGAATCATACGCCTCGAACCTCTCCCACAGCGCCACAGCCGTCTGCTGAACAATGTCGTCGGCATCCGACATGTTCGGGACCAGCGTCGCCACGTAGCGGAAGATCTCCCGCTCGCTCCGCAGGAAAAGCGACAGAAACCGCTGCTGAGCATCGGTCGGTCGGTTGAATGGACGCTTGGAATCAGCCGACATCGTGCAAGGTGGTCTGTGTACCAGTACTTCCGCCAAACGGCGAGTTTTGGACATCCAAATGTGGTTCTTCTCCAAAACCGTGGTCGGACCACGACAAGGTCCTCTGCCCCAGTTAGATACTCCCGTCCGAGGCCCTAAAAACGCCTTATGGAGCGCTTTTCGGGGCTATTTTGAGCCCCATAGCGCCCCGGCGAAATGCCGGCAACCCGAGGAACCTATGGCGCCGTTTTTGGCCCCAAAAAGGAGCCCATAGGGCCAAAAACAGCCCTTAAATCGGTGCATCCCCCTGATGGCAAAGGGAATGTCGTGGTCCGACCACGATGGGAAACTCTGATGAGCTGTGCATCGCATACAAAGGCCCTGTTGCAAGTCAGCCCTATTCAGTTGGGCAGCGGTGAGATTAGCGTAATTCAGACGAGTCCGGACAAGTCTCGCATCAAACACCCCAGAGTTGGCCACCGAGCGGACTGGGATGGTTTGGAAGTTAGCGATGCAACCTATGCACATGCCGCCCCTTGTCAAAGAGAAGATTTTGGCCACTTCGTTCTAGACCACACGACATGCATCGTCCTATATGACTGGTATGTGTGGCCCTCTCCGACCCTGCCGCGCCAAGGGATTACGAGGTGGATACTGCTCCATCGGTTGGTCCCGTGGCTTCCGTCAATCCATGCTCGCAGTCCTGCTCAGTTGGCAGTGCGTCCACTCTGTTGCCGCGGACTGGGACTGGCTGAATCCAAGCCCACAGGGCAATGACCTAAACGATGTTCACGTCATTGACAGCGACAACATCGTGGCCGTTGGCCCCGTGGGAACTATCATCAAATCCTCGGATGGAGGGCTGAGCTGGAGGGTGCTGGACAGCGGCAGCATCTGGGAGCTGAACGGGGTTTGGTTTACCGATGCACAAAGTGGTTGGGTTGCAAGCGAGCGAGGCCTGTTGCAGACAACCGACGGCGGGGAGACTTGGAGCCAGCAACCGGGTATCTCGGTGAACGATCCCCTGTTTGCAGTTCACTTTGTCGATGGCCAGAACGGTTGGGCCGCGGGTGGATCCGGAAAGGTCTTCAAGACCAGCGACGGCGGGAGTGCGTGGATCCCGCAAACCACTGGCCTGCCGGTCACCATCAGCCTGGAAGGAGTGCATTTTGTCGACACCGCTCATGGCTGCGCGGTCGGTTCAGAGGGTACGATTGTTCGGACAACCGATGGAGGGGCAACCTGGGAATCGGTGGCCAGCGGAGTGGTTGGCACCCTGCACAACGTCCACTTTGTCGATCAAGACCATGGCTGGATCGTCGGAGCCGCATCCACGCTCCTGAAAACCGCCGACGGCGGCCAAAGCTGGACACCCATTACGCAGTCCTTCGGTATCGGGGAGAACGCCACTGCTGTGCACTTTACGAGTGCGTTGGAAGGTTGGTTGATCACCACAACTCAAATATGGAGCACCACCGACGGAGGGGACAATTGGGTGAGTGAGGTTGCCTTCGGTTTGCCCGATGGCCGAGCGCTGAGCGCCATAGATTTCCACAATCCAGCCCGTCTCTGCGTCGCCGGCTTTGCTGGTGTGGTCTACACCTCCTCAGATGCGGGTGCAAACTGGATCCACGGCACACCAGGTGTCCGTCAATCCTGGACCGATGGCAGCTTCGTGAGCACCCAGGTCGGTTGGATCGTCGGAGATCAGGGATCCATTTACAAGACGACCGACAGCGGTTTGTCGTGGGTCCAGCAAAGTCTCCCCGACAACTTCACCAGCGGATTTCACTCCGTCCAGTTTCTCGACGAGCAAACCGGTTGGGTGATCGGTGCCACAGGTCGCATTTACGCCACCACGGACGGGGGAACGACCTGGACCAGGCAGACGAGTGGCTCAACCAGAACCCTCCGGTCGGTGTTTTTTCTGAATCCCCAAGTTGGCTGGGTGGTTGGTGATTCGGGCACGTTGCTTCATACCGTCAATGGAGGTCAGGACTGGTCGCCTCAGGTCTCTGGGGTCACCACTGGCCTGCGAGCCGTTCAGTTTCTCGACGAGAACACCGGCTGGGTAGTGGGTCTAAGCAGCACCGTCCTGCACACTTCAAACGGCGGGCAGGACTGGGTGCAACCAGACAACTCGCCCACAGGCAACCTGAATGCCCTGCATTTTCTCGATGACCAAACCGGGTGGGCCGTCGGAGTCGGAACCATTTATCGAACGACAAATGGTGGCGCGGATTGGATGCTCACGCTCTTCCCGCTCAATCCGTTTCAGAATCTGAACACGGCGTTCTTTGACATTCACTTTGCAGACAGGGATCACGGCGCGGCGGTTGGGGCAGACGGCGTCATTGTTCGCACAGCAGACGGAGGCGACAATTGGGAGCTTGTGTATAACCCCTCGCAGAACCCCTTTGATCCCCCCACCCCGCGCCTCACGGATCTTGCGCTGCAATCCGTGCAGCTGCTTGATTCTAGAACCGGTTGGGCTTTTGGCACCTTCGGCATGGTTTTACGGCTTGGGGAATTGGTGCGGGCGGCTCCTGTGCTCAGTGTCATGCAAAACCAACCGGGTATGCTTGAACTCACTTGGTCACAAGATGGAACCACGTGGGCGCTGCTGACCGCTGACGCGCCGACTGCCGAAACATGGCAACCTGTGAATGCTGAGCCCGTGGACGAGGCTGGCCAGTTTTGGCGTGTAGCCCTGCCTATCGAGAATTCGGCTCAGTTCTTTCAACTTCGAGCCCAGGGAAACTGAGCCCAGCGAACGGCCCCGGACCGGATATGGAGCTTCTGCGCCATCCGAGACTGGCGTGACTCGGGCCCGTCCAGCACCCATGGCCCGTGCGTAAACGTTGTGAGGGTAGCAAACCCAAGGTCCGGGGGCGCTCTATGCGCTGGAGTTACTTAAGCACCTGCTATGACCAACTAACGCCTGACCACGGCAACCATCACCCCTGGACGACTCCAAGATGTGGGCACTTCGACCCCACCGCTTTGCGGTATCGCTTAGGGCCTGTCCTGAGCCTGCCGATGGGCTCATCCTGAGCAGGCATCCCAGCGGAGATGGAATGCGCGTCGAAGCCTGAAGGGCGGACCTCTCATCTTTGTTGAGAGGTCCGGATAAGTAGCGCCGCGGACTTCGTGGCACTGATCGAAACCCACTTCGAGATCGTCACTGCGGAGGTCTTTAAACAGGAGGCGATCCCGAGGCCACGGCATGAGTGGTGTGCCCGCCGCCACGGTGGGGCCGCCCCTCTCGCGGGGGCGCGGATTGAAACCTCGTTTATTTGGTAGCTACTGCTTATCGGTCAGCCCCCCAGCGTGGCCAGGTATGGTCACACGTAACTGACATCGGCAAACATGTTGCCACTAAGACATGGGGAAACTGTAAGTCGTTAGGGAGAGATTGGAGCGAGCGAAGGGATTCGAACCCTCGACATCAAC
>JBJOII010000103.1:0-15412 GCA_046047235.1 Verrucomicrobiota bacterium | reverse complement strand
ACTCCGGACACACTGTCACCATCCTCGATAACCTCACCGAAGGCCACCGCTCCGCCGTCGATCCCCGGGCCAAATTCTTTGAAGCCGACCTCGCCAATGCCAACGACGTCTCAAACATCATCGGCGAAAACCAAATCGAAGCCGTCATCCACTTCGCCGCCAATGCTCTCGTCGGCGAATCCATGACCAACCCCGGCAAATACTTCCGCAATAACGTCGCCTGCGGCATCAATCTCCTCGAAGCCATCGTCGCCCAGAAAGTCCGTAAACTCGTCTTCAGCTCCACCTGCGCCACCTACGGCGTCCCCGATACGGTCCCCATCACGGAAGGACTCCCCCAATCCCCCGTCAATCCCTACGGCGAATCCAAACTCATGTTCGAACGCATGCTCCACTGGTACGAACGGATCCATCAGCTCGAATATGTCGCCTTCCGCTACTTCAACGCCGCCGGCGCCACAGAACTCCACGGGGAACACCACCGCATCGAAACCCACCTCATCCCCAATGTCCTCAAGGTCGCCCTCGGCCAAAAGGAACACTGCGAAATCTACGGCACCGATTACCCCACACCCGACGGCACCTGCATCCGCGATTACATCCACGTGGTCGACCTCGCCGATGCCCACATCCGCGCCCTCGAACCCGGCATCCAAGGGGCTTTCAACCTCGGAACCGGAACCGGTTGCTCGGTGCGCCAGATCATCAAGACCTGCGAAGAAGTCACCGGCAAACCCATCCCCACCATCACCAAACCCCGACGCATCGGTGACCCCCCCGAGCTGGTAGCCTCCCCCCAAAGAACCCAGGTCGCCCTTAACTGGAAACCCCGGTTCACGCAAATCCAAGAGGTCATCAGCACCGCCTGGAACTGGCATAAAACCCACCCCCAAGGCTACGCCGACTAAGCCACCCCTCCCACGACCCAAACCTGCAGGTAGAGTCACACACTCCTCTATACCTGCCCAATCATTGCCCCCGCTCGAAATCGGGATCGCTACCGAAACAGCTGCAGCTCCCTGCTCCTTAACAGGAGAACACACAGACCACAGATGCACGCCACCGCTAGGCCGCTTGGCGCCCTATGATGCGGCCGCGCTTCCCGTCCTCGCCTTCCCGCAGAGCGACTTAAATGCAATCACCGCCGCCACAGCCGCAATCACTGCACACACATAATACGGCAATGAAGGACTCACCTTGTAAAACAGGTTCGCCGACACCGGCGCAATGATCCGCGCCAGACTCCCCGCACTCTGCGCCACCCCCAAGGTCTCGCCCTGCTCCGAGGCCGGTGTGTTGATTGATAACAATCCAAAGGTCGGCGGCCGGTTAATCGCCGATCCCACCGAAACAAATCCCAAGCCCACTACCAGCCATAACCCCCACATCACCAAATTCCCCATCTGACTCCAGGGTTGACCCGGCTCCACCGCCGGTAACACCGCCAACCCCACCGCAAACATCACTAAACTCAAAGCCACCAACTTCGGCTCCCCAAACCGCTTCACCAGCCTCCCAATCAACCCGCCCTGCACCGTGGCCGCCAATAATCCGCAGTAAGTAAACAAATAGCCGATAAATAAGTCCGCATCCTCATACCGTGTATGCAGCAGCCGCGAAAATGTGCTCTCAAATGACGCAAAACAGTAAATCGCCAGGAAATAAATCAGGATCAAGACCCCCACAGTAGGCCGACGAAACGTCTCCGCAAACCGCGCAAAGGCCGGTCGTTGCGACGCCGGCGCATCCCCCGGCTTTCGACTCTCCCCCAGAATCGTCAGGGTCAAAAGGAAGTTCCCCAAACAAACCACCGCCGCCACAAAACCGGGACCGGCATCCCCAAAAAACCGCGCTGAGAGTGACCCTATGGCCGGCCCCAAAATAAAGCCCAACCCAAACGCCATCCCGATCAACCCCATGTTCTTCGAACGCTTCTCAGGCGGACTGATATCAGCAATATAAGCATTCGCCACCGATAGGTTCGCCCCGCATATCCCCGCAAAAATCCGCGACACCAATAACAACCATAACCCTCCACCCCCCACCTGCATCATCCCCGCCACCCCAAACATCGCATACGAAATCACCGACCCCATGTTGCTGACCAATAACACCGGCCTCCTCCCCACCCGATCAGATAACCGACCCCACCACGGTGCAAAAATAAACTGCATCGCCGAATACGAAGCGATGATTAGCCCAATCATCAGATCCCCCGCACCGTAGTGCTCGCTGTAAATCGGCAACAACGGCAGCACAATCCCAAACCCGACCAGGTCAATGAAGACGGTCAGGAATACAACTAGCAAAGATGGTTTTCGTGTCATTCGAATCAAGCTCCAGCCGACACCCACACGCCAGCTCCGAAGCAGCGTTGCAGTCTAGGAGTCAACCCCAGACAGTCAAGACAGCGTCACGAATCGTGTACCTCGTTCAAGCTTTACCCCCCTCAGAAAATCCCCCACCGGCAACCGCCGTCCTCCCTCCCGCTGCAGCTCCAGCAAATCCAAAGCCCCCGACCCACACGCCACACGCAACCTGTCAGGCATCACCTCAATCACTTCCCCCGGCTCCCCCTTGCCCTCAGCCAGCTCCGCCGCACAAACTTTCAACAACCATGGCTCTCCCTCACCCGCAACCCAAGTCATTCCTCCAGGCCATGGCTGAAACGCCCGAAACCGGTTGTAAACCGCCCGCGCGTCCTGACCCCAGTCCACTCTCCCATCCTGCTTGGTAATCTTGCGCGCATACGTCTCCCCCTCAACCGGCTGCGGCACCCCCTTCAGCTCCCCGCGCAAAATCTGCGGAACATACTCCCGCAACATCTCCCCCCCCATCACCGCCAGACGATCATGCAGCTCCTGCCCCGTCTCCCTCGCACCAATCGGGGTGGATCGCTGCACCAAAATGTCACCCGCATCCAACTCCTCCACCACCCGCATCAAGGTCACACCCGTCTCCGCATCCCCGTTCGCAATGGCCCACTGAATGGGCGCCGCCCCCCGATACCTCGGCAATAGGGAGGTATGAACGTTCACACAACCAAAACGAGGAAGTTCCAATAACGCCTTTGGAAGGATCTGACCGTAGGCCGCAACGACAATGAAATCCGGCGCCCACGCCTCAAGCTGGCCAAGAAAAACCCCGTCCCGCGCCCGCTCTGGTTGCAACACCTCCAAACCCCGCCCCACCGCCAATTCCTTCACCGGCCCCGGCAGCAAACGCATCGACCTCCCACGCGGCCGATCAGGCTGCGTCACCACCCCAACAACCTCATATCCTCCCCCCATCAACAAATGCCGCAGGCATTCGGCCGCCAAATCGGCCGTCCCCATGAAAACTACCCGCGCCCGCTGCTCTCCAGCATCCATCCAGCTCTAGCCCTTCGCATCCTTGTGCCGCAAAACCACACTCGTCATCTCGGAAAAGCCGATGCTCTTCTCGCCCCCGGCCAACAGCACCAGATGCAACTCGCTCGACGAAATACGACTAATCCGCTTGCCCACAAATTCCTGCTTCGGCGTGCGAAATACTAAAACCATGTCCCGCTCAGCCGGCCCCAACACCATTCGGAAAAACCCCGGAAACTTGGTCTCAAAAAACCGCCGGTCAAAATTGTGGTCGCTCCGCTGAAAGACCTGGGGCTGACTCTGGGCCGAGGCTCCACCCGCCTTCTCCATCGAAGCCAACGACAACCCACCGCCACCACCCGCAGGAGCAGCCCCCCCAGCCAAAGGAGCCGACAGCGAAGACCCTGCCAAATCCTCTGCGGGCACCTCCTCCTCCACCGCATGATGCCCCCCCGCCGATGGCACCGAAAGAAACAGAACCTGACCCACCACCGGCAAAATAAACGATAACCCACAGACTAACCCCACGTTGTGCCCCCGGAACAAAGCGACCTCATACGCCGCATACAAATTCGCCACCACCAACACCACCAGCATTAAATAACCCATCAGCCCGTTAAACGCCCCAATCAATGAAGGAGCCGGCTCAGGACGCTCCACACGGTTCGCCACCTCGCGCACCACAATCTCCCGCTTCTTCTGCTGCGCAATCCATTCCTCCATCGGAATCTCAATGAAAATGTCCACAAACTCCGCCAACTCAGGATTCTCCCGCAACTTCCTCAAGGTCTCCTGCGAAAAACTCACCCACGGCGTCCGCTGCGAAAACCCCCCTATCTCCAGCCGCACCACCATGCCGTCCTCGTCCGCGGACGCAATCTCACCACTCAAAGTGTTGCCATTGGCTAACTTGTAATCCTCAGCCCAAGCCCCAAACCCCAAAGCCAAAAAAAGGAAAGCGGTAACGCAGTATCGAACAAAGCGCATAAGGGGGGTTCAATATCAAATGACCCGCCTTCAGGGAAAGGAAAATGCATGCACCACAACCCCACCCAACCGCCATTTGCCGTTGTCTCCACCCACCCCAAAACCCTATCCTCCACCCCCTAGCCACCAAGACCCCAGCCGCTCTCCCATGCCCAACAAAGCCCACGTATCCCCACTCAAAATCCTCGCCATCCTCGCCGCCGCCGGCATCGCCAGCGCCTGGATCTACTTCACCGGCCCCACCACCCGGCCCGAAGAAGAAGTCCGCCCCCCGAAAATCGTCAAAACCTCCCCCCTCCAGCCCACCAACCAAACCATCCACGTCTCCGCCTACGGCTCCGTCATACCCGCCCAACAAGTCACAGTCGAACCCCAGGTCAGCGGCCATATCATCCAACTCAACCCCAAACTCATCCCCGGAGGCACCCTCCAAAAAGGAGACCCACTCTTCTCCATCGACCCCGCCCTCGCCCAAATCAACCTCCGCGAAGCCCAAGCCGAACTCGCCCGGGGCCAGGCCGAATTCCAGGAAGCCCAACGCAAATCCCGGGAAGGCCAACGCCTCGCCGCCGAAAAAGTCATCCCCAGCACCGAGTCCGCCGCCCTCGAAGCCGAACTCCTCACCCGCACCGCCGAACTCGAACGCCTCAAGGCCAGACTCGACCGTAACCGCGAACTCCTCGCACGCCATACGCTCCCCACCCCCTTCAACGCTCTCGTTCTCAATGAATCAGTCGAAATCGGCCAACGCGTCGACCCCGGTGACGCCACGGTCACACTCGTCGGCACCGACGCCTTCTGGGTCCAGGTCGCCATACCCACCGATAAACTCCAGCATATCCAGCTCCCCTCAGCCACCCACACCGGCGCAACCGCCACAATCACGCTCGACAACGGCACACCCTCACCCAACCGCTACCAGGGCCAAGTCATCCAGCTCCTCGGCAATATGGAAGAATCCGGCCGCATGGCCCGCATCCTCGTCGAAATCCAAAACCCCCTCCAGCCGGACAACGAATCGACCGCCCCACTCCTCCTCGGCAGCTACGTCCGCGTCGATATCCACGCCGGCCAACTCTCCAACGTCTTCGTCATTAACCGAACCGCCCTCCGCGAAGGCAACCGCATCTGGATCGCTGATGCCAACCAAACCCTCCAAATCCGCCAGGCCACCGTTCTCTGGCACAGCGAGGACACGGTCTCCATTACCGCCCCGGTCCAACCCGGAGAACAACTCATCACCAGTGACCTCCGCGTCGCCCTCCCCGATATGAAAATCAACGCCCAGTCCATTCAGCCCGGCTCATGACCCCCCCACCCCCATCCCATCAGGGCCTCCGCGCCTGGTTCGCCCAAAACCACGTCGCCGCAAACCTGCTCATGCTGGCCGTCGTCACCACCGGCCTCCTCGTCGCCCGCCATATCCGACAGGAAATCTTCCCCACGTTCTCCCTCGATGTCGTCCAAATCTCCATGGAATACCGCGGCGCCAGCCCGGAAGAAGTCGAACACTCCATCATCCTCCCCATCGAAGCCCAACTCCGCGGCATGGACCTCATCCGCGAAGTCCGCTCAGTCGCCCGCGAAGGCAGCGCCACCCTCACCGCCGAACTCACCCCCGGCACCGACCGCAACCGCGGCCTCCAGGAGGTCACCGCCGCCGTCCAACGCATCAGCCTCTTCCCCGATGACGCAGAACCTCCCCGCATCTCCCTCGACGGCGGACGCCGCCGCGGCGTGCTCTACCTCTCTCTCTATGGCGACCTCGACCAGCACGGCCTCGTCAGCTTCGCCCGCCAAATCGAAGCCGGCCTGCTCGCAGAACCCGATATCTCGCTCGTCGATATCCGCGGCATGCGCCGCCCCGAAGTCCACGTCGAAATCTCCCAGGCCAAACTCCGCGCCCTCAACCTCCGCCTCGAAGATGTCGCCCGCGCCATCGATGCCTCCGCCCTCGATGTCCCCGCCGGATCCATCAAAACACCCGGCGGCGATATCCTCCTCAAAACCGCCGAACGCAAAAACCTCGCCAGCGATTTCAGGGATATCGCCGTCATCAGCCGACCCGACGGCACCAAGATCCGCCTCAGCGATATCGCCGATGTTCGCGAAGGCTTCGAGGAATCAGAACGGGAATCCTACTTCGACGGCCGCCCCTCCATCTGGCTCGCCGTCAATAGCTCGGAATCCCAATCCCCCCTCACGGTCGCCCGCGCAGTCAAACGCTTCATCGAACGCGAAAAACCCCACCTCCCACCCAGCGTCGGTCTCACGGTCACCTATGACCGCTCGGTAGCCTATGCGGAACGCATCCAAATGCTCATGACCAACGGCGCCCTCGGCCTCCTCCTCGTCATCCTCGCCCTCGGCCTCTTCCTCGAACTCCGTGTCGCCTTCTGGACCGCAGCAGGCATCCCCGTCTCCATCCTCGGCTCCCTCTTCCTCCTCCCCGCCCTCGACGCCAGTATCAATATGATCTCCCTCTTCGGCTTCATCATCACACTCGGTATCGTCGTCGATGATGCCGTCGTCGTCGGTGAAGATATCTTCCACAAAATGTCCGAGGGCATGAACCGCCTTGACGCCGCCATCCACGGCGTACGCGAAATGACCATCCCCGTGGTCTTCGCCGTCTCCACTAACATCATCGCTTTCCTCCCGCTCCTCTTCGTTCCCGGCGAAACCGGCCGCTTCTTCTATGTCCTGCCCGCCGTCGTCATCGCCGTCTTCTCGGTCTCGCTCATCGAATGCCTCCTGATCCTACCCTCCCACCTCGCCTACCAAAACCGCATCGCCCGTATCGCCTGGTTCGAACGCTTCAATAACGCCCAAACCCGCCTCCGCGTCCGCATCGATAACGCAATCGACCGCTGGTACGCCCCCGTCCTCAGCGCCGCCATCCGCCACCGCTACCTCACCGCCACGCTCTTCCTCGCCGCCCTCACGCTCACCACCGCCTATACCTTCAGCGGCCGCGTCAATTTCGCGTTCCGCCCCTCCATCGAAACGCCATTCGTCCAGGCCGAAATCGAAATGCCCGCCGGAACCGCCGTTCAGCGCACCCGCGAAGTGGTCTTCGAAATCGAACACGCCGCCCGCCAAGCCCTCGCCGCCACCGGCGAAACCAATATTCTGGTCGGTATCACCGCCTCAGTCGCGGAACGTAATTCCAACGCCGGCGAAGTCTCTGTCCGCCTCGTGGAACAATCCCAACGCATAATCACCGGATCCCAGTTCGCCTCTCTCTGGCGGGAACACATCCCCGATATCCCCGACCTCGAATCCATCTTCTTCGATTACCTCATCGGCCCCGGCGGCTCCGCCGAAATCGATATCCAAATCGCCCACCCCGATATCGAAACGCTCCAAGTGGCCGCCACGGAAATCGCCGCCACTCTCGAGAACTACCCCGGCGTCGAAGACGTCCGCAAAGGCTTCGGCAGCGAAATGCCCCAGCTGAACTTCGAAATCAAACCGGAGGGACGTAGCCTCGGCCTCGATGCCCGCGAACTCGGCCGCCAAATACGCCACGCTTTCTACGGTGCCGAAGCCCTCCGCCAACCCCGCGACCGCGATGAACTCCGCGTCATGGTCAAACTCCCCCCGCACGAACGCCAATCCCTCGCCGCCCTCGAAAACCTCCTCATCCAAATCCCCGGCGGCGGCGAAATCCCCCTCCACCAGGCCGCCCGTATCCTCACCACCCAAGCCCCTACCCGCATCGAACGCGTCGACGGCGCCCGCGTCCACAATGTCACCGGCAATGTCGTCCCCGGCATCACCACCGGAAACAAAGTCCTCTCCTCCTTCGAGAAATCTGAACTCCCCGCCATCCTCGCCAAATACCCCGGCCTCCTCTGCTCCTTCGAAGGCGAACAACGCGAACAACGGGAATCCATGCTCAACCTCACCTGGGGCCTCATCGCCGCGCTGTTCACCATCTACGCCATCATGGCCTCTCTCCTCCGCAGCTACACCCAGGCTCTCGTGGTCTTCCTCATGATCCCCTGGAGCCTCGCCGGCGCCGTCCTCGGCCACATGCTCATGGGCTTCGACCTCAGCGTGTTCAGTATCTTCGGCATGATCGCCCTCTGCGGTATGGTCGTGAATGGCGCCTTCGTCATGGCCATCACCCGCAACTCCTACCAGCAACAAGGCCTCACCCCACTCCAGGCCATCGAAAAAGCCGCCCTCCGCCGCTTCCGCCCCATCCTCCTCACCGCCCTCACCACCTTCCTCGGCCTCACCCCCATGATCCTCGAAACCAGTGTCCAAGCCCTCTTCCTCGTCCCCATGGCCATCTCCCTCGGTATCGGCACTCTCGTCTCCGCCGTCGTCGTCATGACCTTCATCCCCGCAACCATGGTCATCGCCGATGAACTCGGCCTCGAAACGATCAGCGCCGCCGAACCCATCCCCGAAACCTCCACCCCATGAAAACTCTCCACGCTATCGCTCTCACCTCCCTCCTCTCGCTCAACTGCACAGCCGCCATCTTCAACGTCCGCGACTTCGGCGCCACCGGCGACGGCTCCACCCCAGATACTCCCGCCATCCAACAGGCCATCAATGCCTGCACCCAAAACCCGCCCAGCCAAGTCCTACTCCCCCCTGGCAACTACCTCTCCGGCACTCTCCACCTCAAAAGCCACATCACACTCCACCTCGCCGACGGCGCCACGCTCACTGGCTCCACGAACCTCGACCACTACGCCTCCCCCGACCCCCGCATAGCACCGCCAGGATTCAACTACGGCCGCTGGCACCGCGCAC
Source organism: Verrucomicrobiota bacterium (assembly GCA_046047235.1). Taxonomy (GTDB): domain Bacteria; phylum Verrucomicrobiota; class Verrucomicrobiia; order Limisphaerales; family JAHDYP01; genus JBMTVN01. The sequence continues at coordinate 6,302 of JBJOII010000103.1, read as the reverse complement.
TCCTCCTCGGGGTGAATATCCAGGATGTCCACATCACCGGCCCCGGAACAGTCAACGGCAATCAAGTCCACGACCCCCTCGGCGAAGAACATATGCGCGGCCCCCATACAATCCTGCTCACCGGCTGCAACCAAATCTCTCTCCACGATATCCAGTTCCTCGACTCCGCTAACTACGCGGTCCTCCTCCTCAATTCCAACGATGTCGATATCCAAGACTGCCGCTTTATCGGCGGTTGGGACGGCATACACTGGCGCGGAACCCCGGACCAATGGTGCAACAACGTCACGATCACCGACTGCCAGTTCTATACCGGCGACGACGCCATCGCTGGACGTTACTGGAACCAAACGCTCATCCGCAACTGCACCATCAATTCCTCCTGCAACGGCATCCGCCTCATCGGGCCCGCCCGCAACCTCGTCGTCCAGGATTGCCTCTTCCTCGGCCCCGGCCGGCAACCCCACCGCACCTCAGGTGAAAAACGCCGCACCAATATGCTCGCCGGTATCGTCCTCCAACCCGGCGCATGGGACGCCACCACCGGCCCGCTCGAAGATGTCCTGCTCTCCGATATCACTATGCACAACGTCGCCTCCCCCGTCTCCATATGGACCCGCCCCGGCAATACCGCCAACCGCATCACCATCCAGAACCTCCATGCCACCAGCGTCTACCGCGCCGCGCTCTCCGTTGAAAGCTGGACGGATGACCCGATCCAAAACATCACCATCCGCAGCTCCTCCTTCGAATACTTGGGCTCCACCAATCCGCCCACACTCGAAGTCACCTCCCCCGGTGTCGACCCCAGATCCCTTCCCTCCTGGGGACTCTACGCCCGCAACGCCCACAACCTCACTCTCGACCACGTCCAGCTCACGCTCACATCAGAAGATACCCGACCTCCCGTTCTCCTCGAGCGAGTGCAAAACCACCGCTTCCACAACTCCACCGCCACCCCACACCTCGCCACCCCCACACCCCTGGAATGAAAAACGGGCGCGGAAGAAAGTCTCCCGCGCCCGCCAAAAAACTCAGTGCCGGATCAGAACTTGTAGTTCAAGCCAGCCATGATCTTCAGGTCATTCTCCTCACGCCCCGGCGCCGGCTGGCTCCGGTAGGTGTCGACCGCCAAAGCCCGCAGGGAAAGGTTCCCCATCAGCTTGGCCTCGGCACCCAGCTCAAAGTTCACCACGTAGTTCTCGAAGTCGGTCAACTCAGGCACATAATCCACCCGCTGCCACAACCGTGCCCCCTCGCTGATCTTCCATTCAAACTGCTCGCCCAAACGCAGCGTTGCGTACTCATCACTCACACCCCCCACCTTTTCAAACACATAGCCCGGACCCGCATCCGCGCTCAGCTTGAACTTCGAATCCTTGATGAAGTAATACCCCGCACCCGCACTCACCGGAATACGGTAGTCAATGTCGGCAATGGAATCCTGCATCGCATCCACCCGAACCAACGCATACCACCGCTCACTCAGCAAACGGTCATATTGCCCATAACCCCGGATGTAATCCGTGTTCTTCTCCATCTCCGCATTGGGATCATTCGCCGCCCTCGATTCCCCATACCCGGCCGAAGCCCCAAAACGCCACTCGTTCTTCTCGCCCAAATGCTGCGTGTCCACACTCGCCGTAAACAACAGGTTCTCCGTGTTACCCGTGGCTGCCGCAACCGCCAAACCCGCCGACGACTCCCACTTCACTTTCTTCTCCTCAGGCGGAGGAGCCCCATCCTTGGCCGGCTCATCCCCGGCCATCACCAGACCACCAGCCACGGGCAAAAGCCCCAACGCCATCGCCAGCGCAGCGCGATAGCCCGATCTCACATTCGATCTCATTTTCATGTCTTTGTGTTTATCCAAACTCTGTCCAAAAACTTCCCCGCCAGTCCTACCGCCCCAACAAATTGCCCACGGCCTTCACGGCATCCTGCCCCGCCTGGCTCTCCATCATCTTCTGCACCTGTGTCTTCAGGTTGTTGAACATCGTCTCCTGCTCCAGCGACAACTCGTAGTCACCCAGCTTCCCCACCAGCTCCATGGCCTCAGAATACTTCTGCTCAACCACCAAACCCTTCAACTCACCCAAACCCTGCTCCAACTCGCCCGAGACCTTCTTCAATTCCTCCGTCAACTGCGCCAGCGTCTGCTTCTGCTCCTCATCCAGCGTCACTCCCGACAACTGCTCCAGCAGCCCTCCGGCATCCTGCAAACGCTTCTCCGAAACCGCCGACTTCAACTGGTCCAGCATGGCCTGAGCCTTCGCCACACTCTCCTCCGCCGCCTCCTGAGCCTTCGCCGCAGTGTCCTCCGCCGCCTTCACCGCCCCCTGAACCCCCTCCGTCACCCGCTGAACGGTCGTCTTCGACTCCTCCCTCGCACCCCCCGAAGCAGCAACAGGCGACGCTGATTCAACCTGCTCCGCTCCCGCAGAACCGGAAGACCCCCCGTCTCCCCCACCACAACCAGAAGTCGCACAAGCCACCGCAGCGACCGACAAAAGACAAAACGTCCGCCCTAAAAAAATTCGCATCGTGCTAGAATGCAGCCCCCCCATGCCCTGTCAAGCCGCCCGCTACCCCCCCCGAACAGAGTTTCGGATCAGCAGTCGGGAGTCAGGAACAACAAGCCAAAGGGCAAATGCCAGAGGCCACCCCATCAGTCATTCGCGTCCATTCGTGGTTAGAAGCAATATCCCTTCGCGTCCATTCGTGTCCATTCGCGGTCAGAAACGACATCCCTTCGCGTCCATCAGCGTCCATTCGCGGTCAGAAGCAATATCCCTTCGCGTCCATTCGTGTCCATTCGCGGTCAGAAACGACATCCCTTCGCGGTGGGAATGCTTTGCACTTGGCGCAAACCAGTCCGCCCCCCACAATCGCGGTTCGTTTTATGTCGAGTATCCGCAGGCAATATCCGTTCCACCTCATCGAGCCCAAGTTCCAGCAACTCTGGCTCGATCAAGCATCCTTCCGGGCCTGGAACCCCGGCGAAGCCATCCCCTCCTCCCACCCCGCCGGCCAGCGCCACCCCAATAAAAAGGGCGCCGACCTCCCGAAGTATTACCTGCTCGACATGTTCCCCTATCCCTCCGGCGCCGGCCTCCATGTCGGCCACCCCGAGGGCTACACCGCCACCGACATCCTCGCCCGCTACCGACGCTCCCTCGGCTACAACGTTCTCCATCCCATGGGCTGGGACGCCTTCGGCCTCCCCGCAGAACAATACGCCGTCAAAACCGGACAACACCCGCGCATCACCACCGAGCAGAACATCAATAACTTCCGTCGGCAGATCCAGTCGCTCGGCTTCAGCTACGACTGGTCCCGCGAAGTCGACACCACGGATCCCAAATACTTCCGCTGGACCCAGTGGATCTTCCTTCAGATCTACAACTCCTGGTTCAACCCCGAAACAAACCGGGCCGAGCCCATCAGCACCATCACCTACCCCGACAACGTCTCTTCCGAAGCCGACCAGCGCGCCTACCGCGATGCCCGCCGACTCGCCTTCGTCACCGAGGCCCCCGTCTGGTGGTGCGAAGAACTCGGCACCGTCCTCGCTAATGAGGAAGTCGTGGACGGCAAAAGCGAGGTCGGAGGTTTCCCCGTCGTTCGCCGTCCCATGCGCCAGTGGATGCTCCGCATCACCGCCTTTGCCGAACGTCTGCTTCAGGACCTCGATACGCTCGAATGGAGCGATTCGCTCAAGGAAATGCAGCGTAACTGGATCGGCCGATCCGAAGGCGCTGAAGTCCGCTTCCAACTCGCCGGATCAAGAGAATCCATCACCGTCTTCACCACCCGACCCGACACGCTCTTCGGCGCCACCTACATGGTCCTCGCCCCGGAACACCCGCTCGTCGACCAACTCACCACCGCCGAACAAAAGGAAGCCGTTAACCACTACCGCACGACCGCCGCCGCCAAGAGCGACCTCGAACGCACCGACCTCGCCAAGGAAAAAACCGGCGTGTTCACCGGCTCCTACGCCATCAACCCCGTCAACCAGGAGCAAATCCCCATCTGGATCGCCGACTACGTCCTCGCCTCCTATGGCACCGGCGCCATCATGGCCGTCCCCGCCCACGACTCGCGCGACCTCGAGTTCGCCCAGCAATTCAACCTCCCCGTTCGCATCGTCGTCCAAGCCCCTGAGAACCAGGAATCCATCGGCTTCGTCGATGATGGCACCAGCATCAACTCCGACTTCCTCAACGACCTCTCCACTCCGGAAGCAAAAAAGCGCATCAACGACTGGCTCGAGGAGAAACAAGTCGGACAACGCCGGATCAACTTCAAGCTCCGTGACTGGCTCTTCAGCCGCCAACGCTATTGGGGCGAACCTTTCCCCATCCTCTGGCAAAACAACCAGCATCAGGCCCTCCCCGAATCCGAACTGCCACTGGTCCCACCCGAACTCACCGACTACAAACCCACCGCCAGCGGCGAACCTCCCCTGGCCCGCGCCAAGGATTGGGTCCAGGCCAGCCCGGATACCACCCGCGAAACCAATACCATGCCCCAGTGGGCCGGCAGCTGCTGGTACTATCTCCGCTTCCTCGATTCCCAAAACTCCACCCGGTTCTGCGACCCCGCCACGGAATCCTACTGGATGGGCTCCACCCCCTCCGCCACCCCAGGTATCGACCTCTACGTCGGCGGCACCGAACACGCCGTACTCCACCTCCTCTACGCCCGCTTCTGGCATAAAATCCTCTTCGACCTCGGCCACGTCTCCACCACCGAACCCTTCTTCAAGCTCGTCAACCAAGGCCTCATCCTCGGCCAGGACGGACAAAAGATGTCCAAGTCACGCGGCAACGTCGTCAATCCCGACGACATCCTCGCCGAATACGGAGCCGATGCCTTCCGCCTCTACGAAATGTTCATGGGCCCGCTCGAAATGGTGAAGCCCTGGAACACCAAGGGCGTTGAAGGCGTCTACCGCTTCCTCGGCCGCGTCTGGCGCCTCTTCGTCGACGAAACATCCGAAACTGAATTCGAACAAAACTGCGCCGCCAACCCCTCCCAGTCCGCGGAAGCCCTTGACTGCATCCGGCTCCAAGCCTCCATCCAAAACAGCGAGCCCGACAAGGAACAGCTCCGCACGCTCCACACCTGCATCAAGAAAGTCACGGAAGACCTCGACCACCTCCGGTTCAATACCGCCGTCTCAGCTCTCATGGTCTTCGTCAATGAAGCCCTCCCCTGGTCCACTAAACCCGCCAGCATCCTCGGCGACTTCCTCATCCTCCTCCAACCCTTCGCTCCCCACCTCACGGAAGAACTCTGGGCCAAACTCCAACAACACACCGCCACCAACCACGCCGCCAATATCCCGCTCCCTTACCAACCCTGGCCCAAACACGACCCCTCCCTGCTTGTTCAAGACACCCTGGAACTCCCCGTCCAGGTCAACGGCAAGCTGCGCGATAAAATCACCGTCCCCCGCGAAACCGCCCAGGCCGAGATCGAAAAAACCGCCCTCGCCTCGCCCAAAATCCAAGCCTTCACCGATGGCAAAACTATCCGCAAAATCATCGTCGTCCCCGAGCGCCTCGTGAATATCGTGGTGGGCTAACCCTCCCTCGGTCCAACCAGAGTTTCAGAGCCCCCGTGTTTCAGAACACGCCCTCCGCGCTTTCACGCCATCGAAATCAAACGACCCAATGACGCGCCATCCGTCCGGCAGTCTGGTCAGGCGCGACTGGCTTGTCCAGGCGTAGCTCGCAGAGCGAGACGGATACCGCGCACCAAGTCTCACCCGCTGACCAGAGCGGCCAATATAAACCGAAATACTAACCTGCCGACTTACCGCTCAGCCCACAGCCAACTGCTAACTGACCTCAGCGCTCTCCCATCTCCCATCTCCCATCTCCCATATCCCATATCCCATATCCCATATCCCTCTTAACTCTCTGCGCTTACCTCTTACCGCTTACCGCTCTGCGCTTACCGCCTCCCAAGCCGCCCGTACATGCCTCTCCTCAGTCCGCCACTGCCCCACACAAAGCCGCAGCACATACCGCCCCCCAAGCATCGTATGGGTTAAGAACAAGCGTCCGGACCGGTTCAACCACTCCAGTAAATCCCGGTTCAGCTCGTCACTCCCGTTCTTGCGAAAACATACAAGGCTTAACCTCGGCTCCACCACGAGCTCAAAGTCCGGACTCGACCTCACCCACCCTGCAAACTCCTCCGCCATCCGAACATGATGCCGCACATGCCGCCGCAACCCTTCCTTCCCGTAATACCTCAACACAAACCAAAGCTTCAATGAACGGAACCGC
>JBJOII010000102.1:0-21241 GCA_046047235.1 Verrucomicrobiota bacterium | reverse complement strand
GTGCGTCCACCCACCCAGTCGAACATCTCAAACACCGCAATCCAGCCCTCGCCCCGTGCGAGCTGGTCCATCTTTGACCCCGGCATGGTGATGGCCACCGCGTGCTTGGCGAATTCGAGCCCGGCCTTCCGATACGCCGCCGCCACCTCCAGCATCCCGTTCCGGGTCTCCGGGGTCCCACCGCTCTTGCTCGTCACAATGCAAAGGGTCTCCCCAAGCTTGCCCTCGAGCTGGGACAACACGCGCTCAATGCCATCAGGGTCGGTGTTGTCGACAAAATACACCGGAAGCTTGTCCTGCGCCGGATGTCCCAGAGCATCGGCCACCAGCATGGGCCCCAGGGCCGATCCGCCGATGCCGATCGAAAGAACCGCAGTGAACTTCTCCGCGCCGGGCGGCTTCACCACACCACCATGCACCTCCGCGGCAAACTGCTTTACTCGGACCACACCCTCGGCGATGCCCTTACGGATCTCCTCGGTCGGAGCCAGCTCAGGAGCGCGCAGCCAATAATGCCCCACCATCCGGCCCTCGTCCGGATTCGCCACCGCCCCCTTCTCCAGCTCATCCATGGCCCCGTAGGCCTTCGACATCAGGGGCTCCATCCGGGCCAGAAAATCCTCCCCAAACCCCATCCGGGAAATGTCCAGTGAAAGCCCCAGTTTCGGCACGGAACAGTAGTGTTTTTGAAATCGATTCCAGAGTTCTTGCTTGTTCATAAGACAGTCGCAAACGGATGAAGCACCCCCCCCGTCAAACAGGGTGCACCCTGTTAACGGCTACCCCACCGGAGGTCAACTCTAGAAGGCAAGGAACCGCGTCGTCCCGACTATCCCAACCTCTCCACGCTTCAAAAATGAAACGAACCACCGCCGCCATCCATCGGCCAGGCGAGATAATGCCGTACGGATTATTGGGACAGGTGTCCCAATAATCCGTACGTGCCCGGGCCGCTGCGGATTCACTGAAAGACCTGGAATGCGAGTCTACCAGCAGGCCAGAGGCGTGCGCTCGCTTCCATCAAACGGGGGGTCCCAGAGCGGAGAACCCGAGTTGGAGCCCGCTTTCAACGGCCCGGTGCCTGCCGGGACTACCACCATGCCTACCCGAGCGCGGCGCTGACGACTCCCCGGGCCTCCTCAACCAACTGGTTGAGATGGTCCCGTCCCTTAAAGCTTTCGGCGTAGAGCTTGTAGAGGTTCTCCGTGCCGGAGGGACGGGCGGCAAACCACCCATTCTCTGTCACCACCTTGAGCCCGCCGATCGCCTGGTTGTTTCCTGGCGCATGGGTCAGCTTGGACTGGATCGGCTCACCGGCCAGCGAGGTTGCCTTGACTGAGTCCGCGCTAAGCTTCTTGAAGGCCGCCTTCTGCTCCAGCGTAGCCGGGGCATCAATCCGGGTATAGACCGGGTCGCCAAATCGCCCGGTCAACTCACGGTAATGCTGCGAGGGATCCCGCCCGGTCACGGCCGTAATCTCGGCGGCCAGCAAGCCCATGATCAGGCCGTCCTTGTCCGTGGACCACGGCCGACCATTCCGACGCAGGAAACTGGCTCCGGCACTTTCCTCACCTCCAAAGCAAACCGTGCCATCAAAGAGACCCGGGGCGAAATACTTGAACCCGACCGGCACCTCCATCAGCTTCCTGCCCAGACTCGCTACCACCCGGTCGATCAGGCTGCTGCTGACCACCGTTTTCCCAATCGCGGCAGTTGCCGGCCACTGCGGCCGGTTCTGCACCAGGTAATTCGCCACCACGGCCAGATAGTGGTTCGGGTTCATCAACCCGGCCGGTGTCACAATGCCGTGCCGATCGGAGTCCGGGTCATTCCCGAAGGCCACCTGAAAGTCGTCCTTCAGCCCAATCAGGCTGGCCATGGCATAGGGGCTGGAACAATCCATGCGCACTTTGCCGTCGTGATCCAAGGTCATGAACCGGAAGGTGGGATCCACCTCCTGGTTCACGACGGTAATATCCAGACCATAAATTCGCTGTATCGGTTCCCAATAGCCGATTGCCGCCCCACCGAGGGGATCAATCCCGATGCGCACCCGAGCAGCCCGGATAGCCTCCATGTTGATGACTTCCTTCAGCTCCTCGACATAAGGCAGCACAAAGTCGCGCTGATGAACGTTCGCGGCCTTCAGCGCCGACTCGTAGGTCATGCGTTTCACGCTGGAATTACCGCCTTTCAACAGCTCGTTGGCCCGATCCTGCACCCAGCCCGTGATATCGGAGTCCGCGGGACCACCGTTCGGGGGGTTGTATTTGAACCCGCCATCCGCCGGTGGATTGTGCGACGGCGTAATCACGATGCCGTCTGCCTGCGCTGCCGCTCCGGTCGCGTTGTGCACCAGAATCGCCCGGGAAATCGCCGGGGTCGGGGTAAACCCGCCACCCTCCTGCAACACGGTTTCGACCCCGTTAGCAGCGAGGACCTCCACGGCAGTCCGCTGGGCCACCTCGGACAACGCGTGCGAATCCTTGCCTACGAACAAGGGACCGCTAATACCCCTGCCCTGACGATACTCACAGATCGCCTGGGTAATCGCCAGAATGTGAGCCTCGGTGAAAATCGAATTCGATGACGTGCCTCTATGCCCGCTGGTTCCGAAGCTCACGCGCTGGGCCGGCTCTGACAGATCCGGCTGGCGTTCGAAGTAATCACGCTCCAACTGGCTGACGTCGATCAACAGTTCCTCGGGGACGGGTTTTCCTGCAAGCGGGTGAATGGCCATAACGATCCACCGAGAGTGCGACAGCCACAGTTCACGTCAAGCTGATCCGTGCCCAGGGAAGGCGGGCTGCTGCTCCCATACGCAGAGTCAGTCCGGCTTACCCGACCCTCCAACCTGCAGGTTGTGTCGGGCCTGCCATTCCTGAATCAGCGCACTTGCCACGGCATCTGCTGCTTTTTCGGCCACCGCATCTCCCTGGTTGCACACCACGAGAACCGCAAAGTCCCGCTTGGGAGCGAGCCACGCAACGGCGAAGTTCATCGTGTTGCATCCCGTGTGAGTCAGCACCTCCCCACCACCCCATCCTCGTTCCACCACCAGCCAGCCCAAGGCGTAATCGCCTCCCTTCGGCGCCTTCCGCAACCGCGCATAACTCTCAGGCTTGAGTAACCCCGACTTCCCCTCAGCCCCCCGCAACTGGTCGGCAATGAACTTGCCCCACGCCTCCAGCGAAGCATGCACACGCCCGGCCGGCCCAAGCACGGGCGGGTTGTCCACGTCCGGACCATTGGCTTCCACGGGCTTGCCCACCGCGGTGTGCCCCCAGGGCTGGTCCAGTTGCCCGACCGTCCCCACCCCTCCCTGTCCCACCGCTGACATCCCCAGCGGATGGAACACGCGCTCATGAACCAACTCCTCCCAATCCGAGTCCCAGATCTCTTCCAGCATGGCACCGGCCACCACATAACCGGTGTTGGAGTATTCATAATATGCGCCAGGTTCATGTCTGGGGGGTGAGGCGAGAGCCCGCATCACAACCTCACGACGCTGTGAGCGCAGATCGTTACCGGACCGATGGATCACGCCCCACGGTAAATTCGGAACCAGCCCGGCCCGGTGCGACAACAGCTGCTCCAGCGTGATCGTGCGTGCGTCCGGATCAAGATCACCCGCCAAGTGTGTAAACACTTCCTCCACCTGAGAATCCCAGCGGAGCTTTCCCTCTTCCACCGCCAGTGCAGCCAAGGTTGCGGTCATGGCCTTGGTTTCCGATCCAAGGTGCCAGACATCGCCTAGACGAACCGGCTCCCTCTCACCCCACTTGCGCACACCTGCCACCCCCACGGCCTGCAATCCTGAACTGGTGACGATGGCAGCCCCCATGGCAGGCACCTCGTACTGCCGCACCAAGGGCAGCAACGTCCCGGTCACCCAGTCCGTTCCATCCACCGGGCGGCCATCCTCAGCAGCCAGCAGCACACCCACACCAATCCAAAGCCACGATCCCGCCTGCCAAAAAATCCTCCGCCGTCGCATGCCAACAGCCAAAACCAAACCTGCACCACTCGCAAGCATCCCCTTTTTGGTTTGTGGCCCCGTCGAATTCCGGTTATTCGCCGCGGGTGCTTCGACCGGGTGAAAATCAACTGCGCTGGCTCATGGCCACCCTCAGCGGCCTCGCCGTCGCGCTCAGCTTTCCTCAACCCGGCCTGGCCGGCCTGGCTTGGATCGCCCCTGCCGGCTTGCTCTTTGCCGCACTCGGACGTTCGCCTGCCGGCGCGTTCCGGATCGGATATCTGGGTGGTTTCGTCCAGCAACTGGTCGGGCTCGGCTGGTTGCTGGCCATCCCCTTTCCCGGTGGCAATGTGGCCGCCTGGCTCGCCCTAAGCGCTTACGTGGCACTCTATCAGGGACTCTGGGTCATGCTCTCGCTGGCACTGATAGGAACTCGCCGGCCCGACTCCACACCCGGCGGCTGGCTTGAGCACGCCGACGGTCTACTCAATCTCCCGTTGATCCGCCGCATCCTCTGGCCGCTACTCTGTGCTGCGAATTGGGCCGGACTCGAGATCATCCAGAGCCATTTCCTGTCCGGTTTCCCCTGGAACATGCTCGGCACCTCCCAATACTCCATGACTCCCGTGATCCAGATCGCCTCGTTCACCGGAGTATATGGAGTCTCGTTCCTCCTCGTGTGGACAGCGGTATCCCTTGGCATGGCGCTGCTCAGCATCACCCGCCAACCCACCGCCCGCTGGGGCTGGATGGGCGACCTCCGGTTCCCCCTCCTTGTCGTGGTGATCATCGGCTGCATGGGCATGGTGCGTCTGACCCGACAACCCGGCGTGCCTCCGACCACCCTGAAAGTGGCCATGGTGCAGCCCAGCATTCCCCAGGAATTGATCTGGGATGAAGCAGCGGATGCCGAGCGTTTCAACGATGTGATGCGCCTTTCGGAACTGGCACTGGCCACCGGGCCCGACTTGCTCATCTGGCCGGAATCCGCCTTCGCCCGCGCCACCCGCGAACGGTATCAGGCTATCAGCAGCATGATCAGCCTGCACGGCGCCTGGATGATATTTAGTTCCGAGGACGTCGCCCCGCATCCTTCCAACGCAGACAGCTCCGACTACGATGTCTTTAACGCGGCCTTTTTGCTTAACCCGGAAGGCGCACTTGACGCCATCTACCACAAGCAGCGGCTGGTTATCTTTGGGGAATATGTTCCTCTCTCAGATTGGCTTCCCTTCCTGCGCAAACTGACCCCGATCGAAGGCGGTTTCACGCCCGGCAGGGGGCCGGTGACCTTCCGGCTGAAAGACCCCGATGTTGCCGCCTCAGTGCTGATTTGTTTTGAGGATGTCTTCGCGCACGGCGCGAGGCAGCACGTCCATTCCGGCCTGCAGTTATTTATCAACCTCACGAACAACGGCTGGTTTGGCGAGGGATCCGCGCAATGGCAGCATGCTGCTGCCGGGGTCTTCCGGGCGGTCGAGAACGGCATCCCTCTCGTGCGGGCCACCAACAACGGACTCACCTGTTGGATCGACGGCTTCGGCCGGCTGCGCGAGTGGATTGGACGCGAATCTGGCGACATCTACGGCCCGGGATTCCTGACAGCCTCCGTGGAAATCCCGCCTCCAGACCGTGAGCTGACCTTCTACACCCGGCATGGCGACGTCTTCGGCTGGACCTGTGCCGCCCTCCTGCTACTGCCACTCATCCGTCTGAGATATGCAAAAGGCCGGACAAGGCTTTGACGGATTATTGGGACAGGTGTCCCAATAATCCGTACTGGGTGACGAGCAACAGCTTCTTTGGCTTGAGGAGTTGAGACAGAAACACCCTGAGGTTACGCAGCCAACCGAGGAGTCAGGCGCTTGCCCTGGGGGGAGGGAACGCGTTAGGTTGTCGGGCCATGTTTGATCAAGTTCAGGCCCAGTTGACTGCCACGGAAGCCAAGCTCGCCCAGTTGCGGAGGTTTCTTTGACGTACCTAAACTGAGCAAACGCCTGGCGGAGCTCGAAGCGGAGATGGCCCGCGAGAGTTTCTGGAACAGCCGCGAGCAGGCGCAAAAGGTCATTGAGGAATCCAGCGGCATCAAGAAGCGACTGGATCCGTTGAAGGCGTCGGAGAAGGCGCTGGAGGACGTACGGGTTCTGATCGAACTGGCGGAGGCGGAGCCTGCCGACGCCCAGGCGCAGTATCTTTCCGATGTGGAGTCGGAAATGGACCAGCTGCAGGAGAACGTGGAGGGCCTGGAATTGCGGACCCTGTTGAACCGTCCGCAGGACAAGAACAACTGTATCCTGAGCATCAATGCGGGTGCGGGCGGGACGGAGTCCTGTGACTGGGCGAACATGTTGATGCGGATGTATCAGCGTTGGGCTGAGCGCCGCGGCTGGGAGGTGGAGGTAGCGGACGCGCTCCCGGGCGAAGTGGCGGGCATGAAGAGCGTGACATTGAACATCACTGGTGAGAACGCCTACGGCTTCTGCAAGGCGGAGCGCGGCGTGCATCGGCTGGTGCGGATTTCGCCGTTTGATTCCAACAAGCGACGGCACACGAGTTTTGCCAGTGTCGATGTCATTGCGGAGCTGGAGGAAGAGGAAGCGATTACGGTTCCCCCGTCGGAGTTGCAGGTGGACACCTTTCGTTCGGGCGGCAAGGGCGGCCAGAACGTGAACAAGGTTGAGACTGCGGTTCGCATTACCCACTTACCCACGGGCCTGGTGGCGGCGTCGCAGGCGCAGCGCTCCCAGACGCAGAACCGTGCGACCGCCATGAAGCTGCTGATCTCCAAGCTGTATGCACTGCGTGAGGACGCCAAGAAGGCGGAGATGGAGCGCTTCTACAGTGAGAAGGGCAGCGTGTCCTGGGGCAACCAGATTCGCAGTTATGTATTCCAGCCCTACCGCATGGTGAAGGATCTCCGGACCGGGATTGAGACCAGCGATGTGCAGGGCGTGATGGACGGCGAGCTGGACAGCTTTGTCGCGGGATGGCTCAGGGCCGGCTGTCCCACCAAGCGCATTCCCGGCGTGAAGGATGCCGACGAGGAATAGTCGCGTGCCCCCCTGCCTCAACTTGCATTTGTAACCATGTCGATTCTCGATCGGATTGTAGAGACCAAGAAAGTGGAGGTGGCCAAGCTCCCTGGTGGCGAGGTCAGTGTGGAGACGCTTCGTGCGGCCATATCGGCCCGCGGCGGCCTGAGGCCCTTCTTCAACGCACTGGAATCCCCGCGCCGTGGAGGCATGGCGCTGATTGCCGAGGTCAAGAAGGCTTCCCCCTCTGCTGGCATCATTCGTCCGGACTTTGACCCGGTAGCGATTGCGCGCGAGTACGAGGCAGCGGGAGCCAGCTGTTTATCAGTCCTGACGGATGTGGAGTATTTCAAGGGATCCCTTGAGTATCTGCGCGACATTCGGCAGGCGGTTGGACTGCCCTTGTTGCGGAAGGACTTCATTATTGATGAGCGCCAGATCCTTGAGGCGGTGGAAGCGGGGGCGGACGCAATCCTGCTGATTGCGGCGATCCTGGATGATGAGCGTTTAAGGCGTTTCCATCATCTGGCGACGTCAGCCGGGCTGGCTGCCTTGGTGGAGGTGCATGACGAGGCAGAGTTGGAGCGGGCGATGGCGATTGATGCACCGCTGTTGGGAATCAACAACCGCAACCTGAAGACGTTCAAGGTAGACCTGGCGACGACCGAGACCCTGGCGCACCGGCTGGAGATGGAGGGCAGACTGGCGGGCCAGTCCCCTACCCTGCTGGTGGGTGAGAGCGGGATTCACACGCGACAGGACGTGGAGCGGCTGGAGTCCTGCGGCGCCCGCGCGATTCTGGTCGGCGAGTCACTGATGCGATCGGGCGACAGCATTGGCGCCAAGGTCAGCGAACTCCTCGGGCACTAGCGCCCCTTTTCTTCTTGTGTCCATGACCCGGGTAAAGATTTGCGGAATCACGCGGTTGGAGGACGGCTTGGCGGCGGCTGAAGCTGGTGCGGATGCGTTGGGCTTCATGTTCTACGCGCCGAGCAAGCGGGCGATTACCGCTGAGGCTGCGGCAGAGATCATCCGGCGGCTTCCGGGCGGTGTGAGGAAAGTCGGTGTATTTGTGGATGAAACTGCGGAGGAGGTGCTGCGGGTTGCCGGGGTGAGCGGCATTGACACGGTGCAACTGCACGGCGGGGAGACTCCGGAGTATTGCGGGGCGTTCCCCGGTTTGACGGTGTGGAAGGCCTTCCGTATTGCGTCGCGGGCATCCTTGGATGGGCTGAGTGCCTACTCGGGGGTGGAGGCCTGGTTATTGGACAGTTACGTTGCGGGGGAGATGGGAGGGACGGGGGCGATGTTCAACTGGGATCTCGCTGTGGAGGCGAAGCGTCTGGGCAAACCCATCCTGCTGGCCGGGGGTCTGAATCCAGAGAATGCGGCTGAAGCGGTCCGGCGGGTGGCTCCTTTTGCCCTGGATGTTTCCAGCGGGGTGGAGTCTGCCCCGGGCAGGAAGGACAGCGCCAAAGTGCGGGCATTCATTGAGGCTGTGCGCTCCGCGGGTTGATTGGCCCGGCTACTTCCCGGTTTGGGGCTCGAGCGCCTGCAACTTGGATTCGATCGCGGCCTTATCCGGATAATCCGGAAACTCACTCAAAAGTTGTCGATAGAGTTCGGCCGATTCCTTTTCGCGTTGGTAGACGTCCAGGAGCGGGGCCAGCGCAAGCATGACGCGCAGCCGTTCCCCCGGGGTGGCTTCCAGCTCGAGCGCCTGCTGGTAGGCGGCGATGGCGGGTTTGACCCGACCGTACCTCAGGTGAAGTTCTGCGAGTCGTTCTGCGAGCAGCGAACTACTCAGTGCCTTGATCCGGCCTTCCAGGTAATCGACCAATTCCTTGCGGCTGACATCGGCCTGCTGACTGTCCCCGAGGTTCACGATCTGGATATGGGACCACGCGAGCCTGGGGTCGTTCGCAAGAGTCAGTTTATTGTGCAGTTCCTGGAAACGAACCCCTAGCGGCGAATTTGGCACGGATCGGGCGAAGGGACGATACAGCGGATCACCCACCACAGTGGTTTGCCACGAGAGGGTTGGCTGGGAGGCGTAGATGGCTTCACCGTAGGACCAACCGCCCTGAATCCAGCGCACGGCGAAGGACCCTGCATCCAGCGTCCCACTCAGGTAGGGCTCGGCGACAAATCCGACCGTGGCGGCGGCGCCTTTGGCGAGGAGCGGGCCGGCCCAGTGGTTGGTTGGGTTGCGGAGCTCCCGGGCATTGAACGAGTGCAGGTGATAGGCGAAGGCGCCCGGCCTGAAGTTGGCCAGCTTCCAGGTGAACGGTCCTGAGACCTGCTCGTTGTACCAGCCAGCGTAGAAGGCGATATCGGACATGGGATAACCACGGGCGAACGTGGCTTCATTGGTATCGACGAGCGTGGTGAACCCTGCTTGTTGCAGGGCGCCTGCTGCCCCGGCGAGCCATTGGTCGCCGAGGATGTAGCCCGTGTTGGTCGTGCCCCGGAGGTCGATGTAGGCCCGCCCCCACAGTCCGGTCTGTTCTGCTTGCAGCGCCTGATCCACCAGGCCTCGGGCTATCTCATAGGTAGGTCCGTCGAGACGTGCGACCATGAGCAGCCCATTTTGCGGGCCGAGAGCGGCTGCGTTGGTTTGGAGGTAGAGGGGGTTGGCGGCGGGGCCGGCGAGCAGGCGGGAGTCTGCGGGTTGCGGCAGGCAGGCCAATTCTGAATCGACGGCAGCTTCATTGCGCCGGATAGGTTCTGGGAGGCCGTTGGCCTTGGGCTCCTTGAGGTTCGGCTCCTCTGCGATGCGCACAGGGACGCCCCGGCAGATCACGAGATAGCGCAGGACACTAGGTTCACCACTCTGACCGGCTTCCGTTTGGAGCAGCTGCAGGTCCTTCAGCTTTTTCCGGAGTGGCTTCTCGAGGTCACTGGAGAAGTCCTTTCTGCTGATAATTTCACCGGTGGGGAGTTTCAGACCGAGAACGTGTTTCTCGGGTATATTGCGTGCCTTGGCATAATACGCGGCCAGTTCACGGGAGGATTTTTCACGGGAGTTATAAAGGACGGCGACAGACTGGTTTTCGGCATCGGCACCCCGGCAAACCTGGAGCAGCAGCAGGACCAGCAGAATGAGGGCGGACAAGGGAGCCTGTCCTCGGGTTTGCCTGGGGTTGCAGTGTTGACGGGTTGGGGAATTGAGGTGCGAGGACGAGGTCATGAGCAGGAGTCCTCCAGCGTTAAGCCGTCGTAAGCCAGCTCAACGCCATCAGGCAGCAGGGCTTGATCGCGATCGTGGTCATAATCATGGGTGAGGTGGGTGAAGTAGGTTTTGCCTGCGCCGATGGCATGGGCCGCTGCGAGCGCTTCCTCGGTGCACATGTGTGTGGGGTGCGGGTCTTTACGGAGGGCATCGAGGATCACGACTTCCACGCCGCGGATCTGTTCGACCACTGGTTCCGGGACGCATTTGCAGTCGCTTAGGTAGGCCAGTCGACGTCTTCCCTCGTGTTCGAAGAGGTAGCCGTTGACTTCGATGCGCCCGTGGGGAAGCGGGAGTGGAGTGAGCCTGAGGTCACCGATTTCAAATGGGCCGGTCACCACATGCGGATCGGGGACAAAGTAGCCGGGGATGGGTGGGCCGTCGCGGAAGGCGTAGGCGAACACCCGGCGCAGGGATTCCATGGTATGGGAGTTCGCGTAGACCGGCAGGGGGCCGTTGCGTTCCTGACAGAAGCGACGGCAGTCATCCAGTCCCATGACGTGGTCGGCGTGGTCGTGGGTAAAGACCACGGCGTCGAGGTGTTTGATCTGTTCACGGAGCATTTGGAGCCGGAACTCGGGTGTGGTATCGACCACCAGCTGGGTGGTGTTGGTGGCCACGTAGATCGAGGGTCGCAGACGGTGGTTTTTGGGGTTGGCGAGGAACTCGGGTGGGTAATCCCAACCGATCATCGGCACCCCTTGCGAGGTTCCCGTGCCTAGAAAGACGACTTTAAACGCCATGACAGTCCGGGGAACGTAGCCTGAGAGGCGGCTACTGCCAACGTTTCCCATTGAGTTCCGGGCGACTGGTGATGGAAATCCGCAAAAATCCAGTTGGCCGCAGGGATAGGTCAGGCCACATTCATCGGCGTCACGAACCTGTTGAACCATGCTTGCCAGCTTACGCATCAAGAATCTCGCCCTGGTGGACGAACTGAGTCTGGAGTTTCCATCCGGCTATGTGGCGCTGACGGGGGAGACGGGAGCCGGCAAATCCATCCTGATTGGGGCGTTGAAGCTGTTGTTGGGTGAGCGGGCCGACCGGACCCTGGTCCGCAGCGGTGAGGACTCCTGCATGGTGGAGGGAGTGTTCGACTGTCGCAGTTTGCCGGCTTCCTTTCATGAGCTTTTGGAGGAACGGGGTTTGGAACCCTGCGACAACGGGCAAATTTTTTTAAAGCGGACCTTCACCCTGGCCGGGGCCAACCGTCAGTTTGTGAACGGCAGTCCGACTACCCTGCAGACCTTAAACGACATCGGGCAATGGCTGGTGGACCTCCATGGACCGCACGAGCACCAGTCCCTGCTCCACGCGCCGCAGCAGCAGGCGGTGCTGGATGCATTCGGCGGACTGGAGGAAGCTTTGACGGCCTTTGGCGATGTGGTGCAGGCGGGTCGTTCCCTGCTGGCGAAGAAGGAATCCCTGATTATCGACGAGGCGACGTATGCGCGGCAGCTGGATCTACTGCAGCATCAGTGTGCGGAGATTGAGCAGGCGCGGCTGGATCTGGAGGAGGATGAGGCGCTGCCTGCTGCCTACCAGCGGGCAGCAAATTCGGCACGATTGCTGGAGCTGAGCCAGGCGGCGGTGAGCCAGATCGGGGATGCGGACCCGGACCTGCTCTCGCAGATGGGGGCCTTGGGAAGGACGCTGGAGGAGCTGGAGCAATTGGATCCTGATACCGAGTCATTGCATCAACTGCAGCAGCAGTTGGCGGAGCAAATGCAGGAGTTGCAGCAGGAACTGCATCATTATGCTGACCGGGTGGATGTTGACCCCGAGCAACTGGCGCGGTTGGAGGAGCGTTTGGGTGTGCTGCAAAACTTGAAGCGCAAGTATGGTCCGAACCTGGCGGACGTGATCGAGTTCGGCCGCAATGCACGGCAGGAGCTGGACGAACTCCAGGGACGCGAGGGGGAGGTCCGGCGGATTGACGGAGAGCTTCAGAAGCTGGGGACGAAAGCGTTGGAACTTGGGAAGGCCTTGACGGCAAAACGGCGCAAGGCGATCCCCAAACTCGCCAAGGGAGTCGTGGAACATCTGAAATCTCTGGGCTTCCTTCAGAGCCGTTTTGAGATCGCACTGGAGAGCCGGATGCCGGATTTGGGAACGGACGGAGCGTTCTCCGCTTTGACGGGATTCGATCAGGTGGAATTCCAGTTCAGTCCGAATCCGGGGGAGCCGTTGCGGCCGTTGCGGGCCATTGCTTCATCGGGTGAAATGGCGCGGGTGATGCTCGCGGTGAAATCGGTCCTGGCTGCACAGGACAATGTGCCGGTGCTGATCTTTGATGAAGTGGACGCCAACATTGGCGGTGAGGTGGCGAATGCCGTGGGCGAGAAGATGCGCAAACTGGGCGAGCAGCGTCAGGTCTTGTGCATTACGCATCTGGCGCCTGTGGCGGCGCGTGCACAGCATCACTTCGTGGTAAGCAAGTCCGTGGCGGAGGGTCGTACCCTGACCCAAGTGCAGCCGTTGGGTGAGGAGCAGCGCGTGACGGAGATCTCGCGCATGTTGGGTGGCCAGAGCAAGACTGCCCGGGAATTGGCTTCGGCTCTACTCACAGGCAAATAAGAGGCTTACCGCGGGTCGGCCACCCGTCCCATGAACAGGCAGGCCCCGCTGCTGCGGTGCTGGACCGCGAAGAGAAAGGGGCGATCGACGCGGACAATCGTGGGCTCAGGCGGAGGCGCAGGGTTTATGGAAGTCGGCACGGCCTTGATTACGGCAGTGGCCGCTGCGGCTTCAGTTCCCTTCTCATCCAGGTTCAGGAACGCCTTGTGGAAGACCTCGGCGATGTAGAGGTAATCGACAGGGAGCCGTCTCGGAGCGAGCCGATCGAAGTTGGCGGACCCCCGAGGTTCATCGAAGGCCGTTGTCATCCCGAGAGAACGGAGCACTTTACCCAGCGCCATGGATGGGGGCTCGAGATGGAGTTTGGGGAGATACAGTTGGACTTTCTGTTTGGGGGCCCAGGCCGCAGCGCTCAAGGCATCGACAGTTAAACCCGATTCAACGGCGGACAACGTCTGGTCTGACTCGGGCAGGATAATGAGAAAGTGCAGCTCGCCTCCGGAGTAGGGCACCGAGACAACCTCATACCCGTCTGACTTGGAGTAACCGAGGTCGCTCTGGTGCATCATGGTTGGCACTTGCAGGTCGCGGCCACCGGCGAGGTGGAAAGGCAAAGGCCGCGTTGAACGTTCGTTGAAGCTCTCTTGCCAGGGAGCGCGGAGATAGACCGCGTTCACCAGGACCATACGCGTGTAGCAGTCCAGTATCCCGATGGGGATGAGGTCGCGGATTTTGTCCTTGGTTTCCCCTGCCACCCACTGGTTAACCCTCAACCGTGCGCCCTCGGCGTCAGCCTTGAAATCAACCTCTTGCAGGGGAGCCTTATACGTATCTGCCATGCGGCTGAGGAACGATTCCCTGAAGGCATAGCCCTGCTGACCGAAGAGGCGATTGGCCATGTTCCACTGCACTGGTTCGGACGGCCCGCCGTAGCGTCGTGATTGTTCGGCCTGTCGTGTGGTCTCGGCTTCAATCCGGCTCAACTCGGCCTGTAATGCCAGCAGCGCCCCATGCAGGGTTTCCTCTGCTGCGGGGTAATGCAGAACGCGGCTCATTTCATCGCGTGTGTCGCCTTCCGATCCTGCGTACGACATCGCCAGCGCCACCTGCAGGGAATAGGGGGAGAAGAGGATGTTTCCCGCAACCAAGCCATCCGCCCGGAGCAGGTCGAGCGCGAAGGAGTTCACGATTTCTGCGGCCTGACGGGAGGGCGATTGCGTCGGAGCATTGAGGGCAAGGACTTGTAAGGGGGATGACAGCAGACCGGCCCCGAGGAAGAGGGTGAACAGCGAGGGTAATGTCAGCGTTTTCATATCATGATCGGCAGATGAGGATTCAGAAGCGGCAGCCCGGCTACCGCTGTTTGCGAATCCGAAACCAAGAGGTTAGACGGGGCATGGTGCGAGAAACTCCCCGGGTTCCGCCGTTCCTGGCGAAGAAAAAAGGCGCGGACGATCGTCCGCGCCTTTGAAGCGAAGCAATGCCGGTGGGGAATTAGTATTCCCGTTTGCCTTTGCGGCCGGGCTCGGGGATGGGGTAGAGCCCGTTGGCGTCGGCCATGAGCGGTGCGGCCGTGCTGAAGTCCATGTTTTCAAGGCCCGGGGCCATGTAATGGTCGCTGTTCAGCATTTCATCATAGGTGATTTCCATGCCGGTGTGGGCGGACATACGGCCCATGGAGGTGACCACGCTGGTCTCCACGCCACGGCGCACCTCGTTGTAGGGCTCGTCGTTGCGGATGGCCTTCATCAGGTCTTCCCACTCGTTCTGGTAAGGATCGCGCTCATCGTTATCGACACGCGAACGCCAGACCATGTTCGCACGGTCGGGGCTCTGGCCCTTGTAGATGCTGGAGGGCTGGCCGCAATCGCCGCTGGAGGACACGATCGCCATGCCTTTGGTGCCATGGACGGCGCTGTTGTACTGGTCGGTGCAACCGGTCATACAGCGGCCGTTGAAGTTGAACTTGGTGCCGTCGGCATAGGTGTATTCGACGGAATAGGAATCGAAGTTCTGGTCGACATAGATGCCGCCGTCCTGGCTCTGGCGATAGTGACGTCCACCGAGGGCGAGGGCTTTGACCGGCCAGGCGTTCTTCATCCAGCCGAGGTGATCGACGATGTGGATGTAGAAATCGCTGTAGTTACCACCGCTGGCCCAGAGGAAGCTATGGAAGCGGCGGATCTGGTATTCCATTTCGGACATATTGTCCGGCTTCCGGAGGGACTGGAAGGTGCCGACGGGGCCGTGCATGCGGTAGCCGCGTTGGAGGATGATATCGCCGAGCTCGCCGTCCTGAATGCGCTTGGCCAGTTCTTCGAGGGCGCGGCTGTGGCGGGACATGAGCCCGACGCCGACCTTGAGGTTTTTGGCGACGGATTTGTCGGCCAGCTCGAGCATTTTGCGGGAGGTTGGGCCGTCGGAGGTCAGCGGCTTCTCCATGAAGACGTTCAAGTTCTTCTCGATCGCGTAATTGAAGTGGATCCAGCGGAAGGCCAGCGGGGTGGTGAAGATCGCCACGTCGCCCGGCTTGAGGCAATCCATGGCCTTCTTGTAGCCGTCGAAGCCGATGAACTGGCGGTCACCGGGAACGCTCATCTTGTCCGTGAAGTTCTGGCGCAGGTTTTCGAAGCTGCCGCGCAGACGGTCGGCGAACACATCAGCCATGGCGACCAGCTTGACGGGGCCTTGTTTGGTGGAGAGGGCATTGGCGGCGGCACCGGTTCCACGACCACCGCAACCGATCAGGGCGACCTGGACGGTATCATCGGAAGCAGCGTGCACATGAGGAATGGCCACCCCCGCCAGAGTGCGAAACCGACTTTTGGGGAGATTCGTTCATATCCGGACACGATCCAGCTACTACCCTGAGTAGTCAATACCTGAGATAAATCGCAGGGGGATTAGCGAGACTGGGAGGCATTCAACTGGGGTGAAATTTCCCCTTGGGGGGCCAGGCTTGGCAGGCCCACAATCACGGTATTGCCAGAAAGTCTGCACTTGGAACCCGGTGCAGCAACCGGTTACTAAGAACCATGCGTTTCCTGCCTCGGTCGGCCTCTCCCCTCCCCCCGGACGCCGGCAACTCGACCTGGGAGGGCTATGAGCGGATTGACTTCAAGGTGGACGGACGGGACGCACTTCTGGTTTTCCCGCGGGAAACTGCGTCGGGCAAACCCTGGATCTGGCGGACTGAGTTCTTTGGCCATGAGCCTCAGGCGGACATCGCACTATTGGGCCGCGGTTTTCATGTGGCCTATATGGATGTGCAGAATCTTTACGGTGCACCGGGGGCAATCGCGGCGATGGATCGACTGTATCAGGAACTGACCGGTCGCTTCGGCCTTTCAATCAGACCGGTTCTTGAAGGTCTGAGCCGAGGGGGTCTGTTTGCGTTGAACTGGGCTGCCAGATATCCCGAGCGAACAACGGCACTGTATTTGGATGCACCCGTGTGCGATTTCAAGAGCTGGCCGGCGGGCTGGGGACGTTCCCCGGGGTCATCCGATGACTGGGCACGTTGCAAGGCGGTGTATGGTGTTGAGAATGACGAGGCGGCGAAGGCCTACGCGCTCAACCCGGTCGATAATCTCCAGCCACTGGCTGCTTCCCGCATTCCGATCCTGAGCGTCTGTGGAGCAGCGGATCGTGTGGTTCCGTATGAAGAGAATACCGGGGTGATTTATGACCGTTACCGGGCGCTGGACGGTCCCATCACCGTGTTACTGAAGCCGGGAGTGGATCATCATCCGCACAGCTTGAAGGATCCACAGCGCATCGTGGATTTTATCCTGCGTGCAGTCGATCCCAAGCCCCTGGCTCTGGGAGAACTCACGGATCTCGTCCGGGTTGAGGATCCTCGCTGACCAGTTCAAGGCTCGACGCCGGCAGGCCGGCTATCGACTGAGTGTCGGCGCTTTGAGCACTCCTTGACTTTCCCGATCGCCACCTTGACACCGGACGAACGGGGCTTAATTTTAACGCCGTTAGATTTATGAACACAGTTCTACAATCACCCAACCGCCGTGAGCGGGAGAAGGCTGAGCTGCGCACGCGGATTCTGGATGCGGCGCGCGAGCTATTCTTCCAGAACGGTTACGAGGCGGTGACCATGCGCGAGGTGGCCCGCAGGATTGATTACACCGCGACGGCGCTTTACTACCATTTCCCTGACAAGCGCTCCCTGCTTCTTGAGCTTTGCCAGCAGGACTTTCAGGTATTGGCGCGTTCGCTGAAGAAGCTGGGCCGGAGCAGCGATCCGGTCGAACGACTGCGACAGATGGGCTTGGCCTACGTGTCGTTTGGCCACGACCACCCCCAGCACTATCGGTTGATGTTCATGACGCCGGAGGCCCATCCCTGCCCTGCCCCCCAAGCCGATCCCGACCAGCTCCCGCCGGACCGCGAAGCGTACAGCTTCCTGCGGCAGGCGGTTGAGGAGGCCATTGAAACCGGTCGTTTCCAGCCCGACATAACGGATGTGGACGCGGTGGCCCAGGCGCTTTGGGCGGGCATGCATGGCTTGGTGGCCCTTCATTTGACCAAGGCCGAGGACGACTGGATCCAGTGGCGTCCGGCCAAGAAGACGGTCCGACTGATGGTAGACCTCCTGCTGCGCGGACTATTGCGCTGACCCATGATAGACATCGCTCGCAAGATCCTGCTGCACGACAAACTCCGCTTCGCCATCACGGTGTCCGGCGTGGCCTTTGCCGTTGCGCTCGTTTGCGTTCAGACCGGCTTGTTTTTCGGACTTTTGCAAAGTGCGACAGTGACCATTGACCGGGGCAGTGCTGATATCTGGATTACTTCCCACAACACGGCCAACGTAGATTTCTCGATCCCTTTCTCGGAGACACTCGTCCAGCGGGTTCGATCCGTGCCCGGGGTAGACACTGCGGACAACCTGCTCGTGTGGTTTTTGCAGATGAAACTCCCGACGGGCTCAACCGAAACCGTGATTTTGTATGGGCTTGAGCGGTTTGCTCCGTGGCGAATCCCATGGAAACTGCGGGAGGGGGCACTGGAAGACTTACGACGCGGCGACTTCATCATGCTCGACCGGTCGGCGACCAAGCGTTTTGGCGCCTTTGATACGGGGGACTATCGTGAGATTGCGCGCACGCGCTTCAAGATCATCGGGGTTACCGAGGAAGCCAAATCGTTCACCACCACCCCCATGGCTTTTATGGACTACCATCGTCTTCAGCGACTCGACCCGGTGAATCTCGGCGGTCAGACCACCTATATTCTGGTGAAGCTGGCGCAGGGCGCCAGCGCACCGGCGGTGCGGGACGCCATCCAGGAGCGTCTACCTTATCATGATGTGCATCTGCGCGGGGACTGGTCGGCCAAGTCACGAAGCTACTGGATTCGGAGTACTGGCATCGGACTGAACATGGGCCTGACGGTCTTCCTTGGGTGCCTGGTAGGCATCGTGGTCGTGGCCCAGACACTCTACACCAGCGTCATGGATCATTTTAAGGAGTTTGCCACCGTCAAGGCCATTGGAGGGACGAACGCCACCATTTACCGCATCATTGCGAAGCAGGCGTTGATTGCCGCCGTGCTTGGGTTTGTTGTTGGGTCTCTCTTCTCACTGGGGCTCCAGCCCCTGTTGGCGAGGATGGAACTGGTCTTGGACCTGACGCCCCGTTTTTTCCTGACGACGCTTGCCGGAACCGTGGTGCTTTGCCTGAGTGCCTCGGCCATCTCGTTCCGCAAGATTGCCTCCATGGATCCGGCTCTCGTTTTCCGCGGCTAACACCATGCACGTTCTCGAAGCCAGCAACATCACCAAGACCTTCAGCACGGGTCAGGAAAGCGTCCCGGTGCTGAGAGGGGCCTCACTGCACATTGGATCGGGTGAGATCGTCACACTCGAGGGACCGTCCGGTTCAGGAAAGACAACCCTTCTCTCCATCCTGGGCTGCATCCTGACTCCAACCTCAGGCGAATTACGCATCCAGAATCAGCAGGTCAGCCGTAACACCGAGGACCTACCGGAGGTTCGCAGACGTTCCATTGGGTTTGTCTTTCAGCAGTTCAACCTGTTCAGCGCCCTCACGGCGCGTGAGAACGTGGAATACGCTCTGAATCTCAAGGGTCGAACGGGGGCGCATGCCCGCAAGGAAGCTGAGCAACTGCTTGGCCAGGTTGGACTCGAGGATCGCGGGCACTTCCTCCCGCGCGACTTATCGGGAGGACAAAAGCAGCGGGTTGCCATCGCCCGAGCCCTGGGGGGTGATGCTCCTATCCTGCTGGCCGATGAGCCTACCGCGAACATCGATGCCCAAACTGCCACCCAGATCCTTGAACTGTTCCGTCGACTCGCCAAATCCCAGAACCGCGCTGTCCTCATTGTCACGCACGACCCGAAGGTACGGGACATTACGGATCGTGTGTTGCGCATTGAGGACGGCCGAATCGCACTCCCCGCATGAAGACATTCCATCTGATCTCCATCGTTCTCCTGACTGCCGCAGCCGGGCTGGCTGCCGGCAACATCCTTCAGACCGTGCGCACTGCTCGCGGAGCGTCCGTTACGCAGTCCCCCACCCTGCCGACGCAACGTGTGATTGCGGAGGGCCGGGTTGTGGCCTATCCCGGGCGACAAGTCCAGGTAGGATCGGAAGCGGGCGGACTGATCACACGGCTCCACGTTGAGGAGAACCAACCCTTGGAACAAGGAGCCCTCATTGCCGAACTGCGGTCGAACGACCTGCAAGCCCAGCTTGCCGAGGCCCGGGCGCGAATCAAGGAGCTTGAAGCGGAGTGTCAACTCGCTCAGGCCCAGATTGAACGGACTCGTCAGCTCCACGCGAGCGGCACCCTCAGCACCGAGGAACAGGACAGGACCCAGCGCGACGTCGCGGTTTACCATGCGCGGCTTGCCTCGGCAGAGGCCACAGTCCAACTGCTCCTGGCCCAGATCGACAAGACCCGCATCACGGCCCCTATTGGCGGGACGGTTCTCCAACGTTTTGTGGATCCCGGCGAAGTGATCCAGCCCGGGACTACGTTGGTGACCCTGGCCGATCTCTCCAGCCTGCGGATTGAAGCTGAGGTGGATGAGTACGACGCCTCCCGGGTTCGAGCGGGCGCCCCGGTCAGCGTTACCGCCGAAGGTTTTCCCGACGCGGTCTGGCAAGGCACGGTGGAGGAAGTTCCTTTTCTGGTTGTGCAGAAGCAGCTCCAGCCGCAGAACCCCGCCCGCCCGGTGGATGTGCGAGTCCTTCTCGCCAAGATCTCGCTCTCTGACGATACTCCCCTGAAGCTCGGCCAGCGCGTTGAGGTCGAGATCCTCGATGTTCCCAACGGCTCCATCGACAGACTCCTCCCTGTTGTCTCTGACGCACGGATGACAGGGCTTCAAGTCCGATAAGGAAGCGGGCGTCGGCTTCCAGCCCTCCGCTCCGAGCACCTCGCGACCCAGTCCGGCAGACGGCGTCCTATTGCAGCTCCAGCGTTCCGAGGTCACGCAGCCCGCCACCCGTATCGCCGGGCAATGTGACCTGCAGTTCAGTCTGGGCCAGGATTGCAGATTGTTCCTCCCCTGCCCCTACGGCAATCACCATCAGCACGTAGTCCCCGGGTGGCACCTCCTCGGCCGTCCACGTTCCGTCGGCCCCTTTGACGAGGGGCCGGGGGGGAGTCTGGTCCATGATTTCCCTTACTTCTGGACGCGCGTACCAGGCGGCCAAGGCGTTGGGATCTTCACGCATGGACTCGGGGACCACGAGTGCGGCGGGTTGCAGGAAGGCATTGATTGATCTGTCGGGATCAAGTTCCGCTCCCTCCGCCCAATGCACCCGGGCGGTGACCGTCCATGTATCGGCCCCTATCGTCACCCATGTCACTTCGCCGGAGAGCACCTCGACACCCATCAGGGGCTGATGCATGAACGACCTTGTATGAGATCCGTCCGCCAGGGTGAGGGGCTGCGGAACCAGGCGGACCAGTTTGTGGCTACCCGGCGGCACGGTGGAGAATACAAACCCTCCGTCGGCATCGGTGATGGTCCTGAACGAGGTTATCTCGGTGAGCGCGGATGTCGGCGAATCGGTTCCTCCCTGGAAGAGGATTTCACGATTGGCGGCCGGTTCTCCGCCAGCCAGATATTTTCCCTCAATTCTTCCCCATGCCTGCATCTGAAGGATGGGGTTGGCTTGCAGCTGGGCTGGGGTGGCTTCTCCGTAACCTTCCGGCGATGCTCCGACCACCCGGGTCACTTCCCTATCCACGTTCAGCTTCAGGTTTCCGGCTGCATCCGTGCGCAGCAGTCCCGCAGCCGATCGCATGGGTCCCTGGACAAATCCGCCGGGTACCAGGCCCATGCGGGAGTGTTGGGTCATCAATCCCACGTCCACACCGACGGCAGGACTACCATCCGGCAACAACACCTCCACCTCCAGGATCTCGGCC
>JBJOII010000101.1:0-15832 GCA_046047235.1 Verrucomicrobiota bacterium | reverse complement strand
GGGGCCGGTCTTCGCCACGCCGACCAAGCCAGGGAGGTTGCCGGTGACCATGGAGTATGTTCGGTGGGCGGCGGCAAATCTGAGTGTGCCATGGTTTGCGATCGGAGGGATTGATCTGGGGAATCTGGACGAACTCCTGGAGGCGGGTGCGAGGCGTGTGTGTGTGGTCTCGGCGATTCTCAGGGCTAGTGATGTGGGGGTTGCCTGCCGGGAGTTTCGTCGTCGGCTGGACGCGTGCTGAGGCATGGGTCACTGGACGTTCTGGTTGCAACGGCTTGCAGTCAGGGACTTTCGGGGTATGGTTCGGCGCAACCTTTGAAGCGGATTTAGATCATGAATGTATTAGTTGTTGGCTCGACGGCGTTGGATTCCATCAAGACTCCCTACCAAGAGAACCCCAAATTGCTGGGCGGGTCTGCGAGTCATGCGGCGGTGGCGGCGAGCTTCTTTGCTCCGACGCGGCTGGTGGGTGTGGTGGGTGATGATTTTCCGAAGCGGTATGTGAATTTGTTTGAGAGGCGCGGGATGGATTTGGAGGGGTTGCAGAGGGTGGAGGGGAAGACCTTTCATTGGTCCGGGGAGTATGAGGTGAATATGAACAACCGTCGGACCCTGAAGACCGAGCTGGGGGTGTTTGAGACCTTCAGTCCGGAGCTGCCCAAGGCGTACCGAAAGACTCCTTATGTGTTGCTGGCGAACATTGCTCCGGATCTGCAGCATCACGTCCTGGACCAGATGGATCGGCCGAAGTTTGTGGTGGCGGACACGATGGATCTTTGGCTGAACATTGCGTTGAAGTCGTTGTTGAAGTTGTTGCGTCGGGTGGACGCGTTTGTGTTGAACGATTCGGAGGCGCGGCAGCTGACGGGTGAGGACAACGTGGTGGTGGCCTTGAAGAAGATCCACCACTTTGGGCCCAAGTATGTGATCGTCAAGAAGGGTGAGCACGGTTCGATTCTTTCGGGGCCGGGCGGATTGTTTGTGGCGCCGGCGTATCCGTTGCAGAAGCTGGTGGATCCGACTGGGGCGGGCGATTCGTTTGTGGGCGGGATGCTGGGCTATATGGCTGCTGAGAAGGGACCGATTGAGCGGAAGTTCCGCAAGGCGATCCTGCATGGGAGCGTGGTGGCGTCCTTCTGTTGTGAGGGTTTTGGGTTGAGCCGCACGATCAAGGTGACTGGGGCACAGATTGCGTCACGGGTGAGGGAGTTGGAGAAGATGACGAAGATTTAGTTTTTTTTGGGGTGATGGCTGTCGGCTGCCGGGTTTGGGGCGGATTGATGAACTCCTAAAAAACGGCAGTTGCGTGAGGGTGGTCTCTCTGGTAGATATCTGCGCATCTCGGGATGCGGGTGTGGTTCAATGGTAGAATGCGAGCTTCCCAAGCTTGAGACGAGGGTTCGATTCCCTTCACCCGCTCCAGTTTTTTGCTGTGCAAGAAACTCGTTATTGAGAGATCTGTTGGCATTGGAGGTTGGTTTCCCGGAAGCATCGTTGCTTGAGGTTTCGTGTCTTGAGTGGCGTGTGGAGGGGGCTTAGCGCAAGGAAGGAGGAAGATGGCCGCGTTGATCCGGATTGTTGTGGACCACCGGGAGTTGGCTGGGGGTGTACCACAGGCGCTGGAGGAGTTGGAGGGGGTGGAGTTGGAGGTGAGGTGCTTGGGCGTGGGAGACTATTTTCTGGATAACCGCGTGTTGGTGGAGAGGAAGGCGGTATTGGATTTGGTGAGTTCGATTCGGGACGGCCGGTTGTTTCGGCAGGCCCGGAGGCTGGCTTCGGGTGAACATACGGGCGTTATTTTGGTGGAGGGAAGATGGGAGGTCTTGGCAGAGACGGCGATGCGGCGGGAAGCGGTTCAGGGGGCGATTGTTTCCTTGGGTTTGATCTACGGGTTGACGGTGTTTTGGACGGAGGACGTTCATGAGACGGCGAGGGTGCTTTGGTTTGCTGCCCAGCAATTGAGTCGTGTGAGGGAAGGGGTGGCGATTCGTCATGGTGTGAGGCCGAAGAGCAAGCGTCGTCTCCAGCAGTATTTGGTTGAGGGGTTGCCGGGTGTGGGGCCGAGCAGGGCGAAGGCGTTGCTGGAGAAGTTTGGTGGGGTGTCGCGTGTATTTGGGGCAACCAGAGAGGAGTTATTGGAGGTGGATGGGGTGGGAGGGAAGCTGGCGGATCGGATTTTGTGGGCCTTGCAGTAGGGGTGGTGATTCGTGGGAGAGTTGGGGGATTTCGGTCTTGCGAATGGGGGGCTGGGTGGCGAGGGTTTTGCCGCTGAATGAGGAGAGGATACACCGATATGAAGAAGACGATTTTGAGGCAGATTTTGCTGATCTTGCTGGCTGTTGGATTTGGGGCGGGTTGCAAGAGCAACTCTTTGGCGAAGGCACGTGCGAGATCCGAGAAGCTGTATCCGCAGATGAGCATTGATGAGGTGTATAAGTTGATGGGGAAACCGAAGGAGGATTTTGCGGGTGTGTATGTATGGGAGTATTACTGGTCGGGTCAGGGTGGGGACCGGTTGTTGCGGGTGGAATTTGTGGAGCAGGGTGGCAAGTGGGTGGTGCAGAAGTGGCAGTGGCGGTGAGGGTGTGCGTCGCGCGGTTGCGCGATGCAGGCAGAGCTTAGAGGGGGGGCTGGGGTCAACCCCGGCGGCCGTCTCTTTGCGGGTGGCGGCTTTGCTTTGGTTTGCTGATTCTTTTTGCCTATGGGATGGGGGTGGGCATACTGCGCGGCGATGAGCCCTGAGAAGACAGCTGCGGGAGGGGTGCGCATTGTGGGGGTGGATGCGTATCGAGGTTTGGTGATGTTCTTAATGCTCGGGGAGGTGCTGCATTTGAGCAGGGTAGCGCGGGCGAATCCGGAGAGTGGGTTCTGGGCTTTTCTGGCTTTTCATCAGAGTCATGTGTCGTGGGTGGGGTGTTCGTTGCATGATTTGATTCAGCCGTCGTTTTCCTTTCTGGTTGGGGTGGCGATGGTGTTTTCCTTGTCGAACCGGCGCGAGCGCGGGCAGGCGGCGTCGGGAAGGGTATGGCATGCGGCCTGGCGGTCCTTTGCTCTGGTGGTTTTGGGGATCTTTTTACGGTCGATGGGGCATACGCAGACTTATTTCACCTTTGAGGACACCCTGACGCAGATTGGGCTGGGTTATTTCTTTTTGTTTTGGATTGGGCAGGGTGGTTTGAAGGTGCAGTGGTGGGCGTTGGGGATTTTGCTGGGGGGGTATTGGCTGGCGTTTGCGATGTATCCGGTGCCTGGGCCTGGATTTGACTGGGGAGCGGCGGGGGTAACGGCGGAGTGGGAGCACAACCTGAGTGGGTTTGCGGCCCATTGGAACAAGAACACCAATTTGGCGTGGGCATTCGACACGTGGTTTCTGAACATATTCCCTCGGGAGTCGGTGTTTACCCACAATGGCGGCGGGTATTCCACGCTTAGTTTTATTCCGACGTTGGGGACGATGGTATTGGGGCTTATAGCGGGAGGGTGGCTGAGGTCGGATATGACGGGGGTAGAGAAGGTTAAGCGTCTGGCCTTGGCTGGGGCGATCGGGTTGGTGGCGGGGTGGTTATTGGGTGTGATGGGGGTGTGTCCGGTGGTGAAGCGGATTTGGACGCCGTCATGGACTTTGTTCAGTGGTGGTTGGTGTATGCTTTTCCTGGCATTTTTCTATGGGCTGATGGATGTGGTGGGGACTCGGGCCTGGGCATTTCCGCTGGTTGTTGTGGGGATGAATTCCATCGCGGCATATTGCAGTGAGTGGTTTTTTGTCGGGTTTATCCGGGATGCGCTGCACCGGCATTTGCCTGAGGGGCTTTTTGGGGTATTTGGGGTGGGTTACAGTTCGTTGGTGGAGGGGGCACTTATATTGTTGGTGTTGTGGCTGATGTTGTTCTGGATGCTGAGGCGGAAGATCTTCCTGAAGATTTGACGTGCAGATGCCGATTGGAGAGCTGTGAGAGAGAAGACGCGGTTCCGGTTTGTCCGGGGGAGTTGTTATGCCTTCGTGGTTGGGGGCATGGTTTTCTCTTTATGCATGTGGTGGGGGATGGCGTCGGGGTTGGACCCTGATGGGTGGTTACAGCCTGAGCATTTGGAGGCGATCCACTGTGAGGGGCCGTTGGACGGGGTGGTGGTGGAGGGATTCAGTCGGCCCGGGGGCATTTTTTTTCCGGGTGAGCCGGTTGCGGTGCGGGTTCGGCTTTCAGCGGAGGTGGAGGGGCGGGTAGGTAATTCCCCGCGGGTGGAGGTTCAGAGAGTCAGTGGCGAGGGGCATGTTCCATTGGGAAGGCGCAATCGGCTGGGATCGGCGTGGTTGCCGTCGATTGAGCCGCTGGGGGTGAGGGGGGTGCGGGAGTATCCTTTTGAGCCTGGGCCTGAGGGGGAGGTTTCTCGAGTGGTTGAGTTTGCGGATTTGCCGGTGGGTGGGACTTTTGGGACCTATGCCTTGATGGTGGATTGGGGTGAGGGGTCGCTTCATTATCTGGGCACTGTGGCGAGGGTGATGGAGCCGGTGGTGGCGAATGCGTGGACTGTGCCGATTGTGGGGGACGGCTATTACATTACTGGTGACAATCTGGACATGCAGTTGATGGGGGAGCGTGCGAGGGCTTTGAGGCGGATGGGGATTGCTGCGGTGCACATGGACATGGATTGGTGTGAGCCGAAGCCTGCGTTGTATGAGTGGGGGCCTTATGATCGGGTGATGACATCGGTGCAGGAGGCGGATTTGAAGGCGATTGTCACCTTGGGGAATCATCCTGAGTGGTCCATGCCATTTGGGGTGCCGACCCCTTCCGTGTATTGGTCGAATCCTGATCGAACGTGTAGTCCGCGGTATCGGGATGCTTTCGGGTTGTTTGTGTATCGTTTCAGCGACCGTTACTGGCAGGGGGGCAAGGGGCCTCTTTGGGTTTTGGAGAACTGGAGTGAGCCGTGGGAGGGGATGTCTGCGACGGGATGGCAGAGTGATCTGGGGCATTATCTGGGTTTGACCGAGCAATTGAGTTTGAATGCGCGCCGGGTGGATCCGCGCATACGGACCATGGGTGCCGGATCGATTGTTAATACCGAGCTGAAGTTTTTGACGGGTGCGGGAGCGAGGGAGCAGGCGGAGTGGGTGGATGTGTTTAACGACCGGTTTGTTTCTCCGGCGAATTGCTATGGTCCGATGGTGGCGGCTTACTGGGGGAAGAGGAGCATGGATACAGCGGCGTGGGTGGGGGGTGATGAGACCTCGTTGGGGCAAGTGATGCTGCAGTGGCTGGCGTGTGGTCAGGGTCAGGTGATGCCGTGGCATGCGGGCATGGTGGGCTACGGGCTGGCTGGCGGGCGGCAGCGGCATGGCATGCCGACTACTGTGGTGCCGGCTACGGCGGCCATGAACGCCTTTTTGAGCGGGCGTTCATTTGAGGGGTTGTTGTTCAAGCTGCATTTGCCGTGGGCGTTTCAATTTGGTCAGGGGCGGGATGCTGTGGTGGTGGTGACGGGTGAGCTGCTGCCATTTGGGCGGGAGGGGAGGTCGGGTTTGATCTGGCCGCAGGCGGAGGTGGAGGGGGGTGGTGAGATCGTGTTGGAGAACCGGGCTGACGAGCTGATGGTTTTCGACGCTTGTGGCAATCGGCTTTCTGCGGGCGAGAATGCGATTCATTTGGATGCATCGGGCAAGGTGTATTATCTGCGGTCGCCGTCGGGTGGGGTGGATCTGATTCGCAGGCGTTTGGCTGCTGCGGAGCTGCGGGGGTTTAGTCCGGTGGAGTTGATCCCGCGTGATCCTGGTTATGGCGGGAAGCCGGAGGTATTGCATGTGACCTTGCACAACCTGTTGAACCGTGGAATTCGGGGGCGATTGAGCATTGGCGGGGTGGGTGCCGGGCAGTTACGGAGGGCGGAGTCGCAATTGAGCTTGGGGGCGGGGGAGACCCGCGATGTGGAGTTTCCCTCGGTTGCTGGGGCCTTGGGTGGGGCGGGGCCTTTACCGTTGGAATTTGAGTTTGATACGGGGCAGCAGGTTCACCGGTATCGGGAGACGCTGCAGCGGGCTCTGGTGAGGCGTCAGAGGGTTGAAGTTGACGGGGATTTGGGGGAGTGGACCCGTGTGCCCGGAGTGGTGTTGGCTCGTGGTATGCCGGGGTATGCGGGGGGCTTTGATGAGGCGTGTGCGGGGGATACGAACCTCTATGCGGCGGAGCTCAAGCTGGCTTGGGACACCGGGGGGTTGTATGTGGCGGCGCGGGTGCAGGATCCGACGACGGGGCCGTTGCATGTGCGGTTGGGAGAGTGGGATCAGAGTCAGTATTTCTGGAGTGCGGAGGTGGATGAGGTGTGTAGTGAGCTGGAGACGTGGAAGGCGTTGATTGTGAGTTTGCCGGATGACCCGGCCGAATGGGGGGGCGAGGTTCAGCGGAGGAAGGGGTGGAGGGATTTATCGAGCAGGCTGACGACCAATTTGCTCTCCAGGGAGCTTGTGTTGAGTGGGGCTGCGAAGTGGTATTTCAAGGTGAAGGCGGGGGATCCGTCGGTTTCATTTGGCAAGGTCAGCCATGTGTACCGGAAGTTCCCCGGGGGGGCGCGGCCGTATGCTGGCGACACGCTGCAGATCGGGTTGGATCTGATTCCGGGTTATGAGCATCACATGATGCGGCCGGACACGGATCTTGTGCCGGAGGGATTCCATGCGTTTCCGGACACGGATTATGAGTTCTGCTTTTATGCGTGTGAGGATGGGGGGACGGAGGCTTGGAGGTGCAGTGCTCCTGGTGTGCCGCGGAGTCCGTGGGTCCCACGGCAGCCGAGGGCTCGACAGGATCAGGGGCCGGTGGCGGGGGCGGAGTGTATTGTGGTGCGTTCGGGGCGGCAGTTGGTTTACGAGGCGTTTATTCCGTGGGGGCAGTTTGAGGGGTGGAAGCCTGGGGCGGGTGCCAGGTTAGGGTTGGCGGTGCGTTTTAATGATGATGGCGGTGATGGGCTGGAACTGGGTCAGGGCAAGGCTGGGGCGAAGTTGAATAGCCTCACCCTTCAGCCACACGACCAGCCGGGTTCATCTTGTGTGGAGTGGGTTTTGGCTGAGTAGGGCTAGAGCACACCGAGCAGTGGGAGGACATGGTAGGTGGCGAAGGCTGCCACCCAGGCGAGCGCTGCCATATAGGCCCATTGAAAGACCGGCCATTTCCAGCTGTTGGTTTCGCGTCGGACGATTGCGATCGTGCTGACGCATTGGAGGGCGTAGACGTAGAAAACCATGAGGGCGAGGGCAGTTCGGAGGGTAAAGCTGGGTGATCCGTCGGCGTGCTTTTGTTGGCGCAGGACGTCGGGAAGCGCGGGTGTGGGGCCATCGGTTCCGGATTCGCTGGCGTTGTAGATCGTGGCCATGGTGCTGACGAAGATTTCGCGGGCGGCGAAGGAGCCGACGATGCCGACGCCGATTTGCCAGTCGAACCCGAGGGGTTGGATGAGGGGTTCGATGAGGCGGCCGATTGAGCCGGCGTAGCTATGGCGGACTTGTTCTGAGGCTGCGGTTTGGTTGAGGGCGGCGAGTTGGGCGGAGAGGGTTTCGTCGGGTTCGGCCGGGTTGCCGGCCTGTTCGAGGAGTTGGGCTTTGGCGGCTTCGTATTGGCTGGTGACGGTCGGGTTGGCGGGGTAGGAGGCGAGGAACCAGAGGATGATACTGGCGCCGAGGATGACGGTGCCGGCGCGTTGGATGAAGAGCTTGGATCGGTCCCACATGTGACGGAGCACGACCTTGAGGACGGGGCGTCGGTAGGGTGGGAGTTCAAGGATAAGCAGTGGGGGGTCGCCTTTGAGGAAGGACTTCTTGAACAGCCAGGCAAGGCCGAGGGCGGTGACGATTCCGAGGAGGTACATGCTGAGCAGAGTGAGGCCTTGGAGTCCGAGGAATCCGGCGATCTTGCGATTGGGGACGAAGGCGCCGATGAGCAGGGCGTAGACGGGCAATCGGGCTGAGCAGCTCATGAGTGGGGCTACGAGGATGGTGGCGAGCCGGTCCTTATGGTTTTCGATGGTGCGGGTTGCCATGATGCCGGGGATGGCACAGGCGAAGGAGCTCAGGAGGGGGATGAAGCTTTTGCCGTGTAGTCCGACCCGGCTCATGATGCGGTCCATCATGAAGGCACCGCGGGCCATGTAGCCGGTGTCTTCGAGGAGGCCGAGGAAGAGGAACAGCAGGACGATTTGGGGGAGGAACACGAGCACGGAGCCGACGCCGGCGATCATACCGTTTACGACGAGGTCTTGGAGGGGGCCGGACGGAATGGTTTGGGTCATGAGTTCCCCGAGGGCGGTGGTTCCGGCATCGATCATCTCCATGGGCCACTGGGCGAGCGTGAAGATGGATTGGAACATGAGGGCCATGAGGCTGACGAAGATGACGAGTCCCCAGGCGCGGTGGGTGACCCAGCGGTCGATGCGGTCGCTGAGTGTTTCCGTGTGGCTATCTGGTTCGGAGACGACCTTGCGGTGGAGGGTGGAAGCGTAAGCGTAGCGGGCTTCGATGGCGGCGCTGTGCCAATCGATGCCGGCTTGTTGGAGGCGTTGGTGTGCGGCGTTGATTTGGTTGCGGACAGCGTGGGGGAGGTCGAGGTGGGCTTTTTCGGTGGCGCTGGCATCGCTGAGGAGCAGGAGGGCTTCGCTTTTGATGACTCCGGTTGGGATGGAGCGGTTGGAGTGTTGGAGGAGGGCTGCGAGTTCATCCCGCTCTTTTTCCAGGGGTGAGGGGATGGGGAGGATGAGGTGGGTTGCTGGCTGGGGGGAGCGATGTCTGGCGAGGCGGGCGATGAGGTCGCGCATTTCCGCTACCCCGGTGCCGTTACTGGCGATCATGGGGATTACCGGCACTTTGAGTTGGCGTGCGAGTTCATGGGCATCGACTGCGATGCCATTTTCGCGCGCAACGTCCACCATATTGAGGGCGACCAGGACGGGGTAGCCGAGTTCGATCACCTGGATGGCGTAGTAGAGGTTACGTTCGAGGTTTGAGGCATCCACGACGAGCACAATGAGATCGGGGGGGGCGACGTCGGGGCGGCGTTGCCAGAGGACGTCGCGGGAGATGGCTTCGTCGGGAGACTGTGCGCTGAGGCTATAGGTGCCGGGCAGGTCGAGGACATTGACTTTGAGGTCGGGGGGGAGTCCCCGGAGGCGTCCTTCTTTGCGTTCTACAGTGACTCCGGGGTAATTACCGACCTTGGCGCGGAGGCCGGTGAACGAGTTAAAGAGTGTTGTTTTGCCGCAGTTCGGGTTGCCGGTGAGTACGACCAGGTAGTCCGTTTTTGCGGCTGCGGTGGGGGTGGGTTTGAGGGAGGGCGATGGGTCGCTCACGGTGGGGACGGGCTGGGAGGGGTGAGCGGATCAGGTGGGTTGGCTGACGAGGATGAGGTCGGCCTCATGTCGTCGGAGGGTGAGGTGGGAGCCCCGCACTTTGATTTCGAGGGGGTCGCCGAGGGGGGCGGAGCGTATGACTTCGATGGGGGTTCCGACGATGAGGCCGAGTTCCATGAGTCGGAGGCGGGATTCTTCTGAGAGCTGGAGGTCCAGGACTGTGGCGGTGGTGCCGTAGGCGACTGAGCTGAGGGGTTGTGAGCAGGCGGTCATGCCTAGGAGGCCTCCCGGAGTCCGGGTTCGGGCTCCACCAGGATGGCTTTGGCCAGTTGTTCACTGAGGCCGAGGCGAGCGTTACAGACCTGACAAATCATCATGCACTGTTGGCTCAGGCATTTGACGCGCTGGTCTTCGCAGAAGCCCATTTCACGGATTCGGCGGGATACTTCGGGGGAGGCGAGGACTTGGCGCACGCGGCATACAGTACCTGGCCGGACTTCGTTCAAGGGGCAGACGAAGCCATTGAGGCACTGCTTTGCATGGTCGTTAATGGGGGCCGAGTTGCTCACCGAGAGCAAAGCTAGGTGAGGTATGTGGGGCTGGCAAGGTGGAAAGTGGCTGGGGGAAGTGAGTGGTGGGTTTGGGGTGGCTTGGTTTTTGGTATTCGGTTGTTGCGGCGATTCTTGTGAGGTGGGGGATAGGGGTAAGTGGTGCAGAACAGCTTTAGTGGTCAAATTTAGCCAGCTTGGATGTTTAGGCTTGCTCTGATTTGGGGGGTGAATTGTGTAACATGTTGGTAAAAGGCATGTTGTGGTGTTTGGCATCTCTGTTGCTAGGGGAAGTCTATCGATGCAATGCCTATGGGGTTCGGTGGTATGCGGGGGGAGGTTGATTGTGTCGGTCTGAATTGATCGAAGAGTAGCACGAGCGAAACAACAGCAACACATGAAGAAAATAGAAGCTATCATCAAGCCCTTCAAACTGGAGGAAGTTAAGGATGCTCTTGGCGATGTGGGAATTGAGGGGATGACCGTAACGGAGGTGAAGGGGTTTGGTCGCCAGAAGGGGCATACAGAGATCTATCGTGGGAGTGAGTACACGGTGGATTTTCTTCCCAAGATCAAACTAGAGCTGGTTATACCCGGCGACCGTGTTGAGGCGGCGGTGTCGGCCATCGTTCAGGCTGCCAAGACGGGGAAGATTGGCGATGGCAAAGTATTTGTCCTGCCGGTGGACGAGGCTGTCCGCATCAGGACGGAGGAGAAGGGGGAAGGGGCGGTCTGAGGAGGCTGGCTTAACTGAATAGAAGTTAGAAATGACCATGAGAACAAAATCACTGATCTTGATGTTGGCGCTGGTGTGCACCGTCGTATTTGGCGTGAGTGCGTGGGCGGCTGATGAGGCTGAGGTTGCGGCTGCGGTGGAGGCCGTGGCGGAGGAGGTTGCGGCTGAGCCGACGGCAGCGGATGCGATCTTCACGGCGAACAACGTGTGGATGATGCTTTCGGCTGCGTTGGTATTCATCATGCACTTGGGTTTCGCGACTGTGGAGTCCGGGCTTACGCGGTCGAAGAACACCGTGAACATTCTGTTTAAGAACACGATGATCGTGTGTATTGGCATACTGACCTATGCCATTTGCGGATTTAACCTGATGTATCCGGGGGTGGAGGGTGGCTGGTTTGCCTTTGCCGGTTTCGGGATTACCTCTCCGGACGGAGGCCTTACCATTGGGTATGCTGATGGGGGTTACACCTATTGGACGGATTTCCTGTTCCAGGCGATGTTTGCGGCCACGGCGGCGACGATTGTTTCGGGGGCGGTGGCGGAGCGCGTGAAGCTGGGGCCGTTCCTGATTTTCTCGACGATCTTTGTGGCGGTGGTTTATCCGATCGCCGGCTACTGGAAATGGGGCACTGGCTGGTTGGATGCCCGTGGTTTCTACGACTTTGCCGGGTCGACACTGGTTCACTCGGTTGGTGGATGGGGGGCGTTGGCTGGTGTGTTGATCCTTGGGGCTCGCTCCGGGAAGTATGTGAACGGACAAATTCGTCCGCTGCCGGGTCACAGCATGCCTCTGGCCACGATCGGTGTATTTCTCCTCTGGCTGGGCTGGTTCGGTTTTAATGGTGGGTCCGTGTTGTCGGCAGATCCGGCACTGACGTCCCTCACGCTGGTGACCACGTGCTTGGCTGCCTCGGCGGGAGGAGTGATGGCGGCCATTACCTCCACTGTATTATTGAAAAAACCTGACCTCAGTATGGCCTTGAACGGTATCCTGGCCGGTCTGGTGGGTATCACTGCGGGTGCTGATCAAATGGGCCCGATGAGCTCGATCATCATTGGTGCTGTTGCGGGTGTGCTGGTGGTTCTCTCGGTGATCTTCTTCGACAAGATCCGGATTGATGATCCCGTGGGTGCAATCTCTGTGCACTTGGTTTGTGGAATCTGGGGCACGCTGGCCGTCGGTCTCTTCGGTGCGATGGCGGGTGGCGGTCAATT
This sequence comes from Verrucomicrobiota bacterium, assembly GCA_046047235.1. Classification (GTDB taxonomy): domain Bacteria; phylum Verrucomicrobiota; class Verrucomicrobiia; order Limisphaerales; family JAHDYP01; genus JBMTVN01. The sequence continues at coordinate 4,000 of JBJOII010000101.1, read as the reverse complement.
CATGACGCAGCTGATTGGTGTGGTTGCGATCGGCATCTTCTCCTTTGTGAGCGCACTCGTGCTCTTCATAGCGATCAAGGCTGTGATGGGGCTGCGGGTTTCTCCGGAAGAGGAGAAAGAAGGTTTGGACATTGGCGAGCATGGCTTGGAGGCCTACCCGAACTTCCAGCCGCTGGCTGAGCGATAAGTCTGCATCAAGGAGGGAGGAACCGAGATCGGCACCTGCGGGAAACTGCAGGTGCCGATTTCTTTTTCGGGAGAGAGGAGAGTGGAGAGAGCAGAGGGTGGGGTGTAGGGAAGTTGTCGCGTTGATCAAAAAGCACCAGCTGCTTCAGTCCTTCTGGTCTGGGTGCTGGAACGAGTGAGAGCCTGCAACACGGTGAAGGAGAGGGGGATACGCCTGTCGTATTAGTTGGTGCTGATCTGCTGGCATGTGTGGTGCTTAAGGTGAGTTTACCGGTGAAACTATCAACCTCATGGCTGGTTTTATCCACGGTTGGAACCGTGAACGCGGCCTTGCGAGGTGTCTGACCATCGGGTTTTTGGGGAACACATGAAAAAGATTGAAGCGATTATCAAGCCCTTCAAGTTGGAAGAAGTGAAGGATGCGTTGGGTGAGGTTGGGATTGAGGGGATGACCGTGACTGAGGTGAAAGGATTTGGGCGTCAGAAGGGGCACACTGAGATTTATCGGGGCAGCGAGTATACGGTGGATTTTTTGCCGAAGATCAAGTTAGAGCTGGTGGTTCCGGACGAGCGGGCGGAGGCGGCGGTGCGAGCGATTGTTGGGGGTGCGAAGACCGGGAAGATTGGGGATGGGAAGGTCTTTGTGGTGCCGGTAGAGGATGCGATTCGGATTCGGACGGATGAGCGTGGTGATGCGGCGGTTTGATCTTTTCAGGCGAGATATGAGAGCACTTTTGCTGGGTGTGTTTCTTTTGGTGGCCGGTTTTTGTACGGGTTTGTTGGCGGCAGAATCCGGTGAGGCTTCGGGTTTGGGTCAGCCGACTTTGGAGCAGCGGATTGCTGATCTGGAGGCCTACATGAACAATGGCGCCAGGGTGGAGGGGGTTGAGAGCCATGTTCCGGGGCCGGGGCCGGGTCACAACGCGTTTCAGATGGTGGCGACGGCATTGGTGCTCTTCATGACTTTCCCTGGTTTGGCGCTGTTTTATGGCGGGCTGGTGCGGCGGAAGAACGTGCTATCGGTGATGGCGCAGTGTTTGGGGATTGCGGGCATGGTGACCATACTCTGGTGGGTTTGCGGGTATAGTCTGTCCTTTGCCTCGGGGAATTCGATTATAGGCGGTTTGGACCACATCTTTTTCCGGGGAGTGGATGGTTCGGGTGTGGGGCAGGGGGCGGGATGGATATCGAACAACGTGTGGGCGATTTTCCAGCTAACCTTTGCGATCATCACGCCGTGTTTGATCGTGGGTGCGATTGCGGAGCGGATGACTTACCCTGCGGTCTTGTTGTTCGTGGGGTTATGGATGTTTGTGGTTTATTTTCCGTTGGCGCACATGGTGTGGGGGGCGGATGGTTTGATGGCTGGGGCGTTGAACGCGTCGGCTCCGATCAAGGCGTTGGATTTTGCTGGTGGCACTGTGGTGCACATGTCATCGGGGTGGACGGCGCTGGTGTTATGTTTGTTGTTAGGGAAGCGGAACGGGTATGGGCGGGAAGCGATGCCGCCGCACAGCATGGTTTTGGTGATGGTGGGGACGGGGATGCTTTGGGTGGGGTGGTATGGGTTCAATGCGGGGTCGGCATTGGCGGCGGACGGGATTGCTGCGACGGCGTTTACCACCACGACACTGGCGGCAGCGACGGCTGGTTTTGTGTGGGGGATGGCTGAGTATGCGGTGAAGGGCAAGCCGAGCGTATTGGGTTTTTGCTCCGGTATTGTATCCGGGTTAGTGGTGGTGACACCGGCAGCGGGCTTTATCAGCACGGGTGGGGCGATGGTGATTGGGCTGGTTGCGGGGTTGGTGCCTTTCCTGGCCTGTTGGAAGCTCAAGGCATGGCTGGGTTATGACGATGCCCTTGACACTTTTGGTGTGCATGGTGTTGGGGGTACGCTCGGGGCATTGATGACGGGATTCCTGGCGAGCCCTGAAGTCAACGGGGTTGTGGCGGGGGCGTCGAAGGGGTTGTTGTTGTCGCAGATACTGGCGATGGTGATCACGATTGTATTATCCGTGGTTGCCACGGTCGTTATCGCGTATATCGTGAGGGCTGTTATTGGTCTGAGGGTGGATGGGGAAGTGGAGACCATTGGGCTGGATCTCTCCGAGCATGGGGAGGAGGGGTATCACGGGGTGTAGTTGAGGGAAGATGGCCGTGCCGGCGGTTCGATGGGGATCGCCGCCGACACGGCGTTACGCGGCCGATTCCGGGTAGAATCCAGCGCGTCATGGTCACTTAGCAGAGCGGCTGGAAAACAACAACACTATAAGATGAGCACACCCAAGAGCGTATTAGACATGGCCAAGAAGGCCGGCGCCAAGATGGTCGACATCAAGTTTGTCGACACTTTTGGCACGTGGCAGCATTTCAGTGTTCCTATTCGGGAGCTGACTGAGGACGTTTTCACTGAGGGCTTTGGTTTTGACGGGTCATCCATCCGGGGATGGAAGTCGATTGAGGCATCGGACATGTTGGCGATGCCGGATCCGGCGACGGCGATGATTGATCCGTTTTGTGCGGCACCGACGTTGAGTTTGACCTGCACCATTGCCGAGACTGGGACCAAGGAGCCTTACAGCCGCGATCCTCGGGGTATTGCCCAGCGTGGGGAGAAGTATTTGGCTTCCACAGGGTTGGCCGACGCTGCGGTGTTTGGTCCTGAGGCTGAGTTCTTTATTTTCGACAACGTGCAGTATGACGTTCGGAGCAACGGTTCGTTCTATTCTGTGGACAGTGATGAGGGCATTTGGAACTCGGGTCGGGATGAAATGCCGAACCTGGGTTTTAAGATCCGGCACAAGGAGGGTTACCTGCCGGTTTCGCCTGCGGACACGCAGCAGGATCTTCGGACGGAGATGGTCTTGGAGATGGAGAAGTGTGGCATCCATGTGGAGCGACAGCACCATGAGGTGGCTACGGCTGGTCAGGCTGAGATCGATTTCCGTTTTGACACCTTGGTGAAGACGGCGGACACGATGATGCTTTACAAGTACATCATCAAGAACGTGGCGCGTAAGCACGGCAAGACGGTGACGTTTATGCCGAAGCCGCTTTTTGGGGACAATGGCTCGGGGATGCATACCCATGTGAGTTTTTGGAAGAAGGGCAAGCCGTTGTTTGCCGGCAAGGAGTATGCGGGTTTGAGCCAGATGGCGTTGCATGCGATTGGCGGCATCCTGAAGCATGCCCGTGCGTTGTGTGCGATCTGCAATCCTACGACCAATTCTTACAAGCGACTGGTGCCGGGGTATGAAGCTCCCGTGAACCTGGCTTACAGTGCGCGCAACCGTTCGGCGTCGGTTCGCATTCCGACATTCAGCGAGAGTCCGAAGGCGAAGCGTATTGAGTATCGTCCTCCGGATCCTTCGGCCAATCCTTATCTCGCCTACACGGCGTTGATGATGGCGGCCCTGGACGGCATTCAGAACAAGATTGATCCGGGTGAGCCCATGGACAAGAACCTGTATGAGTTGCCGCCGGAGGAGTTGGCGAAGATCCCGCAGGTGCCGGGGAGCTTGATTGAAGCGGTGGAAGCCTTGGAGCAGGATCATGATTTCCTTTTGAAGGGTGATGTATTCACCAAGGACTTCGTTGAGATGTGGTGCAGCAACAAGCGCAAGGAGGCTGACGGGATCAGGTTACGTCCGCATCCGTATGAGTTCTATTTGTACTACGACTGCTAATTTCAGCGTATAACGCTGGGGAGGAACCGGGCGGCGCGGACGAAAGTCCGCGCCGTTTCGTTTTAATGGGTTGGTGGGGTGATGGGGTGTGGTTTTTGGGTGTGGGACGGGCTGGGGGATTTCGGGGG
>JBJOII010000100.1:0-16076 GCA_046047235.1 Verrucomicrobiota bacterium | reverse complement strand
TTCAAGCCGGTGTCGCCACTGGCCTGGCTGCCGCGCTGTCAGGCCCCGGCCCCTACACACTGTTCGCCCCGAAGGATGCCGCCTTCGACGCGCTGGCGGCGCAACTCGCCATGACACCGGCTCAGTTGCTGGCCGACGTTGCGTTGCTGACGCGCGAGGATGTGGGGGCTGAGGGCAAGGCGGCATTTTTGACGGCCCTGGCTAGCAGGGGGGAGCGGCCGGAGGAGATTGCAGCGTTTGCCTCTGCGTTAAGGGAGATGGCGGTGAAGCCGGTGGTTTCTGATCGTGTGCGGCGGGTTGGGTTATTGGACATTGTGGGGACGGGTGGGGACCGCTTGAACACGTTTAACATTTCGAGCACGGCGGCGTTGGTGGTGTCTGCGGCGGGGGTGCCGGTGGCGAAGCATGGGAATCGGGCGGTCACATCCAAGTCGGGTAGTGCGGATGTTTTGGAGGCGTTGGGGATACGGATTGAGTTGGAGCCTGCGGAGGTGGGGGAGTGGCTGGAGCGGTATGGTTTTGCATTTTTGTTTGCTCCGCGGTTTCACCCTGCGTTCAAGCACATTGCGCCCGCCAGGCGGCTTTGTGCTGAAGCGGGTCAACGGACGCTGTTTAATTTTCTGGGGCCGCTTCTGAATCCGGTTCGGCCTTCAGCGCAGCTGATGGGGGTTTCCAGCCCGGCATTATGTGAGTCGTTGGCGCGGGTGTTGCAGAGTTTGGGAGTGAGGCGTGGGATGGTTGTTTGCGGGAGTGTGCCGGTGGAGGCCGGGGGGCCGGAGCCGACTGGTGCGGCGGTGGACGAGTTGTCGACTTTGGGTTCCACTCAGGTGGCTGAATTTTATCAGGAGAGAGGATTCTCCGTTTCGAGCCTTGAGCCTGGTTTGTTTCCTCTGCAGCGTGCTTGTCTGGCGGATCTGCGTGGGGGGGATCGCGAGTTCAACGCCGAGCTGACGCGCCGAATTTTGACGGGGCAGGAGCGGGGTCCGTGTCGGGATTCTGTCTTGCTGAACGCGGGTGCGGCTTTATTTGTGGCAGGTGCGGCCGAGAGTATTTCTGGTGGTTGGGAGAAGGCGATGGAGACGATTGACTCGGGTGCGTCGGCGGCTCATTTGGAGGTCTTGGTCGAGGCTTCTAGATAGGAGGGTCGGTTTAAAATTTGCAACTTACGGTGGGGGAGCTGTGTTTTCATGGTGATGCGTGACCTTTTGGATGTGGGGCAGGCATGCAGCGAGACGAGCCATGACGCAATACTTCATTATTGGAGCGGACGGGCGGGAGTATGGTCCTGCGAGCGAGCGGGATATTCGCTTATGGATCCGCGAGAGGCGGGTTGGTGGGCGGACGCAAGTGCGGAGGGGTGGGGAGTCCATTTGGCGGCCGTTATCCGAGGTCAGCGAATTGGCTGTTATTCTGGAGAGTGACCCTGTGGAGGAGGTGCAGGGTGGGACCGTTCCGCCGCCGATGCCGGGTGAGGGGGAGGAGTTGGCTTTGGAGGTATTTCGGCGTGATCCGGTGCTAAACATCGGGGAGGCCTTTGCGCGGGGCTGGGATCTTTTGGTGGAGCACTGGGTGGTGATGGGCGTGGCGACGGCTTTGGGAGGGCTTTTGTTATTTGGGGTGGGATCGATTCCGGTGGTTGGGGTGGCGGCGGCATTCTGCATGTTGTTCATGGTGCTTGGGGGTGTGGAGCTGGCGATGTTGAAGTTGCTGAGGGGGGAGCGTGTGGATATTGGGGTCGCGTTTGTGGGGTTTTCTCCCCCGCTGGTCCTGCCATTGTTTCTGGCGGGCGTGGTGTCGTCCCTGCTGGTGTCGCTGGGGCTGATGCTGTGTGTTTTGCCTGGGGTTTATCTGGCTGTTTGCTGGCTTCTTTATGCGCCGTTACTGATTGCGGATCGGCGGTTGGATTTCTGGCAGGCATTGGAATGCAGTCGGAGAGTGGTGACGCGTTATTGGTGGCCTAGCTTTGGTTTGTTTTTACTGGGGAATCTGGTGGTTTTGGCGGGTTTATTGGCTTGCGGGGTTGGGGTGTTGGTTTCACTGCCGTTGGCCTTGGCGGCGATGGTGGTGGCGTATGCGGAGACCTTTGGAGAGTTTGGGGGGGAGGAGCCAGTGGTTGAAGGGCGGGGAGTGGTCGGCGATGGTGGCGGGTCCGGGCGGGGCGTGGTAAGCGACCTTGAGAAGGTTGGGTCGGTTCAGGAGCAGGAGCGGACGATGTCAACAGATGCCGGTGGTGGTGGTGGTGAGGAAGAGGTGGGGGCGCTGGGTGGGGGGGGAGCGGTGTCTGGTGCAGAGGAGGAGGTTGCGGCTGAGGTGCCCGCCTTGCCCAAGGCGTCCGGGAAGCGGGTGCGGGCTGCGGCGAGTGGTCGGAAGCGGCCAGCGTCGGCGGTGCGCCGATCGAGGAAGAAGCCGGACGCTGGGACTGGGGGCAGTGCGGGGTGAATGGGGTGCTTGGGACGGAGCGGAGAGCTTTTGCGTCGGCTCCTTGTGGGGTATTTGGCGGGGGCTTGACTCTGGAAAATGAAGCAACGAGGGTGGTGGCATGATCGCCTACAGCATCATTGGAGGTGACCAGAAGGAGTATGGTCCGGTGAGTGCGGATCAGGTGCGTTGCTGGGTGGGTGAGGGGAGGGCTGGTAGCGCAACCCTTGTGCGGAGCGGGGATGGTGCGTGGAGGCCGTTGTCGGAGCATCCGGAATTTGAGGATTTGTTTCGTGGCGGGCCGCCGCCTTTAGTGGCGGTGGGGCCGGTTTTGGGATCGCAGCCTGCGAGCATGGTGGAGTTGGCGAGCGTGGCTGAGGCGAAGGGGGCGGTGATGTGGCCGGCGGTCTCGTTGATTGTGCTGGCAGTGATGGATGGCGGCATGGCGATCATGCAATTGATAGGCGGCTTGTTAGGTGGGGGCATGGGTGGCTTGTCGGGGTTTCAGTTTCACGTGGGTGGGGAGGTGCCTATGGATGAGGTTGCGGAGTGGCTGGCTGGGCCGATTGGCTTGGCGGGGAGTTTAGTTAGCCTGTTGTTGAGTGGGATTATTTTGTTTGGGGCCATACGGATGATGGGGTTGAGGAACTACGGTTTTTGCATGGTGGTTTCAATTTTGGCGGTGATTCCCTGTACTACGCCGTGTTGTTGTTTTGGTATTGCTGCCGGCATTTGGTCTCTGGTGGTGCTTTCGCGGCCTGAGGTGAAATCGGCGTTTTTGTGATATGGATAGTTCTGAGGCATCGAGGGGGTCGGGTGTGGGTGAACCTCCTTTGGTTGGGGGAGGTATTCCGGTGAGGCGCGGTGTGTCGGGTTGGTGGGTGGTGTTGTCTGCGTGGGGGATGATGGCTGTGCTTGCGGTGATCTACTGGTTTCCCCCGGGGGATTACGGATTTTATCCACGGTGTGGTCTTTACGCATGGACCGGGTTGCATTGTCCTGGTTGTGGGTCGTTGCGTGCGGTTCATCATTTGACGCATGGACGGGTGCTGGCGGCGGCGGGGTCGAATGCACTGCTGGTATTGGGTCTTGGGGTGGCGGTGGGCTTTGGGGTGATGCGATGGCTTGGCTGGAAGAGTGAGATGCTGTCGGGTTGGGGGTGCGGTCGATGGCTTTTGGTGGGGTGTGCTGTGGCTTTATGTTTTGGGGTGTTGCGGAATCTCCCTTGGGCACCTTTTGTTTATCTAGCGCCATGAAGAACATGGGTCGGAGGTCAATACGGCGGGCGGGGGTTGATGCGGCTTGGACGCAGCTGTTGACCAACCTTCTGGTTTTGCCTGGTGCGGGATCGCTTATGGGGGGGCGGCGCTCGGGCTATGTGCAGATTTTGCTTTCTGCGGTAGGGGCGATCCTTTCCTTGATGTTCATGGTGGGGTGGGGTCGGGAGTGGCTGCAGTCGGGGCATTTTGTGTTTCCTTCGAGGCAGCATTTACTGCAGGGGCTGACAGGGGTAGGTGTGTTTTTGGCGGCATGGCTGTGGTCCTTAGCGACTGGTTATAGTTTGTTGCGGGAGGCTCGGGTCCGGTTGGGTGAAGAGGGGGCCGACGAACTGACGGGTTGAGATTGGGTAAGAGGGGGGGCTGTGGTGACGAGACCTGACAGGATTCGACGTTTACATTAGCTATCCTCCTTCCTAAGCTCTGGCGTTGTTTCGTGGCAGATGATTAGTTCGTCCAGCGTAAAACCGGGCGAGCCGGCCTTGCGGTCAGAGCTGGCTACCTTTTGTCTTCCTTCTTCTCACCGTGATGGGAACCAGCGGTTGGCCTGGATCAATTCTGTCTGTTTGACGTACCTGATTATTGGCTTTGTTGGTCTGAGGCCTCCGGAACCGGTGGTTCGGGCGATTAATCCGATTGAGGAGCCGATTGTTGCGGTATTGGAACCGCCGCTGGTTCCTCCGCCGACGGCAGAGTCTGAAGCGGCGGACGAGCCTGAGGACGTTACGGATGATTTATCGGATGCTCCTGCGGTGGTGGCGGTTGTTCTGGACAGTCCGGAGGTTCAGTTTTCTGTGCCCACGATTGGGAATGTATTGGTGAGGGATCCGGTATCGGCTGCTCCGCCGTTGAAGCCGCTCCGGTCGGCATTGGAGAATCTGAGCAAGAAGCCGGTGAGTTTGGCCGGGCAACTGGGGACGCGTTATTTTCCGGCGCCGCAGTGGACGGCCAGGCTTCAGCAGTCGCGGGCGCACGGGACGGTGGTGTTGTTAATCACGGTGGATGATTCAGGGCGGGTGTTAAGCATTGAGGTGAAGCGTTCCACAGGTTTTCCGGAGCTGGACGAGTATACCGTGAATCATGTCAGGCGTCGGTTCACGTTTCCTGCCGGGCAGGGGGAGACGCAGTATGAGCTTCCGGTGGAGTGGAACAATCCGCTGGTGAGAGGGTAGCTATAGGTGGGTGGAACATATTGAGCGAGCTACAGCGTAGACTAGGAAGGGTTATATGTTAGCGAACATTGTTGTGCAGTTTTTTGAGGCGGGCGGTCCGATCATGTGGCCGATCCTGGTCAGTGCGGTGGTGACCATTGCCGTTGTAGGTGAGCGGATTTTCTGGTGGTGGCGCGAGAGTATGCGGAGGGATGGGGCGCAGATGGAGAAGGTGCTGGCTTCGATGGAGCAGGCTGATTTTGCGCAGGCGGTGGCGTTGGCGAAGGACACGCAGGATCCGGTGGTGCGGATGGTTTACCATGGTTTGAACCATTATCATTCGAGCATGGAGGGGGCTTTGGAGGTGGCGGCGGGTGTTGAGTTACAGAGGGCGGGGCGGTTTTTGACGGTCATGGACACCATGGTGACGCTGGCGCCTTTGCTGGGGTTATTGGGGACAGTGACGGGGTTGATGCGTGCGTTTTTGCAGGTTGGCGATGCCGAGTTGTCGGTGATGGCGGTGACTGGGGGGATTGGGGAGGCGTTGATTGCGACTGCTTGTGGGTTGGGGATCGCGATTGTGGCGTTGATACCGTTCAACTATTTCACTCGCAAGCATGCGCAGTTGCAGTTTGAGTTGGAGACTGCGGCTACCAATGTGGTGGTGATGGTTCAGGCGGCGAAGGTGCGGGTTGAGGCTGCGAAATCAGCAGAGTAGTTCCTGTATGGGTTCTCGAAGGCTCAGGATTGGTTCGCCGATTCCGCACAAGAAGTCGCGGATTGAGATCATTCCATTGATCGACATCATGTTCTTCCTGCTGGCCTCGTTCATGATGGTGAGCCTGCAGATGAGCAAGACGGAGAACGTGCGGGTGGATTTGCCCAAGGCGTCGCAGGCGAAGTCAGATTTTCAGCCGGGGATGATCAACATCGCCGTGGACAAGGCGGGGAAGATGTATTTTGAGAAGGAGCTGATTGATCCGCTTGAGTTGACGACGATCATATCGAACCGTTTTCGGTTTGAGACGAACACGCCGGTGACGATCAGCGGGGATTTGGAGACGGAGCACGGTTCGATGGTTGATGTGTATGAGTTGGTGAGGTCGGTGGGGGTACAGAAGATATCGTTTTGTGTGACGCCGGGGCAGGTGGAGGAAGTGCCTCAGGGAGGGCAGCCGTGAAGATTCGGTCTCCTTTACCTCACAAGAAGACGCGGATTGAGATTATTCCGTTGATCGACATCATGTTCTTTTTGCTGGCGTCGTTCATGATGGTGAGTTTGCAGATGCAGAAAGTGCAGACGGTGAGGGCGAATTTGCCGACGGCGACGATGGCGAGGTCGGAGGTGAAGCCGGACATGGTGAATTTGTCGGTGGATCGTTATGGGCGGGTTACGTTGGATGGCGAGGGAGCGGTGAGTTTTCCTGAGTTGTATTCGACCCTGACGAACCGTCTGGCGATGAACACGAACCTTCCGGTTTACATCACGGGCAGCAAGCAGGCCTCACATGGATCGATGATTTACGTGCTGGATTTTGTGCGCAGGGCAGGGGCTGAGAAGGTGGCCTTTGCGGTGAAGGCGAAGGAATAGGGAGGCTGGTGGGGGTGTTCAGGGGTCAGGGTTGGAAGCTGATGGTCAGAGAGGATTGATTTCTCCAGATGGTCAGGGTGAGGGGGGCAGCAGGCTGGATTGTTTTGAGCAGGTCCCCCAGTTCGGCGAGTGATGGGGTTGGTGTCTGGTTGATTTGGAGGATTACGTCATTGTTCTGTATGCCGTTTTTGTGGGTGATGGAGTTTGGGTTGATGGCGGTGACGAGCAGTCCTTTCTGGTTTCTGGCGAGTCCGAAGGCGGACATTTCTGCGGGGGAGTGGAGGTTCTGGAGCGTTATTCCCCGCCAGGAGGCGGTTATGGGGGTTTTGTATTCGCGGTCCCAGCCGCCGGATTTCAGGGTGGCGGCTTCGAGGGTTCCGGGGAGTTGAGCTTGTCGGGCGATGGCTTTGAGTTGGGGGGGGCGGACGCCGAACCGGGAGGTATCGAAGGGTATGAAGCCGAGCGTGATTGCGGGGGAGTTGCTTTGGAGGGCGTAGTTGCCTTGGACTGGGTCGATGAAGCGGGCATCACCGAGCAGCGAATGTTGATCTCCGCCGAAGCGGGTGAGACCTGATGCGGGGGAAGTGACAGCATTAGCTTGGTGGACAAAGTTGGAGTTGATCAGTGCGGGTTGGTCGGTGTGGTTCATGCCTGCGGGGTGGTAGGTATCCTGCCAGATGATATTCCGGGTGAAAGTGGAATGGCTGTTGGCGTACCAGACGTGGGGGCAGAAGGACCAGTTGACGATGATGTTGTTCGTGACCGTGCGGAAGTAGCCTTCTCGCAATTTGATACCTCCTGCGAGGCAGAGGTTGTTGGCTATGACGTAATTGCTGGAACCGTCATCCAGGTCGATGTCCCAGCCGTGGTCACAGCGGAAGCGGTTATCTCGGAGGGTGATGGTCTTCTGGCATTCCCATTTGGGCATGTCGGGGTATTGGCTGACCCATTGCTCGGTTACTTTACGGTCGGGGTGCCAGAAGCGGTCCCGGCCCCAGCTGTTGAACGAGCCGTGGTCGCCGGTTTCGAGGACGGTATCGAACACGTCGTTACCCTCGATGAGGTGGCCTCCGAAGGAGCCGTCGCAGATATTGATGCCGGCTCGGGGGCATTCGTAGATGGAGCAGTGGCGGACTGTTATGGAGTCGGCGATGGCGATATTGACGCCGGCGGTTTGTTTTTCGACGCGGCCCGGTGCGACGATCAGGCAATCTTCGATCAGGCAGGAAGCGGGGTAGTCGTTGGATTTGGGGCCGGGGGTTTTATCGATGGCGTCGAGGGGTTGTGTTTGGTGGTATTCGAGGAGTGGGGATCGGAGGCTGTGGGGGCGGCCGACGAGGCTGACGGCGCTCGCGCCGGTATTCTTGAAGTGGTTCCGGAGGATTTGGATGTTTCGGTTATATCCATCGACGAAGACCCCGTTACCGCCGAGTTGATCGAAGGAGCAATCCTGGATGGAACAGGATTCGGCGTTACGGAAGTAGCAGGCGCCTGAGCGGCTGGTGGTCCAATCGCTACGCAGGAGGGGTTCGCGATTATCCATGAAACTACGTTTGGCGTGTTGGAACTTGAAACCTTGGAGTTGGATATCGTGGACGGGTTGATCGGGCGATCCGAGGAAGTTGATGAGTTGAGTGAGTTGTGCTGTTTCGATGGTTGCGGAAGCGAGGTCGAGGTCTGGAGGGGGGATGAAGTAGAGCGTAGAGGTAGCGGGGTTGTGGAACCACTCTCCTGAGGCATCGAGTTCCTCGAGGATATTTTCGACGAACCGATATTCTGCGTGTGCACCCATTTGCCGGTTGTTTTGCCATCCGCCAACCATGTCCAGAGTATTGGATGGGGTCTTCCCGGTGATGAGCCAGTGCATATCGCCCCAGAGCGAGCTATGCATGGCGTGGAGGTAGCCGCCGGAGGGGTTTTTCCACCGGCTGATCCGCTCCGGGGATGTGGCGTTGGCGGAGTAGCCTTGGAAGTATTGGGATGTGGGATCGAAATTCGGATAGCGTGCCATGTGCTGGCGTTGTCCATTGACGAAGAGTTGGTCGATTTCCAGGTCCTTTGGGGTGCTAGCCTGCCAGAGTGTGGGGGAGATTTGTTTCCAGTGCAGGTCGAGTTTGTTTCCGCCGCTGATTACGGCCCGATCATGCTCGGTGGAGCGGAGTATGACGGGGAAGGATTTGGATCCGGAGTGCTGGGGTTGGAACACTAGAGTTTCATTGAGGTAGTAGGTCCCGGGCAGGCAATGGACAGTGAGCGGGGTCTTGCCGCGCATCGGGTGATGTTCCAGAGCCGACTGGGCTGCTTTCAGGGTCTTGAGGGGGAGGGAGCGGGTTCCGGGGTTGCTGTCAGCACCGTTGGGGGAGACCCAGATGCTGTCGGCTTTGAGCTGATGGCAGGCAGCGGTGATCAGCAGGAGGGACAGGATTGTTGTGGCGGGCGGTCTGGGGTGGATGAAGGGTGTCATGCGAGCGGATAAGTGTGAGTGAGCTTAATGATTCAATAAGGAGTGTCGAAGTGAAAGTGGAAGCGGTCATCGACCTGTGGCTGAGGCCTTTCGGCGTTTGTCCAGTGACTTGAGGATGTTCTTCGGGGTTGTGGGTTGCGGGGGAGGATTCCGTTTTGATTGACTCGGGGTGTGCTGGGGTTGGGGTTGGCTCTTTAATGGGAGGTAAAGTGATCGTATGCGTTGATATGCAGGTAGATGAGCACGCGAGCCAGTAGGTGCACCCAAGAGGAGAACGTGCACGCATCAGTATAAGGAATGAATAAATCTTCTCTTCCTGATTCGCAAAATAGGACGACCATGCAACAAAAGTAGTTTAGTAAAATGTATATCGCAAGTCACATGAATGATGTATATCTAATCGTATCCAAGAACTCCCTTAAGATGACCCTGGCCTTGGAGTTTGGGGGTGAGGGGGTAGAAACGACGGAGAAGCGTTAGGTGCTATGATGGAAATCCAGAGAACCATCAGATATGAATCGGACCGGGTGAGAGGTTTTGGCAGGGAGGTCATGAGTGTGCCCGGGTGCGAGGAGTTAGAGCATTGCATACAATGTGGCACGTGTTCCGGGGTGTGTCCGTTGAGCATTTATATGGATCACTCGCCGCGTCAGGTGATGGCGTTGACGCGCAGCGATTTCAAGAAGGAGGTATTGAGCAGTCATACCATTTGGCTGTGTGCGTCGTGCTATGCGTGCACGGTGGAATGTCCGAAGGAGATCCGGATTACGGACATCATGTATGAGCTGAAGCAGCGGGCGATCCACGAGGGGCATTATCCGAAGCGGTTTCCGATTCCGGTTTTGGCGAGGGAGTTTTCGGAGATGGTGAAGAAGAACGGTCGGATTAGTGAGATGGTATTGGTGATCAAGTTGTTTTTGAAGACGAGCTGGAAGGCGGCCTTGGGGAACTGGCGGATGGGGTTGGATTTGCAGAGGACGGGGAGGTTTTCGTTGAAGAGTGAGAAGATTCGGCAGCGTGAGCAGCTTGCCCGGATGATTGATGCGGTGGACGAGGAGAACTAGGCGATGAAATTCACGTATTTTCCTGGATGTTCCCTGAAGGGGTTGGGGCGGGCGTATGAGGAGTCTTTGTTGCCGGTGATGCGGCATTTGGGGATTGAGTTGGAGGAGTTGGATGACTGGAACTGTTGTGGTGCGACTGCGTATATGGCGGTTGACGAGGCGAAGGCTTTTGTTTTGGCGGCGAGGAACCTGGCTTTGGCGGAGGGGCAGGGGTCTCAGGCATTGATGGCCCCGTGCAGTGCCTGTTATCTGGTGTTGAACAAGGCGAAGCACGCGATGGAGGAGTCGGAGGTGATGGGGGCGCGAGTGCGGAAGGCTTTAGCCACGGGTGATTTGACGTATCGGGGTAGTGCTGCGGTGCGGCATCCACTGGACATTTTGGTGAACGACGTGGGTTTGGAGGCGATACGGGCGAAGGTAGTTCGTCCGTTGAAGGGGGTGAAGGTTGCACCTTATTACGGGTGTCAGATCGTGCGGCCGTATTCGACGTTTGATGACCAGTATAATCCGGTGACGATGGACCGGGTTTTGGAGGCACTTGGGGCGACGGTTGTGAGGTATCCATTGAAGACGAAGTGTTGTGGGGGGAGTTTGACGGGGACGGTGCCGCAGGCGGGGGTTCGGATGGCGTATATCTTGTTGAAGGAGGCGATCAAGCGGGGGGCGGATGTGATTACAACGGTGTGTCCGTTGTGTCAGTTCAATCTGGACGGGTATCACGCACAGATTGCCGGCCGTTATGAGTCGGTGAGGATACCGACTTTATATTTCACGCAGCTGATGGGTTTAGCGTTTGGGTTGGACGAGAGGGAGTTGGGTATGAACCGGGTGATGGTGCCGTTTCGGATGCCGGCGTCGGCCACGGTAGCATGAGGTAGACAACTGAAAATGCTGAGAGCCATGAGTGGAAAATCAAGAGACGTTCGGATCGGCTTTTACGTATGTCATTGCGGGCACAACATTGCGGGGATGGTGGATTGTGCGGGGGTGGCGGAGTATGTGGGTAGGCTGGATGGGGTGGTTTTGTCGCGTGACTACAAGTATATGTGTTCTGATCCGGGGCAGGAGCTGATCCAGGCTGACATTCGGGAGCACCGGTTGAACCGGGTTGTGGTGGCCTCGTGTTCTCCGTTACTGCACGAGAAGACCTTTCGGACGGCGACGGAGAAGGGGGGGCTGAATCCGTTTTATTTTCAGATGGTGAACATACGGGAGCACGATTCGTGGGTGCACACGGATCGCGGGGAGGCGACGGAGAAGGCCAAGGCGTTGGCGCGGGCGTCGATTCAGCGGGTGGCGCACCACAAGGCCCTGGAAAAGAAGCGGGTGGAGATTCACCCGGATGTCCTGGTTGTAGGTGGAGGGATTGCGGGTATTCATGCTGCGCTGACGCTGGCAAATGCGGGGAAGAAGGTTTATCTGGTGGAGCGGGAGGCGAGTATTGGCGGGCACATGGCGAAGTTCGACAAGACCTTTCCGACGCTGGATTGCGCGGCCTGCATTTTGACGCCGAAGATGTCGGAGGTGGGGTCGCATCCCAACATTACCTTGTGGACGTATTCGGAGGTGACGAAGACCGACGGGTATGTGGGCAACTACACTGTGTTGGTGAAGCGGAAGCCCCGTTATGTGATTGAGGATGCTTGTGTGGGGTGTTTGGAGTGTATTGATGCGTGTGTCTACAAGACGCCGAAGTTTGAGGATGAGTTTAACGAGGGGTTGGGAAAGCGGAAGCCGGTGTTTATTCCATTTCCGCAGGCGACTCCCCAGCGGGTGTTGATTGATCCTGACACGTGTTTGAATTTGAAGACGGGGAAGTGCAAGCAGACGTGTGTTGAGGCCTGTGCGGACCGGAACGCGATTGATTTCACGCAGAAGGAGAAGGTGGAGGAGATCCGTGTGGGGACAATTATTGTGGCGACGGGGTTCCGGACTTTTGATGCGAAGCGGATTCCCCAGTATGGGTATGGCACGTTTCCGAACGTGTATACTGCGTTGGAGGTGGAGCGTTTAGTGAATGCATCGGGGCCGACGGCTGGGGAGGTGGTGTTACGGGATGGGAAGAAGCCTGGGGCGATTGGGATCATTCATTGTGTTGGGTCGAGGGACAAGAAGACCAACCGTTGGTGTTCCCGTGTGTGCTGCATGTATTCCATGAAGCTGGCGCATTTGCTGCATGAGCACAGTGGTGCGGAGATCTACAATTTTTACATCGACATCCGGACGCCGGGGAAGGGGTATGAGGAGTTTTACGACAAGTTATTGGAGGAGGGGGTGCATTTCATTCGTGGGCGGGTTGGGGAGGTGACTGACTGGGCGATGACGAGGGAGGAGGAGGGCAAGCTGGTGATTCGGGTTGAGGACACCTTAGCTGGGATGGTGCGCCGTATTCCGGTGGACATGGTGGTGTTATCGACCGGGTTACAGCCACAATCGGATGCGCAGGATGTGAGGCGGATGTTCAACATGAGTTGTGGTGGGGAGGGCTTTTTCTTGGAGCGGCATCCGAAGCTGGCGCCGGTGAACACGTTTAACGACGGAATTTACATTGCGGGTTGTTGTCAGGGTCCGCGGGACATACCGGACACGGTTGCGCAGGCGGGTGCGGCTGCGGCGGAGGTGATGGCCTTGATTGACCGGGGGTATGTGGAGCAGGAGCCGAACACTGCGACCGTGAATGCAGAGGAGTGCAGTGGCTGCAAGTCGTGCATTCCGTTGTGTCCGTATACGGCGATTACCTTTGATGAGGCGGGCAAGGTGGCTGTGATCAACGAGGCGTTGTGCAAGGGGTGTGGGACGTGTGTGGCGTCGTGTCCGTCGGGTTCGATTTTGCAGAACCTTTTTGAGGACGACGAGGTGTTCAGTGAGATTGACGGAGTTCTGGCTTATGACAACTGATTGGAAGCCGCGCATTGTGGCGTTTTTCTGCAACTGGTGCACATACACGGCGGCGGATTTGGCGGGTGTTTCGCGGCTGAAGTATGCGGCGAATATCCGGGTGATACGCCTGATGTGTTCGGGGCGGGTGGATCCGCAGTTTATCCTGGAGGCCTTGAAGCGGGGAGCGGACGGGGTTTTAGTGGGCGGGTGTCATCCGGGGGACTGTCATTATGTGGAGGGCAATTACAAGATGCTGAGGAGGTTTGAGTTATTGCAGCGGATGTTGGGGGACATGGGGATTGAGCGGGAGCGGGTGAGGCTGGAGTGGATCTCGGCGGCGGAGGGGGAGAAGGTGAAGGCGGTGGTGAACGAGATGACGCAGCAGCTGATGAAGCTGGGGCCGCTTGGGTTACCGGGGAGGATGGAGTCATGGGATGAGGAGATGCGGTCTTTCGATGAGACGGTCAGGGAGGTTGAGCAGGGTGTGAGTGATGAGCAAGAGGAGGTGACGCATGTCTAAGCCGAAGATTGGCATTTACTGGTGTGCTTCATGTGGTGGTTGTGAGGAGACCGTGGTGGATTTGGCGGAGGACATTCTGGGGGTGGTGGAGGCGGTGGACATTGTGTTGTGGCCGGTGGCGATGGACTTCAAGTATTCGGATGTTCATGCGATGGCGGACAAGTCCCTGTATGCGGTGTTGTTGAACGGGGCGATCCGGTCGACGGAGCAGGAGGAGATGGCCAGGTTACTGCGGCGCAAGGCGCAGTATTTGATTGCTTATGGGTCGTGTGCGGTGACGGGTGGTATACCGGGGTTGGCGAACCAGTTTCCGAGGGAGCAGATTCTGCGTTATGTGTATGAGGAGACGCCGACGACCGTGAACGAGGGGAGGGTGCGTCCTCAAACCACGTTTTCCGAGAATGGCAGGGAGGTGCATTTGCCGGAGTTATGGAATGTTGTGCGGACCTTGGATCAGGTGGTGGATGTGGATTTCTACATTCCTGGTTGTCCACCGACTCCGAACATTACCAAGGAGGCCTTGGGCGCGTTACTGAGCGGCAAGTTGCCGCCGAAGGGGTCGGTATTAGCGCCGGACCGGGCCTTGTGCGGGGAGTGTTCGCGTCGGGATTCGAAGCCGACGGATGTAGCGTTTACGGAGATCAAGCGGACGCATCAGAAGCTACTGGATGACTCGACGTGTTTTTTGGCGCAGGGGGTGGTTTGCATGGGTCCGGCGACGCGTTCCGGTTGTGGGTCGCAGTGTCCGGAGGGGAACATGCCCTGCACGGGTTGTTTTGGTCCGACGAGTCGGGTGCGGGATCAGGGGGCGAAGATATTGTCGAGTGTTTGTGCGAACGTGGCGGCGCAGGATGAGGCGGGCATTCAGCGCACTTTGAAGGGGATTCCTGATCCTGTGGGGACGTTTTACCGGTATGGTTTGGCGAACAGCATATTGCGGAGGCGGGTTGATTTGGTCCCCGGGGGTGAGTCCGGGAAGGTGGAGAGCCAGGTTACGGGCAACGGAAAGCACTAACTGAGATGAACACCGACGCGAAGAATGCATGGAATCAGGGAGCGGCGCGGGCGCAGGCGGCTTATCAGGGGGCGCGCCGTCGTTTTACTGTGGATCCGATCACCCGATTGGAGGGGCATGGCAAGATCGACATCTTTTTGAACGAGGAGGGTTCTGTTGAGAGGGCGTATTTACAGGTGCCTGAGCTGAGGGGTTTTGAGGTGTTTAGTTTGGGTCGGCCTGCTGAGGACATGCCGCAGATAACGAGTCGGATTTGCGGGGTATGTCCGACTGCGCACCACATGGCATCGACGAAGGCGTTGGATGATCTGTATCAGGTGGAGCCGACGCCGGCTGGGCGGAAGATACGGGAGTTGGTGTATAACGCGTTTATGTTGGAGGACCACGCGTTGCATGTGTATGTGCTGGGTGGTCCGGATTTCATTGTGGGGCCCGAGGCGCCGGTGGCGGAGCGCAACATTGTTGGGGTGATCAACAAAGTGGGGGTGGAGGTGGGCAAGCGGGTGATTGGGATGCGGCGCAAGGTCAGGGACATCATTGCGTATTTCGGGGGCAAGGTGGTGCATCCTGTTCTGGGTTTGCCGGGGGGGGTATCCAAGGCACTGGATCCTGGGAAGCTGGATGAATTGAAGGCGGTGGCGCGGGAGAGCCTGGATTTTGCGGAGTTTACCCTGCAGGTATTTCACGACATTGTTTTGAAGAATCCGGAGTATGTGAAACTGATCACGTCGGATGCCTACACCCATCGGACCTACTACATGGGGATGGTGGATGAGCAGAACCGGGTGAACTTTTATGATGGCGTGCTTCGGGTGGTGGATCCTTCCGGCAAGGAATTCGCCAAGTTCCCGACGCGTGAGTACAAGGATTATGTGGCTGAGCATGTTGAGCCATGGAGCTACATGAAGTTCTGTTATTTGAAGCCTTTGGGTTGGCGCGGGTTTGAGGAGGGGAAGGACAGCAGCATTTATTCCGTGGCGCCATTGGCGCGTTTGAATGTGGCGGATGCGATGGCGACTCCGTTGGCGCAGAAGGCGGCGGAGGAATATTTTTCTGTGCTGGGAGGGAAGCCTGTGCATCACACCCTGGCGAATCACTGGGCGCGGGTGATAGAGATGATTCAGGCTGCGGAGACCATGGTGATGCTCTTGGACGATCCGGACATTGTGAGTCCGGACGTGCGGACCGTGCCGACGGCGAAGCCTTCGGTGGGTATAGGTGTGGTTGAGGCGCCGCGTGGACTATTATTTCACGAGTATGAGACGGATGGGGATGGATTGATGCGCAAGGCGAACATGATTGTGGCGACACAGAACAACGCGGCACGGATTGCGATGAGTGTGGAGCGTGCGGCGAAGGGGTTGATACGGGATGGGAACGTGACGGAGGGATTATTGAACAAAGTGGAGATGGCGTTTCGCGCGTATGATCCATGTTTGGGGTGTGCGACGCATTCCTTGCCCGGGCATGTGCCACTTTCCGTGAAGATTTACAATCGGCGACGCGAGCTGTTGCGTGAGCTGAGGCAGGACTAGGGGGTGCGATGACGGCACGTGCGATTCCAGGTCAATGCCGACGGCTCCTACCCGTTCGAGTTCGACAACGGCCGCGACGGGATCGTGAAGGAAACCTACACCGCCCGGTCCGGAGGCGGAGGACGGGGCAAGGGGGGACCCGGCGGACCTGGCCGGCCCGG
>JBJOII010000099.1:0-16873 GCA_046047235.1 Verrucomicrobiota bacterium | reverse complement strand
CCGATAGCGATCCCGATTTCGATTTCGATGGGGGGGGGTGCTGAGCGGTAAGCGGGAAGCGCAGAGCGCTGAGGGCTGAGGGCTTCTGCGTTCCGCGGTTGCGGAACGCAGGGAGAGAGGAGAGAGGAGAGGGTGAGATAGCGCTATGCGCAGGAGTTGGGAGCTGGCAGTCAGGAGCTAGGGGATGGGCGCTTTGCGCGAGAGTGGAGATGGGGGATCGAAGGTGGGAGATGGGAGATCGGATATGGGAGGTGGGATATGGGAGGTTGGTTTTGGGGGGTGTGCGGCTCGTTATCTGGGTGGGAGGGTGGAATATGGTGGGGGAATTATAGTGGCGGGGGGTGTTGAACTTTGGTAATTCACTGGCATTCCCTAGATAGGAGAGGTGTTTGCGGGGGGTGTGTTGTGTTGTTGGATGGGCGGGGGTGGCTGGTGTTTGGGGAGGGGATAGAAACCTGAGCGCGTTTGGATTCGATCATGAAGACCTTGTTGATTGTTCTGGCGGTTTTGGTGGTGCTGGTGGTGGTGGGATCGTTTTTTGCGATGTGCATTCGCAAGATTCAGCCTGGCCGGGCGGGGGTGAAGACGGGGTGGGGCGGGTTGAAGGTGGCGTTTGACTGGATGGTACGGGTGCCGTTTTTGCAGACGTATCACATTGTCGATATTTCTGTGAAGAAGCTGGAGATTGCGCGCAAGGGGAAGGACGGGTTGGTGTGCAAGGACAACATTCGGGCGGACATTACCGTGGCATTTTACATTCGGGTGGAGGCGACTGAGGAGAGCGTGCGGAAGGTGGCGCAGATGCTGACGCCGGAGCGGGTATCGGACGAGGGGCAATTGCGGGAGTTATTTGAGGCGAAGTTTTCCGAGGCCTTGAAGACTGCGGGTAAGCAGATGGAGTTTCACGAGTTGTTTACCGAGCGGATCAAGTTCCGGGACCGGATTCAGGAGACGATTGGCAAGGATCTGGATGGGTTTTTGTTGCAGGACGTGGCGATCGACTATTTGGAGCAGACGCCGTTGAACCAGCATGATCCGGACAACGTGTTGGATTCGGAGGGTATTAAGAAGATTACCGAGATTACGCAGCGGGAGCGGGTGGTGGCGAACGAGCATGCGAAGCGGGCGGGGGTTCAGATTGAGAAGGAGAATGCGGATGCGGACATTGCGAAGCGGGAGCAGAAGCGGCGCAATGAGGAGGATTCGGCCAAGCAGACCCGGGCGATTACCGAGGTGCAGGCGACTGAGGAGGCGGAGTCGCGGAAGGTGATTGAGGCGCGTCGGCAGGAGGTGGAGACGAAGCGATTGGAGACGGATGAGGCGATTAGTTTGCGGTCGGAGGACATGAAGCGGGCGGTGCAGGAGCGGCAGTATACCGTGACGAAGGAGCAGCGTCGGCTGGAGGAAGAGGCGGCGCAGGAGGGTGAGGAGGCGCGGGTGCGTCGGGAGCGGGTGGTCTCGTTGGCGGACATGGACAAGCAGGTGAAGGTGGCTGAGGCGGCTGTGGAGGTGGAGCGGAAGCGTGCGGTGGTGGTGGCGGAGCAGAAGGCGGTGGTGCAGCAGGAGGAGGAGAAGCTGAACATTGAGGCGCAGATGACGGCCAATCGGGTGCGTGAGGTCACGCTGATTGAGGCCGACATGAACGCGAAGAAGGATCAGGTGGAGAAGGTGGTGGCGGCTGAGGCGCAGAAGGAAGTGGAGCGCAATCTGGCTGAGGGGCAGCGGATCAAGACCGTGACTGAGGCGGATGCGGCGCGGGAGGCGGCGACGCGGGAATCGGAGCGGGTGCAGATTTTGGCGGATGCGGAGGCGAAGGCGTCCGAGAAGCGTCGGCATGCGATGGAGCAGGAGGCGGACGGGGAGGCGGCGCGGGAGGCGGCGAAGGGGTTGGCGGAGGCCAAGGTGATCAAGGCCAAGGCGGATGCGCGGAAGGTGGATGCGGGTGCGGTATTGGAGATGGGGTCGGCTGAGGCGCAGGTGGACCGGTTGAAGGGTGAGGCGCGGGCGAAGGTGACGGAGATTCAGGCTGAGGCTGAGGCGGAGGGGATTCGTGACAAGGAGACGGCGACGGCATCGGGTATTGAGGCGAAGCTGTTGGCTGAGGCGAAGGGGATTGAGGAGAAGGCGAAGTCGATGAAGTTGTTCCAGGCGACGACGCAGCAGCATGAGGAGTTCCGGTTGAAGCTGGCGAAGGAGCGGGATGTGGAGCTGGCGGCGATCGGCGTCGAGCGGGATGTGGCGAGGGCGCATTCCGAGCTGGTGGGCGAGGCGTTGAAGCACGCGAAGATCGACATTGTGGGCGGGGAGAACGACTTCTTTGAGAAGATTGTGAAGGCGGTTGGTTCCGGCAAGTCGGTGGATCGATTGTTGGCGAACAGCGAGGCTTTGGGCGACATCAAGCGGACGTTTTTCAATGGGGATCCGGAGCGGTTCAAGGTGCAGTTGCGCCAGTGGGTGAAGGACTTTGGGATTCCGAGTGAGGATTTGAAGAACCTGACGGTGGCGGCGTTGCTGGCGCGGCTGGCGGTATCGACTGAGGACGGCGGGGTGAAGCGGCTTTTGGCGTCGGCTGGAGTGATGGCGAAGGAGAGTGGGTTGGCGGACGCGGTGGCGTTGTCTGTATTGGGCGGGGACAAGGCGGGTCAGGGTTGATTGGCGGGTTGGGGTGGGCTGGGTGAAATGATGTGTGGCAGGACTGAGACATGCCTGAGCCAGCAGACGAGCGAGAGATGAAGGAGGCGTCGGGTGCCGTGGGGCAGCCGGTGGTGGGGGCGTCGGCGCAGGAGGCGTTGGGGAGTGCGACGTATGAGATTATCCGGCAGCGGTTATTGCAGCATGGGGAGGCGTTGCGGTTGGGGTTGGCGCGGCTGGATGAGCGGAGGCGCGAGGTCTTTGGTTCGGTGGGGTATCAGCTATTGCAGGCGGACCGGATTGTGACGTCGCACAACTGTGTTCCGCGGGACATGGTTCAGTTGGGGCAGGGGCGGTTTTTATTTGGGTTCAACGTGCACTTTGGTTTGAAGCGGCAGGTGGATCTGGGGGATGTGTTTGCTGTTTACGTGAGGGATGGAGAGACGGGCAGTTTTCGGGAGGAGAGTCTGGAGGTGTTGCGGGATCCGGTTTTTGAGGCGGATTTCAAGCGGTTGTACAACGTGTATGAGAAGAGCAGGCTGCGGAAATTCTCTGTGATTGAGGGTCGGTTGTACATGGTGTTTGGGACGGGGGCGGGGGTGAACGACATTGCGGTGTTCAAGTGGGCCTTTGAGGGGGGCGGGGTGCGGTATATGGATGGTCGGGCGGAGGCGGAGTATCGTCGGGTGGGATTTCCTCCGCAGTATGATTTTCGTTGGTTGACGCCGGGGCGGGAGGCGTATCGGTATGGGGATCATCCGCATGTATCGATTGAGGACCGGTTATTTGTGGAGTGTACCGAGGGGGATTTGACCATCAAAGTGGAGGACAACACGGACACGGGGCAGGGGATTTATGCTGAGCCGGTGGAGGACAAGAACCAGAAGGTGGATGATGCGGAGATTGCGTATGCGTTGATGCAGCATCTGGTGGTGTTGCGGGTGCGGCCGTATAAGGAGGCGGACGCGCGGTATTTCATTTACAACGGCAAGCAGCGGACGGTGGTGCGGGTGGATTCGATTGGGCAGTCGTGTGTGCGGTTGCCGGAGGATCACGGGTTGATTTTTCCGGATGGGGTTTGTTTGGCGACGGGGGAGGTGAAGCGATTTGAGAGTCGGGAGAAGGATTTGTTGGTGGAGCGGGTGGTGCATGCACCGAACGGGGAGGATTCCCTGTATGTTTTTTACAATCGGCTGAGTGGGGATTACGTGTTGATGCCGTATCGGTTGATTGAGCAGAAGGTGGAGCAGCGGTTGGGGTGTCATGGGTTTTCGATATTTCCGAACGGGCATGTGGCGTTGTTTCGGGCGGAGCAGGAGGCGCAGAAGCATCATTTGGTGCAGGTTTGGCAGACGCCGTTTCACGAGGCGGGGCAGGAGCCGGCGGGGCAGCGCGAGGCGTTTTTGTATCAGGTGGGGAACAAGGCGGTGGTGCGGTGTTTGGCGGAGGGGAACGAGGTGATGACCTTGTTGCGCAAGGAGGAACCGTATGCGGAGTTGTATACAGATGTCGTTCGGCGGTGTGGAGCGATGTTGGATGCGTATTCCTGGCTGGGGGGCGAGGAGGGTTATGGGGTGGGTGAGGCGTTGGGCCGGGTGAGGGAGGCGGCGGATCGTGCGGTGGACGAGTTTGACAAAGTGCGGCGGTTGCAGCGGGAGGCGGGGGAGCGGATGGAGTTGGTGCGGGGGCATTGTGAGGAGCGGATGCAGGCCGTGCGGCGGACGAGTTTCAAGAGTTTGGATGATTACGTGGGGCATTTGGCGGGTTTACGGAGATTGCGCGGGGATTTGCTGGCGTTGCGGGAGGTGCGGTATGTGGATGTGGGCCAGGTGGGGGAAGTGGAGGCGGCGGTGGTGGGGCAGACTGATGAGTTGGCGCAGGCGACCGTGAAGTTCTTGTTGTTGCCTGAGGCCTTGGACGGGCATCGGGGCAGGGCGGACGGTTTTTTGCGTGGGGTGGAGGTCGTGGGGAAGGCGGCTGAGGGGCGGGCATTGGAGAAGGAGATTGGTGAGGCGGGGGGCGGGCTGGAGATGCTGGTGGAGGTGGTGAACAGCCTGAAGATTGAGGATGCGACTGAGACCACGCGGATACTGGACGGTATTACGTCGGTGTATGCGACGTTGAACCAGGCCAAGGCGGCGTTGAAGCAGCGGTTGAAGGAGTTGGCGTCGAAGGAGGGTGCGGCGCAGTTTGCGGCGCAGTTGAAGTTACTGTCGCAGTCGGCCTCCAGCTACTTGGATTTGTGCGACACGCCGGCGAGGTGTGATGAGTATTTGAACCGGATATCGGTGCAGTTGGAGGAGTTGGAGGGTGCGTTTGCGGATTTTGAAGATTACACCGTGGAGCTGGCGGGGCGGCGGGCGGAGTTGTATGAGGCCTTTGAGCAGCGGAAGCTGGCGTTGGTGGAGGAGCGGAATCGGCGGGCGGGGGCATTGATGGGGGCGGCGGAGCGGATCTTGAAAGTGATCCAGTCGCGGTTGGCGGGTTTTGAGAGTGTGGAGGAGATCCACACTTACATGGTGTCGGACCTGATGGTGAGCAAGGTGCGGGACACCATGGGTCATTTGATGGCGCTGGAAGATTCCGTGAAGGCGGATGATCTGGCGGGGCGGCTGAAGTCGGTGCAGCAGGATGCGGTGCGGCAGTTGAAGGATCGGCAGGAGTTGTTTGTCGGGGGGCAGGCGGTGATCCGGCTGGGGCGGCATCGTTTTAATGTCAACACGCAGGCGTTGGATTTGACCGTGGTGCAGCGGGAGGGGGAGCCCTGTTTTCATCTGACATCGACCCAGTATTTTGAGGTGATCCGGGACGAGGCATTTTTGGGCACGCGGGAGGCGTGGGGTCAGGAGGTCGTATCTGAGGATGGGGAGGTGTATCGGGCCGAGTATTTGGCGCAGGGATGTCTGGCCTGGTTGCTGGGGCAAGCGGGTGGCGGGGTTGTGGGGGAATTGGAGGAGGGGGTGATATTGGAGCGGGTGCGGGAGTATATGGGGGGGCGGTATCAGGAGGGGTATGTGAAGGGGGTGCACGATGCGGATGGGGCGAAGATTTTACGGGTGCTGGCGGAGGCGCATCGGGCGTTGGGTTTGGCGCGGTATGCGCCTGAGGTGCGGGCGTGTGCGGTGGTGTATTGGCAGCGGTTTTGTCCGGATGAGGTGCGGGCGTTATGGGGTGCGAAGCTGAGGGGGTTGGGTCGGCGCAACCGATTATTTCCCGGGGACACGAGACAGGAGGGGTATCGGCGCGGGCTGGAGAAGTTGCTGGGGGATTTTGTGCGGGAGACCGGTTTGTATACGGAGGGGTTGTGTGGTGCGGCGGCGGGGTATCTGGTTGACCAATTGACGTCGAGCGAGGGGTTTGTGTTGAGCCGGGAGGGGAGGGAGCAGGTCACGGCGTTTGAAGCCGACCTGGTGCGGCTGGGCGCGGAGAGTGATTTTCGTCGGGTGCGGGAGGAAGTGGCGTCGCATCCGGGAAGCGAGCTGGAGTTGGTGCGGGACTGGGTGCGGGGTTTCTTGTCCGGGCGTGCGGAGGGAGTGCGGTATTTGGAGGAAGTGGCGGCGGTATTGTTTTGCGGGGAGGGGGTGAATTGGGAAGTGGTGGAGGCGAGGACGCGGGTGGATCTGGAGGGGATGAAGGGGAGCCACCGGCGGATAGCGGGCGGGGTGTACCGGTTTGATTATCTGGATTTTCGGAAGCGGTTGGGGCGGTTTGAGGCGGAGGTGGTGCCGAGGTTCAACCGGTATCAGGAGGTGAAGCGGGAGTTGCTGGATGCGGAGCGGGAGCGGTTACGGTTGGGCGAGTTTAAGCCGCGGGTGCTGACGTCCTTTGTGCGGAACCAGCTGATTGACGAGGTGTATCTGCCTTTGATTGGCGACAACTTGGCGAAGCAGGTGGGTGCGGCGGGGGATCAGAAGCGGACTGATTTGATGGGGTTGCTGCTGGTGATATCGCCGCCGGGGTATGGCAAGACCACCTTGATGGAGTATATCGCGAACCGGCTGGGGATTGTTTTTGTGAAGATCAACGGTCCGGCCTTGGGGCATGGGGTGACATCGTTGGATCCGGAGGAGGCGCCGAATGCGGCGGCGCGGGAGGAGGTGCGGCGTTTGAACCTCGCCTTGGAGATGGGGGACAATGCGATGATCTATGTGGATGACATCCAGCATTGTCATGCGGAGTTTTTGCAGAAGTTCATTTCGTTGTGTGATGCACAGCGGAAGATTGAAGGGGTCTGGCGTGGTCGGCCGCGGACGTATGATTTGCGGGGGCGCAAGGTGGTGGTGGTGATGGCGGGCAATCCGTATACCGAGAGCGGTTTGAAGTTCCGGATACCGGACATGTTGGCGAACCGGGCGGACACGTACAATTTGGGCGACATCCTGGGCGGGAGTGCGGAGGCGTTTCGGCGGAGTTACCTGGAGAATGCGGTGACATCGAACGCGACCTTGGCGCCGTTGGCGAACAAGAGTCAGAAAGACATTCGGGCGTTTATCCGGATGGCAGAGACGGGGGAGCGGGATCTGGAGGGGCTGGAGGGGAGTTATGCGGCGCAGGAGGTGGAGGAACTTTTGTCGGTGATGGTGAAACTGGTGGCGGTGCGCGAGGTGATCCTGCGGGTGAACCAGGAGTATATCCATTCGGCAGGGCAGGCCGATGCGTACCGGACGGAGCCGGCGTTCAAGCTGCAGGGTTCGTATCGGAACATGAACCGGCTGGCGGAAAAGGTGGTTCCGATCCTGAGCGAGGCGGAGGTGCGGGCGTTGGTGGTGGAGCATTATCGGGGGGAATCCCAGACACTGACGACGGGGGCGGAGGCGAACCTTTTGAAGTTCAAGGAACTGCTGGGGGTGCAGACCGAGGCGGAGGCGGAGCGCTGGGCGGACATCAAGCGCGTGTTTCGGAGGAACCTGTTGTCTCAGGGTGGGGAGGGTTCAGATCCGGTGGGGCGGGTGGTGGCGCAGTTGTCGGCCTTTGAGTCGGGGTTGGACGGGATCCGGCAGACCTTGGAGGCGCAGTTTAAGGCGCGGAATGCCGGGCCGTCGGTGGTGGTGGACCTGGGGCCGGTGGAGCAGGGGCTGGCGGCGTTGCGAGGGGTGGTGAGTGAGGCGCTGGCGAAGCGGGGTGAGGCGACGAAGCCTGAGTCTGCTCCGCTGGATTTGGCTCCATTGGCGGGACAGTTGGAAGCGATGCGATCCGTGATGGAGCAGGGGTTGAGGGCGAGAGAGAGTGCCGGGGTAAGCGGGACCGATGCCGTGGTGTCGGCGGCGCATCGGGTGGGTGCGGGCTTGGAGGGGTTGAGGGCGGATTTGACGCGGGTGATTCAGGAGGTGTATGCGGCGACGACGGCGGACCGGATGGGGAGTGTGATGCATGAGATGGAGATGGTTCACAGCACTTTGGCGACCTTGAAGGACATTGCGGCGAGGCAGCGGGATTACTTGCGCAGCGTGGAGGAGATGCTGTTGGCGAAGGCGCGGGACGGGACGGTGGAGATTCGGTTGACGCAGGAGATGATGGAGAACGAGCAGGCGTTTTTGGAGCAGTTCCAGCGGGCATTGTCGGTGCGTGGTGGGGAGTCGGGAAAGGGTGGGGAACAGGAGGGTGCCAGCCAGGCCGAGCGTTGAGGAAAGGATCGTTATGAAGAAATTTATTCGCAAGCTGCAGCATTTGGGGGACAGCGCGGCGCGGTTTCAGGAGGCGTTGCAGCTGGTGCCGCCGAAGGTGGCTGAGATTCGCGGGGCGGTCACGGCGGCGAGTGGTCAGCTTCGCCAGCTGCAGGTTGAGTTGCAGGGGAGTGTAGCCGGCTTCAAGGCGGAGGGGCCGGACCGGTTGGTGGAGGCCTTGCATGAGATCCACGGTGGTGCGCCGGTGATTTTGGAGGCGGGGTATGAGCTGGGTGAGTTCCAGATGGAACTGACTCCGGTGCCGAGGTTGTTGTTGGAGTTGGATCGGGTACGGGATGTATCGGAGCGGGCGTTGCGGTCGCTGGTGACGGCGAATGCCGAGCGACCCGTGCTGAAGGGGTTGCTGGCTTCGATTTTACAGGCGGAGTCCATGGTGGACCGGGTGGATCTGGCGGGGCAGGTGTATTACCGGCTGGTGGTGCATGTGGGGCCGGTGCCGTCGGTGCGTTTGGTTTGGAAGCCGGAAGCCGAGTTGGCGCGTGAGATCGGTGTGGCGGCTGTTGGGGCGACGGAGCCGGGGGAGGTGATGGCGACATCGGGTATGGGGCTCGGGAGGAGTTCATTTTTTGAGCCGAGACCTGCTCCGGTTTTGCCGGTGCCCTCAGTCCCTGCGAAGCCTGTGGTGAGTGCCGAGCCTGCCGTGGCGGGGCAGAAGGCGGTTCAGGCCGCCGGGGTTGCAGGCCCCGGGGCCGTGGAGCGTCGGAAGGATTGGGGAAGGAGCGCCTTGGAGAGGTTTAAAACGATGCCGGGCGCTTCCAAGTATTCCGGCGCTGGCGGGGGGTGAGTTCACCGATTCGTCACATTTTGGTCATCTGAAGGTGACGGGCTGGGGGGATAGGTGTGTTCAGCGATGCGTGAAAAAGCGAAGTGCAAGCGATATGTGGAGCCTAACTCTAAGGGTTGCAACGCTATGTATTATTCCGCCTAACTGCTGCGCTGATGTGCTTAAATCCTGCCTATTGTAGCAAGGGTGGTTGACATTCCGTACCGCCGGCAGCATCGTTTAATACCTTCTAGAAAAAGCCATGGTTTTGAGAATTCCCAATAAGAACGCCCGTTTTTCGGGGTTCACCCTTATTGAGCTTTTGGTCGTGATTGCGATTATCGCGATCTTGGCCGGCATGTTGTTACCGGCGCTGGCGAAGGCCAAGGAGAAGGCTCGTCAGACCAAGTGCTTGAACAACCTGCACCAGATTGGCTTGGGCACCACCATGTATGCGGAGGACAACAACGATACCTTCCATCACGTGTTGGATAGTTCCGGGGCGGCCAGCGCGCCGAACCACGGGCAATGGGTGCGGAATCCTCGGTCGACCGTGCAGCTGGAGCCTACGGACGGTGAGGCGTATTGGGGGATTGCGTATGTGAGTTATTTTGGCGGGACCAAGGATATCTATCGGTGTCCCAGTGCGCGGGTGGTGGACGAGTGGCGGGAGGAGGGGAAGACCTATCCGAAAGAGTTCTGGCTCTATTCCTCCTACGGCTTGAACCGGTTTGTGGTGTCCTCGTATCGCGGGGATCTGGGGCCCATGAAGCTGAGCACTTTTCAGAGTCCTTCGACGACGATTTTTGCGCAGGACGCAGCGGAGCAGCGGATGGAGGGAACGACCGACAGTCTGGGTTTATTCCCCGGTCAGCGGGAGATTTTGACGCAATGGCGGTATGATTTGGCGGCGCTGTATCCGAACCTGGACATGTCTAACGAATGGTTTCGGCACAACAAGCGATGTAACACGTTGTGGATTCCGGGGAATGTATCGACCATTACGTTCCGGGGTTTTGACAAGGGGGTGGACTACCGGTGGTACACAGGTGAGACGCCTTTGGAACAGCCGAGTTTCTAGGGTGGCGGGGGGGCGGATTGCCCAGAGTGTATCCGTTTGAATTGGAGAACAGAGAGGTATCAGGAGGATTATGTTAAGGCGCATTTGTTACAGAGTCGGGGTGTTGGTGGTGGCGGCTTCATTTTTGGCGGGGTGCGGTGGGGATTCCAAGCCGCCGGAGGCGGTGTCGGCCGAGGCGGCACCGGGGGCGGTGAAGGAGGCCTTTCAGGATGCGTCACCTGAGGCGCAGGCGAATGCGGAGAGTGCGATTGCGGCGATGGAGTCGCAGGACACGCCGCGTGCGTTTATTGAATTACAGAGCATGATGGCGCGGCCGGATCTGACGCCGGAGCAGCGGGAGATTGCGGCGGGGTCGTTGAGGACTGTGGCGGAGCAATTGCGAGCGGCGGCGGAGGCGGGGAATGCGGCGGCGCAGGAGATGTTGAAGACCCATCAGGCGCGCAAGTAGCCGGGGCCGGATACAAAGACTTTCGGTCAGTCAGACTGACAATCCAAAAACCCAAACAAAACCAAACCAGCAGAGAACTATGCGAACAACCATCCGACCCAGCCTGTTTGTGGCGGTGGCGGCATGTGCAGGGTATATGACCTTGCAGGCCGCGCCGAGCGGACAGTGGGATTTCAACAGTGGCAACCTATCGGCGACGATAGGTGGAGACATGACTTACGGGGCGAGCGGGCAGGCGGGGACTGCCTTTGGCAGCACCACTTCTTTTGGTATTCCGGACATCAACGGTGAGGTGGCGCAGGTCCTGAGCTTCACGGGTTATGAGATTGGCTCGGGTTTGCGGATGCCGACACCGACGGCGGCGAACGGGGGCGGCTCATTGGTGAACCAATGGACGCTAATCATGGACGTGTTGTTCCCGGCGGCTTCTGATTCCAAGTGGCGTTCGATCATTGATATTGATGAGAGCGTGATCAATGCCGACGCGGAGTTCTTTGTGAACACCTCGAACGGGATTGGTATTAGTGGCCAGTATGACGGTCAGGTTGTGGCTGACACCTGGCACCGGATTGCGGTGACGATGGACAGCGTGACCGGGACCATGCGCAAGTACATCGACGGCGCTGAGGTGGGTGTGCAGAACCTGGGCAACGTGCTGGAGGGTCGTTGGGCCATGGCACCGAACTACTATGCTGAGTTGTTCACGGATAATGACGGGGACATTGCCCCGGGTTATGTGAACAGCATTCAGTTGTGGGCGCAGGTGCTGACGGCGGGGGACATGATTGCGTTGGGCGGGCCGAGTGCGGCCGGGATTCCGACCTCGATCCCGACCGTCTCGAGCTTTATCGAGTCGCGTGATCCGGCGGTGAACGGTGTGAATGCCTCGCCGGTTCCGGCAGTGACAGTGGTCTTGAACCAGGGTGGCAGCACCGTGGCGCAGGGGAGCATTCAGATGGAGTTTGACGGTGCGGCGGTGACGCCGGGGATTACCGTTGACGGGAAGTCCTACACGATTGTGTACACCCCGGCCTCTGTGCTGGCTCCTTTGACCGAGCATTCCGTTCAGCTGAACTGGACGGACAGTGCGGACGGTGCGCGTACGGAGAGCTGGACGTTTACCGTGGCGGACTACATCAACGTGAATCTGCCTTCACCGATTGCGTTGGAGACCTTTGACGCGGTGGCTGAGGGGTCGCTTCCGGCTGGCTGGACTGTGACCAACCTGACGGACATTGCGGGCACGGGTTTGGATTTGAGCAATGCGAATTCAGATTCGTATGCGGACTTCGTGGTGATCAGCACGGACACCTTGGCGGCCCTGAACGTGGATTCGGCCCGTCGTCTTGCGCTGAATCCGATCGTGGAAAACGGCGTGGTATTGGAGAGCCTGGTGAGCGGAAACTTTGCCTATGGCGAATCGGATGTCCGCAGCGGAAATCAGGTGCAGGTGATGTTCTCGAAGGACTTCAACTGTTCCGGACAGAACAACGTGTATCTCTCGTATCACAGCATGTATGAGCAGAACCAGGACAACATTGCCTCGGTGGAGTATTCCATTGATGGCGGTGCGACTTGGCTGCCGGTGGTCTACATGATTGACGCGCCGGACATCATCATGAACGGGGAAGAAGTTGACGCAGTGGCGACTTTGAGCGAGGTGCGTGCTGACCAGGCGCATGGTGAGGCGTATGGCGCGTGGATTGGTGCCACGGTTTCCCAGGATCTGGCGCCTTACATCAGTGGTCGTATCAACGACGATCGTTTGGAGTCGAAGCGCGTTGAGTTGTTCCGCCTGCCTCAGGCCGACAATCAAGCGGCCGTTCGACTGCGCTTCATGCAGGCCGGCACCGCGAGCTGGTACTTCGGCGTGGACAACGTCGGCTTGTATAGCATCAACACGGCGTTGCCTCCGGTGATCGGTGATCAGCCGGCGGGATCGTGGGTGCATGCGGGTTCTTCGTTCAGCTTGTCGGTCACTGCGACCGGGACTGAGCCGTTCACCTACACCTGGTATAAGGACGGTGCGGCGATCGCGGGAGCGACCGAGGCGACCTACAGCGTGGCATCGGCCAGCGTTTCGGATGCTGGCACGTATGCCGTGGAAGTGAGCAACGCGCAGTTGACTGGTGGTGCGGCCGTGATGAGCAAGTCCACGCAGGTGGACGTGTTTGCGGGCAGCATCGGGCAGGATCTGGTGGTGCACCTGAAGTTTGACAACAACCTGAACGACGCGTCGGGTGCAGGGAACAACGGGCAGGCCGTGGGCAGCCCGACCTTTGTGACTGGCGCCGTTGGCGGTGCGGTGAACATTCCTTCCGGTTCTGACTACGTGTCCTTGGGGGCGCCTTCGGATCTGGACTTCGGATCGGACGTCGACTTCTCGATCAGCTTCTGGGCGTTGAATCCCGAGGGTGGCTGGAGTGGTGATCCTTCGTTCATTGGCAACAAGGACTGGAACAGCGGTGGCAACCAGGGCTACGTGATCGCCGGTGACGGTGATGGTCGTGTGCAGTGGAACTACGCTGGTCCTCCGGCTGGTCGCAAGGACTACGACGGTCCTGGCGGCACCTTCGGCAACGCGAACTGGCACCATGTGGTGGTGGCTTATGACCGCAGCGGTATGGCCTCGACCTATGTGGACGGAGTGTTGGCGAACCGGACCCTGATTGGCGACGGTGTGCGTGACGTGACGACTCCTGGAGCGAACAGCACGAACATTGGCCAGGACGGCACGGGATCCTATGGTTCGACGTTCACCGACCTGAGCGTAGACGATCTGGGCATCTGGCGTCGTGTGGTGACCCCGACTGAGGTCGCGGCGATCTACGCTGCCGGGTTGGCGGGCAACGACCTGTCGACCGTGGTGATTGACGTGGTGACGCAGCCTGAGGTTGGCGGTGTGACCTATGATGCTGGTGCAGGCAGCGTGACTGTCACCTGGAGTGACAGCACTGCAGTACTACAGCAGGCCTCTGACCTGAGCGGTGCGACCTGGCAGGATGTGTCGACTGCCGGTGAAACCAGCCACACCACGAGCACGCCGGGCTTCTTCCGTTTGCGGAAGTAAGTCGGCAGATTCATTCTAACGCGAACGACCGCCGGGAAACCGGCGGTCGTTTTTTGTTCCGGGAGATGGGAGGGAGAAGAGAGGAGAGGGTGGTGTCGGGATTTGGCTGTGCCATGTATGTCTGTAGAGAAAGGGATGGAGTTGAGAGAAGGGGGCCAAGGTGCCTTAAAGGGCGGGCACCCTGCGCCGGTGGTTCTGTGGAGGATGGCGCCGTTGGTGAGGTTTGGAGTGGAGGGGACTACGGGCGACAGGCTGACCTTTGCCCTTCCGCCTTCGCCAAGGCTATGGCGGACAGGCTGACCTCCGTGGACAGGTGGGTGCTTAATCTTCGGGGCGTTCTCCGGCGGGGGCCATTTTGACGAGCTTAGGATTGAATTGGGCGAGGGGTTCGATGAGGTCGGTTTGAGCGGCCATGACGGTGTGGATATTTTTATAGGCCATGGGGACTTCGTCGAGGCCGGCGGATATGAGTTTGACGCCTTGTTTTTGGAGGTATGCCTGGACGTTATTCCAGGTGAATTTCTTGGTGGCTTGGGTACGGCTCATGCAACGTCCGGCGCCGTGGGAGGCGGACTGGAGGGAGAGGGGGTTGCCTTTGCCACGGACGAGGAAGCCTGGTGTGGCCATCGAACCCGGGATGATGCCGAGCGTGCCGATGGAGGCGGGAGTAGCGCCTTTGCGGTGAACGATGAGGTCCTGGCCGAGGTGGTGCTCTTTCCAGGCAAAGTTGTGGTGGTTTTCGATATCGAGGAGGACTTCGGCGCCCAAATTGGCGGCGATGGACTGGTGGATGACAGCGTGGTTGGCGGCGGCGTATTGGCCCATGAGTTCCATGGCGTTCCAGTATTCCTGTCCGGGTTCGGAGTTGAGGTCGAGCCAAGCGAGGCGGGAGATTTCGTGGGGGAGGTCGGGATGGAGTTTAACGGCGAGTTTGCTGTAGTGGTTGCAGATGGCGGCGCCGGTGCCGCGGCTGCCGCTATGGCTGAGAAGTGCGAGGTAGAGACCGGGGGGAAGGGTCAGGTCGGGTGCAGTGATTTCGAGTGTACCGAACTCGACGAAGTGGTTGCCGGAGCCGCTGGTTCCGAGCTGGGACCAGGCCTTGTCCTTGTGCTCGGCAGTGATGTGGGTCACTGACCAGTCGGCATCCATGACGGGGTGTTGCCGTCGGTCCTGGAAACTGGCACCGATGCCAAAGCGGGTTTCGGATTCGATGGCGGAGATGAGGCGGTCGGCGCGGGATTCGATGCGCCGGACGGGGAGGTCCAGCACCGTCATTTTCATCCGGCAGGCGATGTCGACACCGACGGCGTAAGGGATGACGGCGTTGTGGGTGGCGAGGACGCCGCCGATGGGCAGGCCATAGCCGATATGGGCATCGGGCATCAGTGCGCCAGCGACTGCGACGGGCAGCCGGCAGGCCTGTTCCATTTGCTGGACTGACTGGGGGTCGAGATCATTGCCCCACTGGTGGTAGTCCGCAGGTGGGTCCTTGAGGGCAGGGCGGGGTTTGAGGAGGGACCGGGCGAAGGAGCCGCGGAGCGGGTCCTCGGCGTAAGCCGTCGGGTTGGCGAGAATGGAGCGGATTTCGTCCTCGATCCGAGAGCGATCGAGTCCCTTGAGGCAGTAATTGGCAATGAAGTCATTGGCCCGGCGGACTGGGCGTCCGAGGGGGACGCCCAGTCTGATGAGGTCCGCCGGGGTCATGAGCTGGCTGGTTTAGGCCAGCTTGTAGGGGGCGCGGTAGGGTCGGCTGAGCAGCTTGCTGGCTGCATCGTCGTTGAGGATGACTTCCTTTTCGGCGTCCCAGCGGATTTTGCGGCCCACGATCATGGAGATGAGGCCGAGGTGTCCGGGGATGGCGGAGTGGTGTGCGGTTTCAGCCGGGGTGACGGTGGGCTTTCTGGATTTGACGCAGTCGAGGAAGTTGCGTTGGTGGCCGCCGGTTTTGATGAGCTGAACCTTGCGCATCTCCTCAGGGAGACGGGTGCGGTCCTTGAGCTCAGCGATGGAGGTGTCAAAGCCGCCACGGTCAACCCAGACCCAGCCGTCGGTACCAATCCATTTGGTGCCGCCACGGATATCGCCATGTCCGCCAGCGATGACCATGTCGATGTTGTTGGGGTATTTGAGGTTGATGCGGTATTTGGTGCAGGTGTTCCAGATAGCGTCCTGAGGCGGGAACTCGCCTTCGCCCTCGATTTCGCTGGGGCCGGAGTTGTCAAAGTCGAGGCCCCAGTGAGCGATGTCGCAGTGGTGACCGATCCAGTCGAGGAGCTGGCCGCCGCCGATGTTGTAGTTCCAGCGCCAGTTCATGTGCACGCGCGCCTTAATGTAGGGCTCCATGCGGGCCGGGCCGATCCAGGTTTCGTAGTCGAGCTCAGCGGGAGGGTCGGTGATGTCGCGGAACTTGGTGGTGCCAGCAAAGTCGTGGTGACCGCTGGGCAGGCCGACTTCGACACGGGTGACTTTACCAATGAGACCGTTACGGACGATTTCGCAGGCGTAATGGAAGTTGCCGGTGGAACGCTGCCAGGATCCGGTTTGCCAAATGCGCTTGTTCTCCTGAACAGAACGGACGATGGCCTGCTGCTCGGCAATGGTGCGAGCCAAGGGTTTCTCGCCGTAAATGTCCTTCTTGTTGCGGGCAGCCTCCATGGAAACCAGCGCATGCCAGTTGTCAGGAATGGCGATCATGACGCTGTCGATATCCTTGCGCGCCATCATCTCGCGGTAGTCGTGGTAGGCTTTGCAGTCCTTGTTGCCGTACTTGTTGTTGACCGAGTCCACCGCAGCCTGCAGGTGGTTTTTGTCGAGATCACACGCGGCAACGACCTGGCAGTCGGAGTAGTTCATGAACGCGCCGGTGTTGCCGGGGCCCTGCATGCCCCAACCCACCACACCCATGGTGATGCGCTCGGAAGGTGCAGTTCCACCCTGACCCAACACGGACGAGGGAACGATCATGGGAGCCGCCATCGCCGTGCCTACGGCAGCCAAAAAACGGCGACGTGAAGTAGTCTTGGAAAGGGGTGAATTCATGGAATGAGACCATGCACGGGGAGGGGGGGTAGTGCGAGCCGAAAATAGAGACACGAATGGACGCGGATGGTTTTCTTTTTTGACCGCGAATGGACACGAATAGACGCGAATGGCAGGGACTGTTTCTCTTGCTGATCGGGAGTAGACGCGAATGGGC
>JBJOII010000098.1:0-23093 GCA_046047235.1 Verrucomicrobiota bacterium | reverse complement strand
AGGCGGGAGGCGGGAGGCGGGAGGCGGGAGGCGGGAGGCGGGAGGCGGGAGGCGGGAGGCGGGAGGCGGGAGGCGGGAGATTGGGATTAGTAGAATTTCCGAATAGTGTGGTGTTGGTGTGTCATCCTGATTGACATGGTGTGGTTGGGGAGGGAGGTTTGGGGCATTCCATGAGCACGAGCTTGGCCAGGATTAGGGTCTGTCTTTTCGCGTTATTGGCGGTTCAGGTGGTGTTGCCTGCGGAGGAGGGATTTAGGTCCATGTTTAACGGGCGGGATTTGGCGGGTTGGGAGGGTAAGCCGGGTTGGTGGCGGGTTGAGGGTGGGGCGATTACGTCGGAGAGTACACCGGAGAAGCCATGTTTGGCTGCACATTATTTGATGTGGAGGGGGGATGCGCCGGCGGATTTTGATTTGCGGCTGGAGTTTCGGTTAGTGGGGGGCAATTCGGGGATTCAGTTTCGGAGCAAGGAACTGCCTGAGTGGGATACATCGGGGTATCAGGCGGACATTGAGGATGGTGATCAATGGACGGGGTGTTTATTTGAGCACACGAGGGGTGGGGTGGCGATGCGGGGTGAGCGGGTGGAGATTGCGGCGGATGGGGAGCGGAGGGTGGAGGTCTTGGGTGATCCTGTTGCGTTATTGGGGAAGGTGAGGCGTGGAGAGTGGAACACCTATCGGATTGTGGCTCGGGGTGCGAACATCCGGTTGGAGATCAATGGTGTATTGATGGCGGAGGTGACGGATCGGCAGGAGGGGGTAGCGGCGCGGGATGGAGTGATTGCTTTGCAGATGCATCCGGGGCCTCCGATGAAGATTCAGTTTCGGAACTTGCGGATCAAGAGTTTGGTGGAGAAGGAGTGAGTTGGGTTGGATCGATTTGAAGGAATCACGATGAAAAGAAGAGCATTTTTGAAGGGGGCGACGGCGGCTGTGTTATTGCCGATGATTGTGCCGCAGCGTGTGTTTGGTGCGAACGACCGGTTGCAGGTGGGTTTTATTGGGGTGGGAGGTCGGGCGCGATGGATCATGACGAAGGAGGCTTTGCCTGGGGCGGAGATTGTGGCGGTGGCGGACTGTTTCATGCCGAGGTGTGGTGAGGCCACGAAGCTGGTGGAGGGGGGGGAGCGATGGGGCTTGTATCAGGATTACCGGAAGTTGCTGGAGAAGGAGAAGGTGGACGCGGTGTTTGTGGAGACCACGACGCATGCGCGGGTGCGGGCTTTAATTCATGCGATGCAGGCCGGGTGCGATGTGTATGGGGAGAAGCCGATCAGCCTTACTGTGGCTGAGGGGCGGTATTTGGTGAACGCCGTGAAGCGATACGGGAAGGTGTTTCAGACGGGCTCGCAGCAGCGGTCGATGCCGATCAACCGGCATGCGAGTGCGTTGGTGAGGGATGGGGCGATTGGCAGGGTGAAGACCGTGGTGACGTGTAATTTCAAGGGGCCGAAGACGTGGCGGGCTAAGGAGCCGGATCCGGAGCCGATTCCTGAGGGGTTGGATTGGGATCACTGGTGCAACCAGACTGAGTTGCGGCCGTATTATCGGGAGCTGCAGTATGGGTGGGCCGACTGGGCGGCTTATGACGGTGGTGGTCAGGTCTGGGGGGTGACGGGTTGGGGTACGCACAGTTTGGATCAGGCGCAGTGTGGTCTGGGTCTGGATGACACGGGTCCGGTCGACATTATCCCGGTGGGGAGTGGTGCTGATTGTGCGGTGACCATGCGTTATGCCAACGGGGTGGAGATTCGGTTGGAGGGGGCGAACCGCGGGATGGAGGATTTGGGGGCCATCTTCATTGGCGAGAAGGGGAAGATTGAGATTCTGCGGGGTGACTACACGGCTGATCCGGCTGAGTTGCGTCGGGATGCGCCGCCGGTGACGCCGCAGGGTGATCACGAGTCCATTCCGCACATCAGCAACTTTTTTGACTGCATTCGTTCGCGGGCGAAGACTCAGGCGGATGTGGAGACGGGGCATCGAGCGACGACGTTGTGTCATTTGGTGAATATCGTGCGGCGGGTGCAGCGCAGGCTGAAGTGGGATCCGGTGGTGGAGCGGTTTGAGGGTGATGCTGAGGCGGACGGGATGTTGTCGCGGCCGCGTCGGAAGGGTTACGAGCTGCCTTCGATTGCTTAGTAGGATCGGGCGGCTGGGGCCGCGCTTTCCCGAGAGATGGGATTGCCCCATGTTTTCGAGGACATTTTTCCTGAGTTGCCTTTTTGGCGTGAGTGGTTTTGTAGCGGCGCACGCCGCTTTGCCGGGTGTGGTGGTTGGCGGGAGCGAGGCGGAGGGCATAGATCGGGAAGCTGTTTGTGATCGTTTGCGGGCTTTATCGGTGGAGTATGATTGCCTATGCAGGGATGGTCGGTTTGGCGTGGCTGCGGGCTTTCTGGTCGAGGCGGAAAGTTTGATTGAGCAGCTGCTTGGTGGTGCGGTGGAGGCTGAGCCGGCGTGGTTGCGACTGGGAGAAGCGGAGTGGGCTGTCTATCACGACTTCCTGGTGGAGCGGGCTGGGCATCGTGAGCGTGTGGGGGATCTTGGAGGGGCGGATGCGACTCATCTCCGGGCCTTGGAGTTTCTGGAGCATATTCCGCGGTCGCATCCTCAATGGAAAGTGTGGCGGCGTCGCACGCTGAACAACCGGTCGATTCTCTTGAATTTGGCTGGCC
The DNA here is from genome assembly GCA_046047235.1 of Verrucomicrobiota bacterium. GTDB lineage: Bacteria > Verrucomicrobiota > Verrucomicrobiia > Limisphaerales > JAHDYP01 > JBMTVN01. Next base: position 20,416 of record JBJOII010000098.1, on the reverse strand, counting down.
GCGGCCGGGCGAGCGATGATCACGGTGCTGCTGCAAGGGTTCTGGTAGACAGCAGTGATTCCAGCCTGATTGTCGCCGCAAACCAGATTCGAGCTGAAGTGCGCAAGGGGGGAGATGTGGACGAGGCATTACGCAGGCTGGAAGCGATTCGGTTACGGCTGAGGAACCGGGGGCGTTTCCCTGCTTCGCTTGCAGTTCATCAGCAATTGGCCTCCACGCTTTCGGAAGCGGGTCGGGGTGAGGAGGCGCTGGCTGCGTTCGACACCATCGTTGCCGAGGCCAGGGCATTGGATTTTGGGGCTAGACGGGCTGAGGTTCTTTACTGGCGGGCCAAAGCCCGGGAGCGGCATGAGGTTCCGGGTGCCGAGGCGGATTATCTGGAGTGTCTTGACTATTTCCGTGCTGAGGGTGTGAAGCCCCGTGAGGCGCGCGTGTATCACCGGTATGCGATGTTCCTGTATGAGGGGGGGCGATTGTATGAGGCCCTGCAAGTGATTGAGGAGTCTTTGCGTCTCCTGCACGTCATGGGGGCTGTGTGGAATGAGCCGGATTATGGAGCGGTGAAGGCCGCGATTTTGCTGAAGCTTGGTCGGGCGGAGGAGGCGGAGGAGGTGTGGGCAGTGATTCTGGATCAGGTTGGACGACTGAGGGGAGAGCTCAACTCAACCCAGCTGCGGCTTGTTTTGGGGTGGAGGGCTCGTTACGTGCAGGAGCTGGGGCGCGTTGGGGAAGTCCCGGGGCTGAGGCGGATGGCGGAGGCCTGGGCGGAGGAAGGGCTACTTGAGCAGGAGGATCTGGATAGCGTGCTGGGGTTCATTGAAGAGTTCCAACGAAGCCGGGTTGCGGCCGATCGTGGGGGGGATGCCGGTGCGGCGATGTGGCGGGAGGAGGTTGTTGCTGAGCCGCCTTCGGTCGAGTTGCAGCCTGCGCGTCTCATTAGTCGCAGCGTGGGGTCTAAGCCGGTGCGAGCCTGGTTTTGGCTTCTTAACACCTCGGGCCAGACATGCAGTGGCGAGCTGAGTATCACGGGGCTTGGAGCGAATCCAACATGGGATCAGGAGGTTGAGGGTTTTTTGCGAATCCAGGGTGAGGATGCGGAGGTGGGAGGGATGGCATTCCCAATAGCGATCACGATTGAGCCTTATGGAAGTCAGGCGGTGCAGGTTGTGTCGGATGCACTGCAGGCAGGCGGGCGTGCCCGGGTTGTGCTGACGTGGCGGGGTGATGCTCCGGTGACCAGTTCTGAATGGAATTTAATCTCCGGTGATATACCGCAAGCGCAGTCAGCGAGCATCCGCACCAGCCTTTCGCTTCGGAACGGTTTTCACGCCCTTCCGATCTATCATGAGATCGGGTGGGAGGGGGTGTCCGGGGTGGGGCTAATGAACTTTCGGGTCAAGGCCTCACGACCTTGTCGGGTGGAGATTTACGAACAACCTGCCAGAGGCTTAGTTGCGGTTGACGCGCAGGGCGATGGGTCGTTCGGCGGCATGGGGGATGTGCTGAATCGCGATACGGATCGAGACGGGTATCCTGAGGCTGAACGAGGGATTCTGCCGATTGTGGCTTATGTTTTTCCGGTGCCGGGGGTGAGTTACGATGAGCCGTTGAAAGTGACTATTGAGGTTCGGTTGACTGAGGTGTGGGAGCAGTGGGGAGCGGACTGGGTATTTGAGTTTAACCGTTAGCGGGTGAATCGGGGCGGGAAGCGGGAACGTTGGGTGGTTTGGGCGGGTGGCATTGGTGAGGCACGAGGCACATTTGCAGGCGCCTTTTGCTTTGGTTGTGCGGGGCTGTGGAGTATGCGGGGGTGAGCGGGGTTAGCGGACGAGGTAGGGTTGGGTCCATTGGGGGCGCTCGGGTTGTTCTTCGGTGAGGAGCTGGTAGTACCAGCTTTCGTCGGTGAGGCGGGTGGGGTTTGGGCCGGGGACAACGAACTCGTAATGGCTCAGGACCGGGCCGGCGTAGACCATGCGGTCGGGGCCGTTATCGACTGAGATCATGAGGAGGTCGATGTTGCCGGTGGCCTCGTGGAGGATGCCTCCGGTTGGGTCGAGGAGATCTGCCGGGGCGGTGAAGATATCGGCGACGAGAGGGTCGTGTTTGTTGCAGCCGTTTTCGTCGGCACTGCCGCCGAGGAGAGCGTAATCCTCGTAGAAGAGTTCCGGGTACCAGCCATCGAACGTGGGCCCGTAGTATTCATGATCCTGTGAATTCATGAGTCCCTGGATGAAGAGGAGGTCTGTGGTGGTGAAGGGTTCCTGAGCGAGTTCCTTGAGTGCGAGGGACTGCAGCGTGCGCATATGGGATGCGAAAGTGCGGCAGGTGGCGATGCGGTCTGCGACACCTGTCCCGGGCCGTACCCAACTCGTTTGATCCGGGTCCGGGTTGGGGGTTTTATAGATCCCTCGTCCGACGATGGCGTCGGTGAGTGAGAGGGACGCTTGTCCGTTGGCGGCTGCGTCAGCGAGGCTGGCCATGGCGGACCAGAAAGCGGGGATGGGTTCGACGAATCCGGCGGGGTATTCGCAGAGGAAGATGGAGGCGTAGGGTTGTTCGCCGTAGAGGAGCGTGTCGTGTTTGAGTTCCGTGTAGGAGGCGAGCTGGGTATTGAGCGTGCGGCGGGCCCAGGCCTGGGTTCGCATGGGTTGTGGGAATTGCGGGTCGGTGGTTGGGGCTGACAAGGTCCGGAGCGCATGGAGCCAGCGGCCGTAGAGAGTATCGGACCAGGCATTGGCGGTGAACTGGTCGAAGACGTGGCGGGTGGCGACGAGGTTATGAGCGTAGGGGTAGCCATCGCGGAAATTGCCTGCCTGCCAGGGTTGGAGCATGCGGTTGGCGATGAGGTCGGCGACGGAGTCATTGGCGAGCACTGAGTAGGCTATGTCCAGGCTTGAGGGGAAGCGTCGGAGAACCTTTTGGTTGAGAGTGAGCGGCCAAATTTCCTCGGGCCAGAGGATGCGGTCGTAGGTGACCTGAGACATGGCCCAGCCGTCGGGGGTGAAGCGTTGGCCCATGAAGGCGAAGGCACGGGGGAGTTGGGCTTGGGAGGGGCCGAGTGGTGTGAGGTGGACGTCTCCGGGGATGAGTTGCAGGCCGAGCGTGCCGGAGGCGATGGCGGACTGGAGGTTGAGGATTTGTTTGCTGTGGGGAGGTGATGGATGAGAGTGAAGTCAGGCCTTGTGCGTTTAGGAGTGGGAGCAGGTGGGCGAAGTTCATCGAGTCGGTTCGGCCGACGAAGAGGCGGAGGGCGGCGTCCATGTCCTGCCATCGGCGGGGCAGATTGCCTTCTGATTCCTGGAGCAGGAGGGCGAGAGTGACTGCGGTGCCGAGTTCGCGGAGGGCTTGGTCCGGGTTCAGGTTATTTCCGCCGAAGACCCTGAGGTTTGCGCGGGCGAGCCACATCATGGATTGGAAGTAGTGTTGGAGTTGGAGGGAGCGGGTGTAGTAGCTGCGTGGCTGGAACTGGGAGAAGTCGATGAGCCGGTAGCCTCCGAACATTTCGAATCCGGGAGGGAGGGTGTAGGTCTCCCGGTTTGCGATGGCCTGCATGGTGGGGGCGAAGCGGGGGTGGTCACTGACGACGGGTTGCTCGTTGGCGGGGATCTCCGTCATTTTCAGGAGAGCTCTGCCGACCGCGAGAAAGTAATCCGCGTCGTCGAGGTGCGTGGACAGCGGTCCGTTGCGGACGTTTTCGGGGAGTGTGTTTAGGGTGGTGGCCATACCATCGAGGATGGTTTTGAGGTTCGCCATGAGCATAGTTTCCTCCATTTCGGCGAGCATGTGTTGGTAGGTGAAGTGCCAGGCGTGGAGTGCGGAGTCTGCGGAGACGAAAACGGGAAGGTCATCATTGAAGATGCTGTAGAAGACATTGGCGAACGTGGTGGAGCCGAGTCTTTCGCTGACCACGAACCCGTTTTGCATGAATACGTCGAGTTCCTGGGGGTTGAGACGGAAGTCGAAGGCTCGCCAGCCGGGGTCGCCTTCGGCTTTGCCGATGTTGGCGATGGCCGGGTCGGCGTTGAAGTCAGCCCAGTAGAGGGCTTCTGTTGGGTTAAAGCCGAGGCTTTCCAAATAGGCTGTGGGCGGGATGAAGTTTTCAGCGAAAGTGGCGGGAGAGATGGGGCCGAGGTTGGCCAGTTCTCCGGCAAAGACCCGGTTGAGTCCGGAGCTGTCGGCTGCATCGGCGTTTTCGCCGGTATCGATCATTTCACCGCGGAGCCGGTGGAAGCGGTGTCCGGTCCCGTCGGTGGAGAGCGCCGCGCGTCCGGTTGCATCGGGAACGATCTCGGTGCCGGAGTCCCAGTTGACGAGGTCGGGGCTGGATTCGATCCAGAGCCGGTAGTCCATGCCGGAGATGGGAGCGATGGGTGATTGCGGGAGGATGACTTGCGGAGTTCCGTTGGTCCGATCGATTTTGAGAGGTGAGGGTAGGCGATCGGCGAGCAGGGGTATCGAGAGAGAGGACGTTACCAGCAGAAGTAAGCGGGTCCGGAACATTTGGTACAGATAGAGTGATCTTGTATCCAGCGCAAGGTTTGTGGGGCTTGCTCAGCGGTGGCGGAACGCAGTGGGAGGGGAGCCGGTGAGCGGGGAGAGTGTGGGGTTGGTGTGGGGTGGGTGGGTATGGTAGGAACGGGCATGCCTTTGACTGACCGAAAGCCTGGCTGCCGGGTGAGCGTGTTTCTGGTGGTGTTGTTTTGTGTGGTGGTGGTGCGGGTGGAGGCGGTGGGTGGGCCACGTTTATTTTTTACGGGGGATCGGGTGGTGGGGTTGCGAGGGCGTGCTGCCTTGGATCCCGTGGTGGGTAGAGCTGTGGAGGACTTGGTGAAGCGGGCGGAGCGGATGTTGGGGGAGAAATTTGTGGCGAGGGAGGAGGCGGAGAGTGGGGCGGGTCAGCACGGGAACTATGGGAGGCCGAGCGGGCAGATGGCGAAGCTGGGGAGTGTATTGGGATTGGCGTATTGTCTGACGGGGGATGAGCGTTATGCGGTGCGGTTGAAGGAGGCGATGTTGCATTACGGGACGTATCAGCGGTGGGCGGGTGATGCGGGGTGGGATCCTCCGTGGCATTCCGAGCTGAACACCGCGCGGTTTTGTTTTGGGTTTGGGGTGGGCTACGATTCGATTCGGGAGACCTTGAGTGGGGAGGAGCGTCGTCGGGTGGTGGATGATCTGGTGCGGTTGGGGATAGGGCCGATTTTGGGGGACTGGCTGGATCCGGAGCGGCGGATTCATGCTTTGGATTCCATGGGGCACAACTGGTGGAGCGTGTGTGTGGCGATGGCGGGTAGTGCGGCGCTGGCTATCATGCCGGACGAGGAGCGGGCTTCGGCGTGGGTGGAGGATGTGGTGGAGGGGTTTCCCGAGTGGTTTGAATATGGCGGTTATCGGTTACAGAACAAGGGGCCGAATTTTGATCCGGGCGGGGCGTTTTATGAGAGCGTCAACTATGCGGACTATGCGTTGAGGGAGTATTTGACCTTTCGGCTGGCGTATGTGACTGCGATGGGTCGGGGGCCGGAGGGGGAGAGTGCGTTGTTGGCGAAGGCGGGGGATTTCTTTTTGCACACGGGTTATCCGACATCGCAGGGGTGGCTGACCGTGAACTTTGGTGACGGGAGTTTGCAGAGCGATGGAGGGCCGGCGATGCGCCTGCTGTTGGCGAATGGTTTTCGGGGTTCGGGTTATGAGTGGTATGTGCACCGGACGGGTTTGGGTTTGGAGGATCCGGTGTCGTTGGTTGCGGGTGGGGTGGATCGTTGGTCTGGGGGTGTTCCCGAACTGCGGGGGGCGATACAGTATCCGGAGATCGGGTGGGCGATGATGCGAGATACGTGGGAGGACGACGCCACGTTGCTGGCGGTGAAGAGTGGGTTTTCATGGAACCATGCGCATCCGGATGCCGGGTCATTTGTTCTGTTTCATGGGGGGAGGCCTTTGATCATTGATTCGGGGAATTGCTCGTATAGTCGTCGGGAGTATTCGGCTTACTACCGGCAGAGTCGTGCACACAACGTGGTGGTGGTGGATGGGGAGGCGCAGAATCCGGAGGATGTTGCGCGGGGTGACCGGGGTGTGGCGATTCCGGGTCGGGTGGATCATTTGTTGGATGGGGTGGGGGTCAAGTATGTGCAGGCGGATGCGACCGGGCCGACCTCCTGGAAGTTCTCGCGCAACTTCCGGCATTTTCTTTGGCTGGACGGGGTGGTGTTGGTGGTGGATGACGTTCGGGTTCATGAGCCCGGGGAGTTGGAGTGGCTGTTGCATTACGAGGGCGAGGCGAAGGTGGACGGGGGGATGGTTTTGCTGGAGAACGGTGGGCAATCGCGTGCCGTGGTGGTGCCGATGTTTCCTGAGGGGCTGCGATTTGGACAGCGGGAGGGGTTGAAGGATCATGATCCTGACACCGTGGTGGAGTATTTGGCTTGGGGGACAGGGAGGGCGGTGCGGGATGAGAAGTTTGTGACGGCGATTGTGCCGTTGGGGGATGGGGAGAGGGATGGTTCTGTTCCGGTTCCTGATTTGGAACGGTGGAAGAGTGGGGATGTGATTGGGGTGACGATTCGCACAGGGCAGCGACTGACGAAAGTCGTTTTAAATCTGAAGGCAGATGGTCGGGTGATGCACCGGAACAGTTGTGTTGAGACTGGGGGGTGGGAGACCGATGCGTATTTGCTGGCGGTGACGTCTGGGGAGGGGGGAGAGGTGGAGCGGGTGGTGATGATTGGTGGCAGTTATCTGCGGCGGCGGGGGGAGGTGTGGTTGGATTCCTTATCGAAGGTCTATGGCGTGTTTGGTTTTGGTGAGGATGGAGTTGAGGTGGTGTTGAGCGGGCAGGAGCGGATGCGGGTTCGGGTGCGGGTCTCTGAGGAGCCGGGGCAGGTTCGGTTAAACGGGGTTGGGCAGGCGGTGGAGTATGACTCGGGCCGGAGCTGGGTGACGGTGCGTCAGTCGGGGGATTAGCGTTGTGTTGGAGGCTGTCTGGGTTACAAGCGGGGGATGTCGCGGCGAGCAGGCGAGGGAAAGGCTGATGTTCCGAAGGTTCCCTTGGATCGGGAATCCTTGGGGCAAGCGTTGGAGTTATTTGCGTATGTGCGGCCGTATCGGGTGCGTTTTGGGATGGGGTTGGTGGCGTTGTTGGTTTCGAGTTTATTGAGCCTGGCGTTTCCGTATTTGGCGGGGAGCATTTTGGATTCGGCTATGGGGAGTGGCGGGTTGGGATTTGGGTCGGTGGACCGGGCGGCATTGGTTTTACTGGGGGTGCTGGCGGTGCAGGCGGGTTTTTCCTTTTTTCATGCGTATTCCTTTGCATCGGTGGGGCAGCGGAGTCTGGTGGATTTGAGGCAATCCGTGTATGGCCGGTTGATTGGTTTGCCGATGAGTTTTTTTTCGCGGAGGCGGGTGGGGGAGTTGGCGAGTCGGTTGTCGGCTGATCTGGGGCAATTGGAGGATGCGTTGATTCATTTTCTACCGCAGTGCGTGCGGCAGGCGACTTTGCTGGTGGGCGGGGTGGCTTTGATAGCGATGACCTCCTTGAAGTTGACGGCGTTGATGCTGGTGAGTTTGCCGGTATTGACCGTGGTGGCGGTGTTATTTGGCCGGCGGACGAGGAGGATTTACCGGGAGGCGCAGGATCGGTTGGCGGAGACGGCGACCATTGTGGAGGAGACGTTGCAGGGGATAGCGAACGTGAAGTCGTTTGCGAACGAGTATTATGAGCTGGAGCGGTATCGGGAGGGGTTGCGTCGGTTTTTGGGGGTGACCTTGAGTGGGGCGCGGTTGCGGGCGGCGTTCATTGCGTTTGCGATCTTTGCGTTATTCGGGACGATGGTGTTGGTTTTGTGGTCTGGGGCGAGGTTGTTGCAGGAGGGGGAGATTAGTTTTGGCGGGCTGACGCGGTTTATCCTGTATACGACTTTTGTGGCCGGGGCGATGGGGCAGGCGGCGGAGTTGTATAGTCAGGTGCAGAAGACCGTGGGTGCGACGCAGCGGGTGCGGGAGTTGATGCGGGAGTCGGGTGAGGTGGATGCGTTTCAGGCGCCCGGCGAGGAGGAGGGTATGGGGCGGTTGCGGGGTGCGGTGGAACTGGATGGGGTGGGATTTCATTATCCGGCTCGGGCGGAGGTGGAGGTGTTGAGGGGGGTGAGCTGTGTTGCGCGGCCGGGGCAGAGAATTGCGCTGGTGGGGCCGAGTGGTTCCGGGAAGTCGACGTTCATTTCCCTGATCCTGAGGTTATATGATCCTCAGCGTGGGCGGGTGTTGGTGGACGGGAGAGATGCGCGGGAGTATCCGTTGTCGGCATTGCGGCGTCAGATGTCGATGGTGCCTCAGGAGGTGTTGTTGTTTGGGGGTAGCATTGCGGAGAACATTGCCTATGGGCGGCCGGGGGCGGGTCGGGCGGAGGTGGAGGCGGCGGCGAGGCGGGCCAATGCTCATGAGTTTATTGCCGGGTTTCCTGAGGGGTATGAAACGCTGGTGGGCGATCGTGGGGTGAGGTTGTCGGGGGGGCAGCGTCAGCGGATTGCGATTGCGCGGGCGATTTTGAATGACCCGGCGATTTTGATTTTGGACGAGGCGACCAGTTCATTGGATTCAGAGAGTGAGAGACTGATACAGGAGGGTTTGGAGCATTTGATGGAGGGGAGAACGACCTTTATTATTGCGCATCGGTTGGCGACCGTGAGGCATGTGGACAAGATTTTGGTGTTGGTGGGTGGGCAGGTGGTGGAGGCGGGAACGCACGAGGAACTTACTTCACGGGAGGGCGGGGTGTATCGGCGGTTGGCGGAGTTGCAGTTTCAGTTTTCGTAGGGCCGGGTACACGGTGTTCTGATGGTGCAATGGAGCTCGCCCCTCCAGGTGCGGGGGGAGCGAGGGGAGCGCGGAGGTGTGCTCAGTTGTCTGTTCCGAAACACCGAAGCACCGAAAACTCCGTCGGGGGTCAATGGGGTTCGGGGCATTTGATGGGCAGGTGATCGAGTTGGGTCATGAGGAGGACGTGGGGGTGCATGGGGTGGCGTTCGAGGAGGGTTTTGAGGTGTTGTCGGTTGAGCTGGCGGGCGGTGGCCGTGAGCAGGGGGCGGATTTGTGCGTCGTAGAATTCATCGAGAATCCAGGGGCTTTCGTGGTGGATTCGGTCGAGCACGTGTTGGACGAGCTGTTCCATGTTTTCGAGCGGGAGGTTCCATTTCAATTCGCGGAGGAGTCGGAGGGCTTCCCTTCGGGAGTCGGGGGCTTCCTGCAGAGGTTTAGTGGCGAGTGATTTGGAGGTGGGGGAGCGGTCGCGTCGGTGGGGGAGGATATCGTAGCAGCATGCGGCGCGGAGGTCTTGTTCCGTGATACCAAGAGGTGGGGGTTGGTTTGTGAGGGTTTGGATTGTGGTTTCGGTGGTATTGCAGACGAATGGGTTGTCGGGGGTTTCGATGTGGAGTTGGCGGGCGATGTGGAGGGCAGTGGAGCAGGCGTCGAGGGGTTGGTCGGGGAGGGGTTCGGTGGATTCGAGGAGGAAGAGCCAATCGTTTGGGTTTTGGGTTGCGGCGGGCAGGATATGGGTTTCGAGGAGAGTAATGGCCTGGGGTGAATGGCCGCGGCTGGCGACGACATGGATGGTGCAGGTTCCGCCTTCGCAGGGGAGTTCACCGTAGCGGGCTTCGCCCGGGGCGAGGCCTTCTTTGGTGCAGAGATCCTCGATGGCCTTGCGGGCTGCGCGGGTGGTGCGGTGCAACCGATAGGCTAGCCAGGTTTTGGATACCGTCATGTTGTGGGCTTTCGTTTCCGGGTTTCCAGTTGGCTTCAGACAATATGGCATGGTTCGGGTTGGAAGTCATGGGGTGGGGAACAGGTTGACTAGGGGGCTGGGGCTGGGTCAGCATGCGGGCTGATTTCCCTGAGCTTTATGTCCAGAAAACAGAGTGCCATTGCGCCGGACTGGTGGGACTACACCACCTTGAACGAGGATTTGGTTGCTGAGGTGGCGCGCCTGCGTGTCCGCGATGTGGAGCGATTATCGCGTCCGGGGTTTCGGGTGGTGATGTATGACAGCCTGGAGGATTTTTATTTGGCTGAGGCGCTGGAGTATATTGAGGCGTGGCGGCTGAGTACGGCGGACAATCCTGTGGGTGTTTGTGGTCCGATTGGGCCGACGGAGCAGCTGCCGTTGGTGGCGCGTTTGGTGAACGCGCTGGGGTTGGATGTGCGGGAGGGGCATTTTTGGGGGATGGACGAATGGGTGGTGGATGGCAGGGAGGTGCCAGTAAGTCATCCGTTGTCCTTTGAGCGTTGTGATCGTGAGTTATGTTTTGGGCGGATTGAGCGGCGGTTACGGATGTCGGATGCGAACCTGCATTTTCCGAAGGCGGAGGTGGGCCCGTATCGGGCGAGTTGGGATGCGGGGGTGCGGTGTGCGGTGATGCAGGGGGGGCAGGGGGATGTGAAGCACTGGGCGTTTAACGATCCGCCGAGGAGGAAGGGCAAGGCGCGGAGCGAACCGTTACCGGCGGCTGACTATCGCAAGCTGGCGACTCGGGTGGTGGATTTACATCCGCTGACCATTGCGCAGAATGCGCGCACGAGTGGTGGGGGCAACATTTCGTTGGTGCCGACGCAGGCGGTGACGGTGGGGCCGGTTGAGACGTGGAAGGCGGAGAAGGTGTCCATTTGGCAGGCGGGGACGCACGACAATCCGTTTGGTCAGAGGCTGACGGCCTTCATGATATCGAAGGGGTTGGTGGACACGGCGGTTCCGATGTCCTTGCTGGCGGATCATCCGAACGTGCAATTCAACTATTATCGGGGCGGGCTGGGTAGTTGCGGGATTGAGATGCACTGAGTGGGTGCGGTGGGAATGTTTTGAGTGTGAACGAGAAAGCAGTTAGGAGAGATGCATGAGTGAGCAAGATTTCATGAAGGACGTGATGGGTCGTTTGGCGGTTTGCAGTTGGTCTTTGCAGCCTGGGTCACCGGCGCAGTTGGTGGAGCAGTTGAGGGCTATTGGGGTGAGCCGGGTGCAGCTGGATCTGGATCCATTGCGGGAGCAGCCTGAGGTGTGGGGCGGGGCTCCGGCCTTGTTCAAGCAGGAGGGGATTGAGGTGGTTTCCGGCATGTTTCGGACTGTGGGGGAGGACTATACGAGTCTGGAATCCATACGGATAACGGGCGGGCTGGTTCCGGATGGGACGTGGGAGGAGAACTGGTCGAATCTGCAGGCGACCGTGAAGATTGCGCGGGATTTGGGTTTAAAGTTTGTGATGTTCCACGCGGGATTTGTTCCGCATGACGAGTCTGACCCGACCTTTGTGAAGCTGGTGGAACGGATTCGGAAGGTGGCGAGGTTGTTTGCGGCCGAGGGGATTACCCTTGGTTGTGAGACCGGGCAGGAGACTGGTCCGGATTTGAAGGCATTTTTGGAGTATTTGGGTGAGCCGAACGTGGCGGTGAACTTCGATCCGGCGAACATGATTCTGTATAACAACGGGGATCCATTGGAGGCGTTGCGTTTGGTTTCGCCGTGGGTGAAGTCGACTCATTTGAAGGACGCGACCTTGACCAAGATGGCGGGGACGTGGGGTGAGGAAGTGGTGCTTGGAACGGGGGAGGTGGATTGGAAGGGGTATTTCCGCACCATGCAGGAGGCGGGTTTTTCCGGCTATTTCTGTATTGAGCGGGAGGCGGGGAATGAGCGTGTGGCGGACATCCGGTCTGCGCGTGAGTTTGTGGAGGGTTTGGCGGCGGGTGCATGACGGGGGTGCTGGCGGGAGGGATCGCGACAATATTTACACGAATTTTAGTCACTGCGGGTTGCCATCGCTGGAAGGTGCGCTAACCTTGGCGGACCTATGGATTCTGCTACGCGTCAATTTCCTGCATTCAGTTTGTCACGCTTGTTGAGGACCGTCTTTGAGCCAGAGGCGGGGGCTAGGGTTGCCATTTTGATTGATCTGGACGAACCGCAACAGATCAAGGATTTCGGGTTCCTGCAGAATCCGGATCTGACCATTCAGCGTCATGCTTATGAGGTATTTTACCAGGGGTTAAAGGGTGGGGGGATGGCCGAGTTAGGTTTGGAGGGTGGCGAGATGTTTGCCTACAAGCTTACTGGGGGCAGCAATTTGGACCTGCCGGACACGGCGTGGACTCCGGCTGGGATGGCTGTGAGTCTGGAGAGTGATGTGTATCAGAAGTATGACCTCATACTTTGCATATCCACGTATTCGGCCACGGCTCCGTTGACGGCTTTTGCCAAGCAGTTTGGTTTTCGAGGTGCGACCTTGCACGGTTTGAACGAGGTGATTTTGAGTTCCGGGCTAGCGGTGGACTACAACGAGGTGAGTGCGGAGGCGGAGAAGTTGCGGTTGGTTTTGACTCAGGCGGATGCGTTTGAAATCGACTATGTGGTGGCTGGCCAGAACCTGACCCTGAAGCTGTTGTGCAACCAGCAGGAGGCGCAGAAGAGTCATGGGCTTTGTCGCGGGAAGACTCCCGACGTCGCGAATTTGCCGGCAGGGGAGGTGTATTTTGTGCCAACTGGTGCGGAGGGCAGGTTCCCGATGAAGTATGAGGACGGGACCTTGGGGATTATGGAAGTGGCTGGTGGACGGATTCACAAGGCGACTTTGCTTCAGGGCAATGCGGCTACGGTTGACGAGCACAACGCAAAGCTGGCTTCCGATCCGGTGACTGGCGAGATTGGGGAGCTGGGTTTCGGGACGCAGGACCTGCCCGTTTCCGGGCGTGACATTCAGGATGAGAAGATTCGGGGCACTGTGCATGTGGCTACGGGGCGCAGTGATCATCTGGGGGGGCATTTGACGCCTGACAAATTCAAGGTTTCCCGTAATGCGACGCATGACGACATTCTCTTTTCTCCGACCAAGACGCCTGAGGTTCATGTGGCGAAGGTTCGGATGTTCAAGGGGGGGGCTGAGGAGACCGTGATTCAGGACTACAAGGTCACGGGGCGGTTGGCGGCGGCGATTGCCTGATCGCGGCGGTTCGTCTGGGGATTCTCCATGGAATCTATTTCGTTTTACGACACAGACCGAGCGGTGTCGGAGTATCTGCTTTTTCACTATGGTGAGGATGCGGAGGTATTGCCGTGGAGTTTTGGGCCGGCTGGGGCCCTGAATTATCCGGCACGCTGTGTTTCTGAGTTGCTCGACGTGGGTCGGCTTGCGGTGGGTGCGCGGGCATTGGATTTGGGGTGTGCGGTGGGTCGTTCGAGTTTCGAGCTGGCGAGGCACTGTGCTGAGGTTGTGGGGGTTGACTATTCCCACCGCTTTATTGATGCGGCCAAGCAGCTTCAGTGCGACGGGTGCATGGATTACAGCTTTGTGGAGGAGGGTGATCTTCGAGCGGTTGCGGTTGCGCGGGTGCCTGAGGGGATCGATCGGGGTCGCGTGCAATTTGAGCAGGGCGATGCTCAGGGTTTACGGGGCGATCTCGGGAGTTTTGATGTCGTGTTGATGGCCAATTTGCTCGATCGCTTGCCGCGTCCGGCGGAGCTGTTGCGAGGTTTAGCGGCGCGGGTGAGTTCCGGGGGGCAGTTGTTGATCACTACTCCGTGTACGTGGTTGGAGGAGTATACAGCGCGGGAAGAGTGGTTGGGTGGGTATGAGCGTGAGGGGAATGTGGTGAGGACACGGGACACTCTTGGGCGGATGCTTGGGGGTGATTTCGAGTGTCTGGCAGAGAGGGATCTGCCGTTTTTGATACGCGAGCATTCGCGAAAATTCCAATGGAGTGTGGCGTTAGGGACTGTTTGGATACGGCGATGAGTCGGAGTCGGCTGATTGTTGCGGGTTCAGTTTTCTTTTTAACCTTCATTTGGCTATGGGGTCCGGGCGGGGCGGGGTCGGCGGCGGCGATTTGGCCGAGTATCCTCGCGGTGTTTTTGGCTTTCCTGGTTCGGGACATCTACGTGGCGTTGTTGCTGGGCGCGTTTAGCGGCGTGCTCTTGATTCATGGCGGAAATCCCTGGGCGGCATTTCGTGACTTGTTGGGGGAGAGATTGACGGGGGCGTTGGGTGATTCATGGAATCTGAGGGTGCTCATTTTCACGTTATTGATGGGAGGATTCGTAGAGGTTTTAAACGTGAGTGGAGGGATGGCGGCTTTGTCGCGGTTGTTGCTCCGGGGGAGCAGGGGTCGGCGTGGTGTGGGGCTGGGTGTGTTTGGTTTTGGTTTGCTTCTGTTCATTGATGGGTTGGCGAATGCGATGCTGATAGGGAAGACCCTGCGGCCTGCGGCGGATCGGGCGGGGATTTCGCGGGCGAAGCTGGCGTTCATTGTGGATGCTACTTCGGCTCCGGTGGCGGGTTTGGCGTTGGTTTCCACATGGGTGGCCTATGAGTTGAGCGTGATACGGCAGGGGCTCGAGCAGTCGGGAGTGGTGATAGGGGATGGGATGTCGCCTTTCGGTTTACTGGTATCGAGTTTGGGTTATCGATTTTACAACTGGCTGATGTTGTTTGTGGTCTTTGCGGTGCTGTGGTTGCAGCGCGACTGGGGGGCGATGTGGCGTGCGGAGTGTGAGGTTGGGGCAAGCGGAGCTGTGGGGGATGTTGCCCCGAGGACTGATTCAGGGCGGGGCGTTTCGCCCGCCTTGGCTTGGGTGCCGCTGGTTGTATTGGTGGTGGGGGTTTTTGTGGGGTTGTTTTTGGATGGCGGCGGACTGGACCTGGGGTTGAGTTGGGCGGGGTTGGCAGAGGCGTTTGGCCGGGCGGATGCGGCGGGGGTCTTTGTATTGGTGACGGCTCTGGCCTCCGTTGTGGCTTTAGTGATGCCGTATGTAGTGGGCGGAGGTGGTGGGGTTGCCGGGGGCGGGATTCAGGCGTTTATGCGGGGCATGCAGCACATGTTTTTGCCGACGCTGATTTTGGTGTTGGCCTGGCAATTGAACTCGGTTTTGAAGGAGCTGAAGGCGGCTGATTTTTTGGTTGGGTTGATGGGAGCCGGGATCTCGTCGGGTTGGTTGCCAGCGGCGGTTTTTCTTCTGGCGGCGGTGGTGTCATTTAGCACGGGAACCTCGTGGGGCACGATGGCGATTGTCATGCCGTTGGCGGTACCCGTGGCGGTGAGTGTTGGGGGAGGTCCGCATGCGCAGCTTTTGGTGCCGACGATCGGGGCCGTTTTAGCCGGTGCGGTTTTTGGGGATCACTGTTCACCGATTAGTGACACCACGATTGTCTCGGCTTTCAGCTGTGAGTGTGACGTGATGGAGCATGTCCGCACCCAGCTGCCGTATGCGATGCTTGCGGCGGTGGTGGCGTTACTTTTTGGTTATGTGCCAGCCGGGTGGGGTTGGTCGGGCTGGTTGCTTTTGCCGGCGGGGGGGGCAGTATGCTGGGGCGTGGTGCGGTTCGTGGGGCGACCCGCTGTCAGTAGAGGGGAGAGAGTAGAGGGGAGAGAGTAGAGAGTAGGGGTGCGGTTGGCGGATTAGTTGATGAAGAATTTGTCGACGGTTTGTTTGGAGGGGGGGCGGGTTAGGAGGGAGACCACCACGAGACTGACGGCTGCGACGGCGAAGATGAAGGCTACGGGCATGAGGCCGGCGATGAGCAGTTCATCTTCACCTGCGCCTGTAGCGGCCTTTTTCATGGCGATATCGCGGTAGAAGAGGATGCACCAGGTGACTACGGTGGCGAGGATGGAGGCCATGACGCCGGGGAGGGTGGTGCGTCGCCAGTAGACTGAGGCGAAGACGACGGGGAAGAGGCTGGCGAAGCCGGTGAAGCACCAGACGCCGAGGTCGAACACGTGGGCGCTGTCTTTGAGCCAGAGCGCGAGCAGGTAGGTGACAGTGACGACCAGGACGATGAACACGCGGGCGAGGAGGATTTTTTGTTCATCGGAGAAGCGTTGTTTACCGAAGAGGCGCACGACGATGTCACTGGTGAACATGGTTCCGAGGCACATGAACTGGGAGTCGAGGCTGGACATGATGGCGGCGAGGACACCGGCGCCGACGAGGCCGCTGAGGATGGGGGAGTGGACCAGTTGGCCGACCATGCGTCCGAGCACGGCGTTGGGGTTGGCTCCGCCTCCGATTTTGGCGGCGGCCCAGATTCCGATGAGGATGCAGGGCACCCAGACGATCATGATGAAGATGGGGTGGGCGACGACCGTGAGGCGGAAGCTTTTGGCGTTTTTGGCAGTGAGCCAGTGTTGGAAGAGGTGGGGAAACATGCCGACCGAGAGGGGGATGAGGCAGTAGGAGAGGAACTGGCCGTGGCCGATGAGCCCTTCGCGGGCCAGGCGTTGTGCTCCGTAGGTTTCGTCGTTGAGGACCAGATTGGAGGCGGCCTGGAGGCCGCCGAGGCGGGAGGAGATCATCCAGAAGGCGATTATGCCTGTGATCATGAAGACGGCGGTTTGGAAGGTGTTGGCCCAGACGGCGCCGCGGAGTCCTCCGAGGAAGACGTAGGCCAGGACGATGACGCAGATGACGAGGCTACCGAGCCAGGGGGCGATGCCGCCGTGGAGCGGGTGGGGTTTTCCGTTGGGGAGGGGAGGCATTTGGAAGAGGTCGGGGAACATGCCTGCGGTGGTGGACTGGATGAACTTGCCGGCGGCGATGACACCGACGAGGAGGTAGGGGATGACGAGCAGGACCAGGATGGGGAAGAGGATATAGCCGAGGGAGGGGGATTCGAAGCGGTCGCGGAAGTATTCGCATTGGGTGACGTAGCCGTGGCGTTTCCCGATGGCCCAGAGCCGGATACCTACGAGGAAGAAGACGGCGGAGTGGACGAGGCCGGACCAGGAGGCCATGAGACCGTATACGCCGATTCCGGAGGTGTAGGCTTTTCCGGTGGAACCGACTAGGGCGAAGCCGGTCATGGTTGTGCCGAAGATGGACATGAGGAGGAGGAAGGGCCCGATGGAACGGCTGACGACGAAGTAGTCGGCGCTGGTGCCCTTAAAGAAGCGGCTGCTGACGAAGCCGAGGCCGAGGAGCAGGCATAGGTAACCTGCGATGACGAACAGGGGCAGGGTGGAGGCGGGTTCAGTCATGACTTGGAGGCAGGGTTGGAGGAATTGGAGGGATGGAGGGAGTTGGAGTCTGTGCGGTCGGCCCATTCTTCGATGTGGGCTGGCCAGGCCCATCGGCATGCGGCTGCCCAGAGCAGGCCGGCGGCGAGGGAGAATACGGCGTGGTAGGCGAGGCCTACGGGCAGGAAACCGAGGACGAGAGTGCGGCTATCCCACCACCAGAAGTCGTGGTGGAGGAGGGCAAGCAGGATTACTGCTGCCCAGACCAGTTTGGGATGTTGTGGGGTGTCGCTCATGGCAGGACAGGACGGCGCAGACTATTCCGCAGGTTTTGGGGCAATGCAAAGAAAAATAATACTTACACGTAGTAAATGTGATGTCGTCGGGATTTGTGGCAGGGGAGGGTTAAGACCCTGGTTGGGGGCGGTTGGTTGGGTTCGTGTAACTCGCCACTGTAGGCATGGGGGCAGTTGAGGGGAGCTTTCGTATCGACGGCGGGGAGATGCTTGTTATCGTCGCGGCGTTCCTATGCAGACCTTGATCGTTGCGCTTTTATCGGGGCTGGGTTTTTTGGTGGCCTACCACACGTATGGTCGGTGGTTGGGGCGTAAGGTTTTTCGATTATCGGCGGATGCGGTTTGTCCGTCGGCGGAGTTGGAGGATGGGGTGGACTATGTGCCGACTGATCGGTCGGTGGTATTCGGGCATCATTTTACGAGCATTGCCGGGACGGGGCCGATTGTGGGGCCGGCGATTGCGGTGATGTGGGGATGGTTGCCGGCGCTGTTATGGGTGTTGTTGGGTTCGGTGTTTATTGGTGCGGTGCATGACTTTGGGGCGTTGGTGGTGAGTTTACGGAATCGGGGCCAGACCGTGGGGGATATTGCGGGGAAGCTGTTGAACCGGCGGGTGCGGTTGTTGTTTTTGCTGGTGTTGTTTTTGGCGCTGACGATTGTGCTGGCGATTTTTGGTTTAGTGATTGCTTCGGTGTTCCGGCAGTATCCTTCGGCGATTATCCCTTGTGTGATTCAGGTGCCGATTGCGGTGGTGGTGGGGGGTTGGCTGCATCGGAAGGGGGTGGGGTTACTGGTGCCATCGTTGGCGGCGTTGGGCTTGATGTATTTGAGCGTGTTTTATGGGGATACCGGATTTCTGGGGAGATGGAACACGGTGATGGCGGGGTGGCAGGCCTGGACTTGGGTGGTGATCCTGCTGGTATATTCATATGTGGCTTCCGTGTTGCCGGTGTGGATGTTGTTACAGCCGCGGGACTACATCAATTCCCTGCAATTGATCAGTGCATTGGGGCTGGTGGTATTGGGTTTGGGGGTGGCGGCGGTCGTTGGCGGTGCGGTGGTGGAGGGGGCGGGGCGGCCGGCATTGGGGTGGGTTGCGCCGATGTGGGAGATGCATCCTGAGGGTGCGCCGATGGTCTTTCCGTTTTTATTTATCACCGTGGCGTGCGGGGCTATCAGCGGGTTTCACTGTTTAGTGAGCAGCGGGACGAGCAGCAAGCAGTTGAGGTGTGAGACGGATGCGCGGATGGTGGGGTATGGGGCGATGTTACTGGAGGGTTTTTTGGCGGTTTTGGTGATTGCGGCGTGTGCAGCGGGGTTGGGTTTGGGGGTGAGTCAGGGTGGGGAGATCTTGTTGGGGCAGGAGGCGTGGGCGGCCAGATATACCTCCTGGGCCGATGCGGGGGCGTTGCGGGCGGTGGTGGGGGCCTTTGTGGATGGGTCGGCGAATTTTCTGCGGGCGATGGGGATTGACGGTCGGGTGGCGGTGGCGTTGATGGGGGTATTGGTGGCGAGCTTTGCGGGGACCACGATGGATACGGCGTGTCGGCTGCAGCGGTATGTGGTGCAGGAACTGGCGAGGGCCTTGGGCGGGGCGGGGCTGGCGGGGGTGGGGGAGGCTCGTGTTCGGGGAGTTTGGGGGTGGTTGGAGGACAAGCATGGGGCGACTGTGGTTGCGGTGGTTTTGGCGGCGATGGTGGCGGCTGTTCCTCCGGCGGGGCAGGAGTGGACATTGGCGAATGCGGGCAAGGGTGGGTTATTGCTTTGGCCGTTGTTTGGGGCGACCAATCAATTGTTGGGGGGGCTGTCTTTTCTGGTGGTCAGTTTTTATCTCTGGCGGCGTGGGGGTGCGGTTTGGTTTATCGTGGTGCCGATGGTTTTCATGTTGGTGATGCCGCCGTGGGCGATGGTTTTGCAGATGGTGGGGAGTGGTGCCGGGGGGGCGGGGTGGATTGCGGATGGCAAGTGGCTGCTGGTGGGAGTGGGGGTGGCGACGATACTTTTGGAGGTCTGGATGGTTGTGGAGGCTGTTTTGCTTTTTCCGCGGGTGAAGGGGGTTTTGGAGCGTGGGGCAGATTCGCTGTGACTTGGGTGGGGGTTTTGGTTACAAGCGGGCCATGGCATTGAGCGAGTATCAGGACCAGCATCGTGGGGTGGAGTTGCTGCAGCGCAGCCTGGGGCGTGGTCGATTGGGGCATGCCTATCTTTTTGGGGGTGAGGATTTGGATTTGCTGGAGTCGGTTGCCCGCAACCTGGCCAAAGTCATCAATTGCGAGGAGAACCCGGTGGGGAGGGGTGGAGCGGAGGGGGCGATGGATAGTTGTGACCGGTGTTCTTCGTGTCGTCGGATTGATGCGGGTGGTCATCCGGATGTGTTGTGGGTGCGGCCGGAGTCGAAGAGTCGGGTGATACTGATTGATCAGATACGGGAGGTGTTGCATCGGGTGAGTTTGAAGCCGACGGAGGCGCGGGCGAAGGTGGCGGTTTTGGTGGATGCGGACCGGATGAACGTGCAGGCGGCGAACGCTTTTTTGAAGACGTTGGAGGAACCTCCGGGCAATTCCGTGGTGATTTTGCTTTCGACGCAGTCGCAGAACCTTTTGGAGACGATTCGGTCGAGGTGTTTATTTTTGCGGTTTGGGGGGGATGAGCGGCGATTGCCGGACGCAGTGAGGGGGTGGTTGACCGGGTTTGCTGGCGGGTTGGGGCGTGCGGGTGCGGGGTTGTTGGTGCGGTATGAGATTTTGGGTGGTTGGCTGGAGGAGTTGGCTGCGGTGCGTTCGAGAGTGGAGGGAGTCTTGAGGGAGCGTTCTCCGTTGGAGCAGCAGGAGGATGTGGAGCCCAAGTTACGGGACAAGTGGGAGGCTGAGCTGAAGGCGGCAGTGGAAGCGGAGTATCGGAGATTGCGGGCGGATTACCTGACCGGGTTGCAATGGTTGTTTCGTGATGTCTGGGTGAGGACTCTGGGAGGGGGTGCTGATTTGCTGGCGTTGCCAGAGTTGGCCGGTTCTACGGAGGTATTGGCGGGGCGGTGTGATTCGGCGAAGGCGTATGAGAACGTGCAGATGTTGTCGAGGACCCAGCGGTTGCTGGAGACGAACTTGCAGGAAGCATTGGTGCTGGAGGTG
>JBJOII010000097.1:0-19826 GCA_046047235.1 Verrucomicrobiota bacterium | reverse complement strand
AATGGACACGAATGGACGCGAATGGCAGGGGCTGTTTCTCTTGCTGATCGGGAGTAGACGCGAATGGGCACCGAGGTTTTGGTTTCGACCGCGAATGGCAGGGACTGCTTCTTTTTGGACCGCGAATGGATGTCAATACACGTGAGGGACGCGGATGGTTTTCTTTTTTGACCGCGAATGGACACGAATGGACGCGAATGGCAGGGACTGTTTCTCTTGTTGATCGCGAATAGACGCGAATGGGCAGTGAGGTTTTGGTTTTGACCGCGAATGGACTCCAATACACACGGATAGGCACCGAGGTCGGGGTTTGAAGGTCGGGAACTGGGAAAATCCGATTGGGTCCGGGGGGGGGGTTATTGTCTGGAGGCGAGGAGGTCGAGGGCGGCTCTCACGGAAGGGAAGGCGATTCGGTTGCGGTCGACTTCGGAGGGATGGAGCCAGGCGATATCAGCGACATCGTCGAGGCATTGGGGTTGGGTGTTGTCGGGGAGCTGACCGGTGAAGAAGAGGTCGACAACGGGTTGGGTGATGTCGTCGTAGTCGTAGTAATTGACCAGGGAGCAGAGGTAGTCGAGTTGAGTGACGTGGAGGCCGACTTCTTCTTTGATTTCGCGGATGAGTCCGGCTTCGGCGTTTTCGTGGTAGTCAGTAAAGCCGCCGGGCAGGCCGAGTTTCCCTTTGGCGGGTTCTTTGGCGCGGACGATGAATAGAATTTGGCCCTGAGGGTTGCTGAGGAACGCTCCCCCGGAAACGGCGGGATTAAAGAAGAGTCTGAAGGAACAATGCCGACACTGGAAGAGGGGTTGGGTGGTTGGTGTATTGGCTGGATGTCCGCAGCGGGGGCAATAGCGGAACGGTGTGAAGGGGAAATTCACCAGGGGCCTTCGGTGATGTAGATCACTGCACGGCGGGCGAAGTCGTCAGCGAGGAGGGGGGCAGCCTGTCGCTCGGAGGAGAACTGGTCCATATCGACGATGAGGCCGGTGCGGCCGGTGATGAGTCGGTCGAGGACGGGTGTTTCGTTTCCGCGTTCTGTGACGACGACACGCACGGTGAGGACGAGTTCGTATTCCTGGACGGTGATGACATCGCCACGGAGGAAGGCGGTGGGGCGGCGTTCATAACTCTCAATGGTGGCATTGAGGATGAGGTCGGAGGGGCTGGAATCGGTAGCGAGGCGGAGGGTGCCGTCTTGTTGGATTTGGCGGCGGAGGGCTTGAGTGACGGGTTGGGAGAGCCGGGGTTCGATGGTGGTATTTTTGACTGGGGGCACGAGGATGCTGCGTTCGCCGGCGATTTGGCCTCCGGTGGGGCCGAGTTGGTAGCCGGCGCAACCGGTGATCAGGAGGGCGAGCGTGAGGGGGAGTGCCTTCCGGAGTGAGAGGCGGATGGCTTCCATGTCAGGGTTTGGATTCCTGGAGGGCGTTGGTGGAGGTGTTTGAGGAGCCGACTTTGGCGCGGAGAGTATCGAGTTTTTTGCGGGATTGTTCTGCGAGGGGTCCGCTGGGGTCGCTGAGGAAGGCTTCGTTGTAGTAGATCATGGCGGCGGGGAGGCGCCGTTTTTTCTCGTAGTAGCGGGCGATGTTGTAGTTGCCGCGGGCTTGTTCCTGGCGGAGCTCGGTCATGAGGTCCTGGGCTTCGGCTACGCGTTCATCGTTGGGATAGAGAGTGATGAAGTCGGTGAAGGTGGAGTAGGCTTTTTGGGCGACGCTTTGGTCGTAGTCGGCTTTTCGGGCCTGCTTGTAGTAGGCGAGGCCGGCGCGGAAGATGGCGGTTGAGGCGACGTCGGTTCGGTCGTGGTAGCGGTCTGCGGCGGTTTCGTAGGCGAGGACGGCTTCGGCGAACGGGTCGGTTTTATTGAAGAAGCTGGCTTGGTTTTCGCGGGCGGCTCCGATGTTCATTTGGGCTTGGGGTGCGACGGGGCTATAGGGGGCGCTATGGACGATTTTCTCGTACATGTTGACCGTCTTCTGCATGGAGGGGAAGAGGGGGACGACGCCCCAGAGTTTGAACCATTTGCCGGCGAGGTAGAGGTTGGCGATTTCGAACTGGCGTTGGAGGACGTCGAGCGTATCGGGGAATTTCGGGTATTTCTCGAGGAGTTTCTGGTAGGCGGCGAAGGCTTTTTCCGTGCTGCCCTTGGCTTGGTAGCTGCGGCCCAGGAGGTACTGGGCCTGCGGTGCATGATCGGAGAGGGGCCAGACCTTTACTGTCCGTTTGGCGGCCTTGATGGCGAGTCCGTATTCTTCGGCGTCGAAGGCGTCCTGGGCGACTTCCAGCTGGTCTTCGGCGCGTTGGCGGGTCCATTTGCCTTCTTCGCCGGGGGTTTCGTAGACCCAGCCTTCACCGGGGCGATATACGAGGGGGGCCGGGCATCTTCTGGGGAATGCCACCAGAAATATCAGCACGAGGAAGATCGTATAACGGCCGAGTCGCATCAGGGGGTGAACCTGCGCCGGTGGCGCACGACGAGGGAGAGAGTAGACGGGAGAGAGGAGAGGGTGGTTTGGCTCGTGGTGCTTGATGGTTGGTGGCGAGAGTGATCGTGATGCCAACCAGGTGCTTTCGGAGAGCTACAGCCAGGGCATCCTCAGCGGCCTGGTGGTTTCCCGCGCATTCGACAGCTACCTCCGGCTCCAAAGCCTCGGGCTCAATACGTCTTCGGCGCTGAGCACTGCGTGCTGCAATTGAGTTAGCAGCCTCGCGTCCTCCCAGGTGGCCATGAGCATGGAAGGGACGGTGCAGCGGATGATGTCAGCTTGTCGGCAAGCCGAACCGCCGGAATCCTGGCGGGGCAGGGGGGGGTTAGGGTTTTTGACGGGGTTGGATTTGGTTGAGGCAGTCTTGGGCGTAGGCCTCGGCCTTTTGGTCGAGGTAGGTGAGGAGGTCGGTGAGGAGGGCGGCGCGGCGGGCGGTATCGGCGCAGGGTTGGTCGGGGTGGTTGTTCCAGTTCCTTTGGATATCCTGGAATGCGTGGATGGCGCGTTGCTCGAGGCCGGTGTGAGTATGGCGGCGGCGGAGGCGACGGAGGATTTCGCTGGTCCAGTAGCCGACGATGGCGAGGGCGGTGAGGGCGAGGACGAGGTAGACGATACTTTCGAGAGTCATGGAGAGGGCGTAGGAGCCGGCGCTGAAGACGAAGAGGCCGGGGACGGGGACCACGACGAACCAGAGGCAGATGAGGAGGGCGATACTGAAGGTGCGGCGGAACTCGGAGGTGATGCGTTGACGGGCGTGGTTCTGGGTGACGGGGTGGAGTTTGGGGTTGTGGAGAGTGGGTGCGAGGTCCTGGTCGATCCAGTGGGCGATGTGCTTTTGGGCTTCGCTGGCGAGCGGGCTGTTTTGGAGAGCAGAGCTGATGGCGTCGGGTTTGCCGGCATTGGCGAACAGCTGTTGGGTGAGGAGGGGGCGGTCCTGGGCGGGGACGCCGCCGGCGGCGAGCTGGCGGAGGAGTCGGTTACGGAGGAGTCGGAGGCGGAAGTGGAAGCCGAAGTGACGTCCGGGAGCGACGAGGAGGGCGGCGAGCGTGCAGAGCGTGATGATTGTGGCGAGGAGGAGGTAGGATCCGCCGCGGGCGATGGACATGGAGATGGCGGTCATGACGGCGATGGCGGCGGGCCAGCCGAGCCAGCGGAGGAGCCGGAGCGGGGAGTATTGGGGTTCCGTGCCGGGTTTGGGGGTCATGATGAACGGGCCGGCGAGCACGCTGGTACTGAAGAGGAGCGAGGGGAGGAGGAGGACTACATTGAACATGTCGAGGTTGGAGAGGGCGAGGAGGTTGAGGGCGACTGAGGGGAGGCCAATGATCCAGACGACCGTATGGAGGTTGATGAAGTGGGGGTAGCGGTTGAGCGGTTGGTCTTCGCGCGGGCCGGCCCAGGCGCGGAAGGCCATATTGACCTTTTGTGCATCGGTGGCGGCGGCGCCGGAGATGACGAACTCGATGGTTTGGCGCATGATTTGGCCGAGGCCGTGGAGGATGAGTTGGGGGCCGAAGAGGAGGATATCGCGGAGGCGGGTATAGGCCCAGCGGCTGGTGCCTTCCCAGAAGCCGCCGACGAACAGGGCTAGCAGGGCGAGCCCGGTGGCGTAGGGGGCGAGGGCGGGTGAGAGCACTGCGGCGATGCCGCCGAGGGCGAGGCCAACCACGGCGCCGAGGCGGGAGAAGCCGGTGCTTTGGAGGTAGGCATTGAGTCCATGGAGAGTGAGCACCTGGTTCATGACGAAGCCGAAATTCCAGAGCACGATGAGAATTTGGACGAAGGGGGTGACATCGAGGATGATGGCGAGCGGGAGGAAGAGGATGTTAAAGAGTGCGAAGGGGGCGGTGAGGTAGGCCCGGCCGCTACTGGCGCGGAGTTCGCGCGCGAAGACCGAGAGCGGGCCGAAGTCATTGATCCTTTGCATGATGGTGTCCTGCATCATCTGGAGGTAGCCACCGGACCAGCGGGGGAAGGAGGCGAGCCATTCGGCGTGGCTCCAGGTTTCGCGGATTTTGTGCCAGAACGCGCGGGAGAGGCGGAAGCGGACGCGGCCGCCGAGGGCGACGAGGTTATGGGCGGCCTGGGAGACGGCCCAGGTATCTTCCGAGATGCCGACTGCATGGGGTGAGAAGCCGATGAGGCCTTCGGTGCGGACGGCGAAGCTGGAGCCGCGCTGCATACGGGAAGTGAGGGGCATGCGGGCGATGAGGGGGTCGAGGAGGGCGCGTTGGACCCGGCCGTAGGTATAGGCGACGATATTACCCCAACCCGTGCCGAGGGATTCGCCGGCGTTACCGCCCATGAGGCCCATGAGGCCGCGGAGGAAGGAGCGGTGGCCTTCCTCGATCATCTGGGATCCCTGGCCGATGGGGGTGAGCGTATTGGTGGTGCCGCGGCCGGGGATGACGATGACGAGCTCGGGGTCGGCGAGCGCTTCATTGAGGTCGGCCATGAAATTATCCATGTCATTGATGGTGGCATTACGGTCGAGGACCACCATGGTCGTGAGCTGGAGGTTTTCCTCGGGGACGAGGTCCATGCCGGTCATGCCGCCGGCTTTGAAGCCGAAGGGAGTCCAGTTTTGGATGTTGTAGGCGTGGGTTCCCGGGGCCAGGGCTTCGAGCAGTTGGCAGAGTTTTTCGCGCTGTTGGAGTTCGCCTTGATCGTAGTTGAGCTGGACAGGGCGGTTGTCTTCGCGGTTGTCGTATTTATTGGCGATGAGGAAGAAGGCGGTTTTGGGTGCGATCTGGTCGGTCTCGAAGCGGAGGGCCATATCGACGAGGTTGATGGCGGTATCCTGGGAATGTCCGGCGGTGGACATCATCGTGACGATCCAGCGTCGGATTTGCCAGGTACGGAGGAGTTGCTGGCGGTGTTCGGAGGATTTGGCGGTGAGCGTGAGGTTTTTGAGGTGAGCGGGTGCGGGCTGGTCTTTGGTGACGAGCTGGCAGGGGTGCCAGAGCGTGATGTCGTGATGGGATTCGAGATTATAGAGTTCCTCGAAGGCCTGCCTGAGGGCGGTGTCGTCGGGCCATTGGCCGAGCTGGCTGGCGAGTTTGGCGGAGGTGGAGCCGAGTTTATCCCGCAGGATTTGCCAGCGGGTCATGAGGAGGTCGGCGGTGAGTTTCAGGCTGCCGAGGTCGTCACCGCTCATGTAGACGATGCCGGCCTTGGCGTTGGCTGGGGGGTTGAGGTGGTTGACTGTGCCGGGGTGGTTGGGTGCGGGTGATTTGGGGGTGATGGGGATGTCCCTGGTTTTGGAGCGTTTCAGGAGTGTGTCTTCGAAGATGGCGAGCAGGGCGAGAGCGCCGACGACGATCCAGGCGGAGGGGAGAGTTTGCGGGCTATGGTTGGAGCTGGTGGCGGCGAGCGTGATAAAGCCGAGGCCGCCGAGGGCGGCGAGAGTGCGGAAGGGATAGGAGCAGAGGAGTGAGGTAACGGCGGTGGTGAGGAGGAAGAGGCCGTAGCGGAGGAGGTACATGGTGTTCCAGAACACGAGGCCGCCGAAGATGAGTTTTACGTAGGAGGCGTTGAGGTAGTTTTCCGTGAACCAGAGCGCGAGGATACCCTGGCAGAGGTAGACGCCGACGAAGAAGAAAGCGGCGGCGAGGCCGAAGTAGGAGAGGATGGCGAGCGCGAGGCTGCGTGTGTCACCGGAGGGCACCGAGGGTTGGAACAGGTAACGGATGGAGAGGGCGATGGGGGAGGCGGGTCGGTTGGCGCTGAAGTTGAGGCGATTCAGGAACTGGAGAGGCGCGGGGGTATGGGGGTGTCGGATGACGAGGTCCTGGAGGGCGCCTGAGATGAAAGTTGAGCCGAGGGGCAGGAGGATGGCGGCGACCTCGGCGAGGGCGATCATGGCGAAGAGCCCCTTGACGACGAGGAAAGTGGCGAAGCTGGGGGTATCCCACGAGAGGAGCGTTTGGGCGAGGAGCAACCAGCCGACGATGCGGAGGATCCAGCCGGCGCGGGCGAAGGGGACGGGGTTCCAGGCGAGGCCGGATTTTGCTTTGGGGACGGCCTTATGTTTTTTCCCCATGAGCCGGGTGACCGTGACATCGAGGACGAAGTCGCCGCCCTGGCGGGGGAGCATACTGGCTTCGAAGCGATAGACGCGGGCGAAGTGGGCGTAGGCGGTGAGGGCGAGGCCGGTGCCGAGGGGGAGTGCCCAGAGGAGAGTGTCGGCTGATTGGAACAGGCTGGCGATACTGAACCAGAGGTAGGGGATGATGGGGCTATCGGCGAGCGTCTGCTGGTTGTAGACCACGAGGGCGCCCAGGCCCATGAGGAGGAAGTGGGGGAGGGTTTTGGCGAACTCGATGATATAGGGATGGATGGGGAGGGGGCGTTCGCGGTGTTTGAACTGTTTGTATTTTTCGATGATACCGGCGAGGTGACTGAAGGGGGTTTGGAGTTTGGCGGCGGCTTCCTGGAGGAGCGGTTTGAGGCGTGCGCCGGGTTTTTGAATTTTGAGCAGGTCGAAGGCTTCGGGGTTGGCGGGGTAATTGAAGAGGACGCGGGCGTCGAAGCCTGCGGGGCGTTGGCGCACGCCGAGGTCCTGCAGGAGCGTTTGGATTTCCTGGTTGAGGGACTGGCGGTTTCTGTAGTCGGCGACGTTGTTGTATTGGCGGAGGAGCGTGACCATGCCGAGGTAGGGTTCGGCGAGGTACATGACGAGGCGGGACCAGATGTGGTTGCTGTCCTCGGCTTCATCGAGAGCGTCCTTTTGCCGGAGGCCGTCCTTGTGTCCGGTCTTGATGACGTGGCGGAAGTAGATGCCGAGGCAGCTGGCGAATTCATCGAGGCCATTGAGCCAGGGGTCGGACTGGTCATTGGCGAGGCGTGGGTCGGCGGGGTTCCAGCCATTTTCCATGCGGCGCCATTCGACGATGATTTTGTAGAGGGCGCGGAGCTGCATGAGGAAGTTTTGTTCCAGCGTGGCGTTGGAGAACCGGGTATGGGGGGCGTTGGCCGGGGTTTGGACGCCCAGGATATGGTGGGCCCAGCGTTCTTCGGCGAGCCGGATGCTTTCCTCGGCGAGCAGTCGTTCATCGACGTCTTTATGTCCGGGTGAGCGGCTGGGGCGGAGTTGGCGGAAGCGCCACCAGAGGAGGGCGACGACGAGGATGAGGAGGTAGAAGGAGATGGTGATGAAGCTGAAGATGCGGAGGTCATTGAGTTGGAGGGGATCGGCTTGGCTGAGGGATTCGGCGGTTGCGGTGCTGGGTGGGGCCTGGGTGATCAGGTGACGGAAGGGGCGGTAGTCATCGGGCCAGCTGGTGAGGTTGGTTTGGGGGAAGGCGGCGTTGCCCTGGCCGAGCGGGAGGGGGTTGCGGGCGGGGGCGGTGGTGGTGAGGGCGGGGAAGGAGGCGTATTGGATATTGGGGTGTGCGGGGCTGAGCGGGTTTTGGATTTGGAGGTTGGCGAGGGAGGAGCTGGCGGCGCGGGCGACATCCTCCTTGCCGAGTTGGCGGGCGAGCTGGTGGAGGCGTGCGGTGAGTTCGGGGGTGATCGCGGCGGGGCGGAGGAGGGGGAGGCTGGGGTCGAGACCGAAGTTGGGGCCGACTTGGGAGCCATGGACGCGGAGGAGGTGATCGAACCAGTTGCTGACGCGGTTCGTGTCGAGATTCAGGGCGAGGGCGGCTTCGAGGAAATCGAGCCAGTCACTGGCGGTGGACCATCGTTCGGGTGCGAGCTGGGTGGTTTTGCCGACGATGTCCTGGATTTCGAAGAGGCCGGAGGGGACGACGCCGGTGCGGTCGACTTCAGGCAGGACGTATTGTTGGAGCCAGAGGCGTTGTTCATTGAGGAGGCTTTGGCAGGAGGCGAGCCATTGGGGGGATGCGCCAGCGGTGGCGCCGTTACGGACGAGGTTTTGGAGGAGCAGGTAGAAGCGGGCGTTGAGGCCGACGGGGTAGCGGTCACTTTCGGGCCAGAGTTGGATGCCGAATATGGCGAGGGCGGGGTGGGCGCGGTATTGGGTGAGGCCGTGCGGGCCTGGGAGGTCGGAATCGCTGAGGTAGGTTTCTGTGAGGACGTGGAGGAGGTTTTGGCCGAAGCGGAGCCAGGTTGGGTTTTGGGTTTGGATGGCGAGTTGGAGGGCGGCTTCCGTGAGGCCGAGCTGGGCGGCGGCGGTGAGTTGGGCCTGCATGGCGTGTTCGGGGCCGAACTCGCGGGCCATGGCGGCGCCGGTGGTGGCATCGTAGGCGGCGTGGACGGGGTCCTGGCCTTCGTGGGTTTTGCGGCGGTAGAACTCGAGGAGTTCGCCGGCGAGGTCATATTCGCCGAGGCGGATGGCGAGCAGGATGATTTCGGTTTCGGCGGTGGTATCGACAGTGGAGTGGGCGGCGGTATTGGGGTAGGTGGGGATGAGGTAAGTGGGTTCGAAGAAGGGGGTTTGGTTGGTGGGGAAGGACTGGGTCTGGAGTTGGAGCAGGCGGAGGCCGAGGTGGTTGAGGAGGAGGCCGGTTTCGGAGTCGTCGTCGGAATTGGAGAGAGGGGGTTCGCGGTAGGCGAGCAGGGCTTGGGCGAGGGAGGGGAGTTGGCGGATGGTTTGGGCTTGGGTATCGGCGAGGTGAAGTTGTTGGTGGCGGTAGAGCGGGGCGTTTTGTTTTTGGCGGAGATCGGACCAGAGGTTTGTTCCGAGCTGGTGTCCGTAATAGTTGAAGGGGTTGGCGGAGATTCGATTGATGAGTCGGGCGAGGGAGCGGCCGAGCCAGCCGGAGTCCCGTTGGAGCACGACACTGGCGTGGTAGTCATAGCCGTAGGCGATGAAGCCCGGGGAGAACTCATCGCTGAGCGAGTTGCGTTGGAACACCTCCATGAGCGGGGTGTCGAAACCGCTCACGACCGTGTAGAGCTGGATGGCGTCCTCGTGTTCTTCCTTCAGGTAGTGTTTGAGGAAGTGTCCGTCGCGCGAAGAAAGGGCGTAGAGGGGGCGCGGGGATTCACCGTCGGAGCTGTCGATGAAGAGGAGTGTGGGGTAGGGGGAGGGGTGGGTTGGGGGGAGAGTGCGGGCGAGTTCCTGTTGGTTGAGCAGGATAGTGGCGGAGGATTTTTGGCCGGTGACATCGATATCGTCGGGATGGTTGAGAGTGGATTCCCGTGCCAGCAGGAGGCCGTTGCTGTTGGGTTCGAGCGTGCGGCCGGCGGGTTGGAGTTTTTCGAGGGGGGTGAAGGGGGCGAGGCGTCGGAGGCGCAGAGGGTGGGAGGCGAGCGTGTTTCGTGTTTCGGTGGATTGTCCGTGGAGTTGGGCTGAGGCGATGCGGGTGATGTCGAGTCCGGCGGCCTGGAGTTCTGCGACGGCGACGGTCAGCCAGGAGGTATGGTTGTTTTGTCCTGGCGTGGTGGTGACGGAGGAGACTTGTGCTGGTTCGTCTGAATTGGGCAGCCAGAGTTGTTGTGCGGGGTTGGGGATCCAGAAGGCGAGGTCACCGTTTTGGGGGCGTGAGGGGGAGTGGCGGACGTTGAGTTGTTGGCCTTGGGCATCGGTGAGTGTGAGGTGGAGATTGGTGATGGTTGGGGTGGTGACTTGCCAGCAGATGAAGTCGCTGTCTTCCCAGTTGACCGGGGAGGTGGCGAGGAGTTCTGAGCCGGGTGCATGTGCTGGTTGGAGGTGGAGTGATTCATCGGCGA
This sequence comes from Verrucomicrobiota bacterium, assembly GCA_046047235.1. Taxonomy (GTDB): domain Bacteria; phylum Verrucomicrobiota; class Verrucomicrobiia; order Limisphaerales; family JAHDYP01; genus JBMTVN01. Next base: position 9,705 of record JBJOII010000097.1, on the reverse strand, counting down.
GGACATAGGCGGTGCGGATACCGGTTTGGGATGGGGTGGTGGATTGTTTACGGGTTTGGGTGAGGCGGAGTTGGCCGCGGGCGTCGTAGATGACCTTGGAGTTGTGGATGGGTTGGCCGTCGGGATCGAGTTCGGTGGAGGTCCAGGTGGTCCAGAGGTTTTGGAGTCCGGGGAGGTAGGGGTTGGTGGTGGAGATGGCTGGGTGGAGGAGGGTGCGGAAGAGCCAGCTATTGGGGGTATGGGGTTGGACGGTGGTTTGGGTGCCGGGGCGGTTGCGCCAGCCTTCGACACCGGAGACGAAGTTGCGTTGTCGGTTTTGGTTGACTGGCCAGGACGTGAGGTGGGGTGAGGGTTGTTGGGTAACGAAGGCCCATTGGCGTGGGGTTTGGTCGTAGCCGCCTTGTTCCACGATCCAGCCGGGGAGGTAATTGTATTCGAAGATGCGCAGTGGGGTGGATTGGCTGGCGGCATCGAGGAGGGAGAGGCGGGTGGGGATTTCAGTGGGGGCGGGGATGCGGCTGGTGGATTCGGAGAGGAGTTTGCCGGCGGCGTCGAGTTGGCGGCGGATGACGCGATGGAAGAAGGGGGATTCGAGGTCGACCTCGGTTTGTTCGAGGCCGGGTTCGGCGGCGGAGTTTGGGCGGGCGGGGATTTGGTTGGTGCGGGTGAGGAGGACGGCGAGGACGTTGTTGAGGGGGCTTTGGTCGACGACGAGTGAGACTCCGCGTTGTCCATGGGGATCGACGGCGGCGATGGGGGATTCGTAGGTGCTGGCGGGGTTGAGGAGCAGGCGGCGTCCGGCGGCATCGCGGAAGAGGGGGAGTCCGGTGCCTATGGCCTGGGCTTCGGCGTAACTGGGTCCGCCTTGTCCGTTGGGGCCGACCCTGACATGGCTGAGGAGGTCGTAGGGGATGTCGTTGTGGGTGCCGGCGTGGGGTTGGAGGGAGATGATGGATTCGACGATGCCGGCGGGGTTGAGTTCCTGGATGGTTTTGGGGATGGCTGAGCCGGGGAACCACTCCTGGACGGTGGTTTGGCGTCCGTCGTTGTGGGTGGTGTTTTGGGGTCGGCCCCAGGGGTCATTGAGGGAGAACCACTGGGTGCTGGTCTGGCCCCAGGCGGGCTGGATGAGGACGGGTTGGAGAGTGATGCCGTTGGTGGTGGTTTCGGGCAGGGAGATACGGGTTAGGCGGAGCTGGTTATTTTGGAATTCCTGGGCCCGGAGGATGCGATCGGAGCCGTGGTCATATTCGAGGTTGCTCCAGAACTGGAGGGAGGGGAGGAGGTGGATGGCGTTTTGTTGGATGCGGCCGTTGATATCGCGTTGGATTTGGTAGCGGTCGTGGGGTTGGTTTTCGAGGTAAGTGATGACGTGGCGATGTCCGGGCTTGTTGGAGCTGGCGGGGTATTCCTGGCGGAGGAGAGTGCGGGCTTGGGGTTGGATCCACCAGGTGCTGTTGGTGGAGGGGAGGCCGGTGGGGGTATAGCTGTGGAGTGTTTCCAGCTGATGGGAGGTGGTGGTGGAGATGGTGCGGCCGCCGATGCTGGTGCGGATGGACTCGATGCGGTTGGTTTGGGTGGGTCGGTGCCAGACCGTTTGGGTGGTGAGCCAGGTCTGGGAGGTTTTGTCGAAGTAGCCCGTGAAGCTGGCGAGTTCTTCGCCAGTGGTGCGGTCGGTGGTGTTGCCGGAGAACGTGAGTGGGTCGGCGGGGTTGATGGTGGTGGTGGTTTTGCGTTGGGGGGTTTGGGTGGAGGAGGGGAGCGGGTGGCCATCGCGCCAGGTGAGTTGTCGGGTGAAGCCTTCGGCATCGGTTTCCTGGCCGACGGTTTCATGCGATTCGGCGTTGAATGACAGGATGCGGGTGGAGGCGAGGAGAGTGCCGGAGGAGGCATCGATGCGTTCTGTTTTGGTGGGGATGAGGCCTTCGTGGAAATCGGGCTGGTAGTAGTTGGTGGTGCGGGAGGCGAAGAAGCGGGATCCGTCGAACGGGTCGATTTCGAGGGAGCCGGTTTTTCGGCCGAGGGCTGCGCGATCGTGGAAGACGATGTTGGTTGTATTCAGGAGCAGGTCGGTTTGGAGGAGGATATCGGTGGAGGGGTCGGGTGGGGTGGAGGGGAAGAGATTCTTCCAGGGTTGGGAGGTGAGGTGCGGGAGGGCGGGTTGGAGGAGGAAGCGTTGGGGGCCGGGGAGGGGTTGGAGGATTTGGTTGAGTTGGGAGCGGGGTGGTGAGGTGGTGATTTGGAGGTTGGGATGGATGGTGGAGGTGAGCAGATTGCCGTGGGTATCGAAGTTATTGCGGGTGATCCAGGCAGTGGAGATGGTTTCGACGGGGAGGTCGAAGCTGCCATAGGTTTCGAGCGTGAGTGTTCCGAGGACGAGGTCCTGGCGGAGTTTACGAAGCCGGGGCAGGCCGGGGTTGGCTGGGGGTTGCAGAGGGGGGTAGAGGTAGGCATCGAGAGTCCAGGTTTGTTGCAGGAGACGGCCTTTGGCGGGGGCCTGGAGTGAGCCGATGTTCTGGTGGGTGAGGCTGTTGGTTTCCTGTTGGTAGGGGGAGTAATGGATGGTGGTGATGGTATTGGTCGTGATGATTTCCGTGAGTAGTCCGTGTTTGTAGTGGAGGTGTTGGGTGGGGCGGCCGGGTTGTTGTCTAATGGATAGAGTTTCCGGGGTGAGGGGGTATTCCACCGTGACGAAGACCGTATTGGTATGGGGGTTGAGTTGAACGGGCAGCCCGGCGAAGCGGCCTTGGTGGAGATTGGCTTTTTGTTGTGGGGGCAGGGTTTCGATGGCGGTCCAGAAGCTGGCGAGTTCGCTTGGGGTGGTGAGCAGTCCGGAGCCTTGGAGGGCTTTCGTTTCGGGGTGGAGCAGGGGGGGGCCGATGAGCGTTGCGTTCTCGAGTTGCACTGAGGAGTTGAGGAGGACGAGGCTGCCGGATTTGGCGGAGAAGTTCTGGCGACGGGCTTCGGCGATTTCGCGGGCGAGGCGGCTGGATTGCAGGGCTTGCGGGAGGTTTTGGGGTGGGTGGACGATGGTGCGTTCGATGGTTCGCCAGGCGCTATTGACCTTTTGACGGAACTGGAAGGTGGTGCCGTAGCGGTCGACGAGGAGGAAGGGGGCTTCATTGACATTGCCCGTATGGATGCCTTGGGGTTTGAGGGTGTCTTTGAGGTGGGCGGCGAGGTTGGTATCGGATGGGGAGAGGGGTTGATGCCATGCGAGCAGCTGGTGGTAGCGTTGGAGTTCACGGAGTGCGGAGAGGGGTTGGATGAAGAGTTGTTCTCGGGGGGCATCGCCGAGGTGGATTACCGGTTCGAAGGTGGTGGAGGGGAGGCGGTCTTCGTCGTTGGCCTGGACGACGCGTTCGATGACGCCGCCTTGCTGGAGGAGTTTTTCATAATCGAAGAAGCGTTGGCGTTCACGTTCCACGAGGGCGGAGTATTCTTCGAAGGCCTGCATGCCGTAGAGGACGATGCCGGTTTTGCCGCGGTGCTGGTCTTTGGGGAAGATGCGGGCGAAGACGGCGAGGTTGGAGTCACTGAGCCGGCCGTTGGCATCGCGGACTTTGACATAGCCGAGGGGGACGACCTGGCGGTTACGGATTTGGCGTTCGAAGTCTTCGCGGGTGGGGAAGTGTTCGACCACTTCAGAGCCGAGGACCGTGTAGGCGTAGGTGGATTCGTAGGCGGCGAGGTCATCGCGCATGAGGCCGCGCTTGTAGTAGAGGAGGAGGGGGAAGCCGAAGGCGCGGATTTCGTAGGCGGCGAGGTTGTCGAGTCTGGGGGCGTAGGGGAACGGCTGGCGGAGTTCGCGGTCGGCGAGGTCGGTGGTGCGGAGGCGGTGGAGCGTATTGGCGATGGCTCGGGCATCGACTGTGACGTCGAAGAACTGGAGCCATTCCTTGGGCATGCCCCCGCCGGCGATGAGGTCTTCCATGGAGCCGCCATTGGGGTAGATGAGGGTTTTTTCGCCGATCATGGCGGCGAGGACATTTTTGATGGAGACGTCGCCATTGAGGGCGAAGTAGGGGTTGTTGAACATTTGGCCGATGAAGGTGCCGTTACTGACGCCGGCGGTTCGGGCGGCACTGCTGACGATATCGACGAAGAGGCGGTAACGTGCGTCCCAGCCCTGCATGCGGGCGAGGCTGAGCATGGCTTTGATGTCATCATCGGAGACCGATTCAGCGGCGGCCTGGATAGTATCCTCGGGGAGCAGTTTGATTTGTTGCTGGAGGTAGGCGAGGTCTTCGGTGGTGAGCCATTCGGCGGCTTTATTGGCGAGTTTGGGGTCGTTCTTTTTGGCGGCGAGGAGGAGGAAGAGGTTGCGCAGTTCTTCGACTGTGGGGACATCGGCCATGAGTTGAGGTGTGACCGTGAGGTTATAAGCGAGGCGGAGGGCTTCGCCGAAGGGGAAGCCTGCGCCGGCGATACCGCCGCCTATGTTGGCTGCGGCGATGGCGGGTTCGACGTAGAGGTCGATGGTATTCTTTTTCCAGGCGAGGTGTTTGCGTTGTTTTTCGAGGCTGGCGTTGATGAGTCCGAACTGGGCGAGGGCGGAGTTGCGGAGGATTTCGGGTTCGGCGAACTCGAGGACATTCCAGGTGGCGGGGTTGTTATTGCCGGTTTGGGCGACGCGCAGTTCGACCGTATCGCGGCCGGGGAGGGGGTTTACGCAGGGTTGGAGTGAGTTGGAGGGGAGGTGGAAGGAGAAGGCGAGGGCGATACGGGATTCGGTGGTCCAGGCGGGTTTGAGGAGGAGTTGTTGGCGGCCGCCGCGGAGGTCTTTTTGGATTTCGCTTTCACGGTAGACGCGGTCGAAGCCGCGGAATCGGGCTTGGGAATCCACGGCGAACTCGTAGGCGACGAAGGGGTCCTGGGGGCTGGTTGGGGGTGGGGGTGCATGTTGGAGGAGGATTTCGCCTTGGATGATGGCTTGATGGAGGGCGTCCCATTGTGCGGAGGCATTGACATGGCCTTTGGCGTCGCGGGTGGCGAGGATTTCGCGGATGCGGTGGATTTGGGTTTGTTGTTGGGCCAGGGCGAGGAGGTTATCGTGGGCGAGTTGGGCGGCATGGAGGCTGAACTCGACCTTGTAGGAGTCGACGACATTCGTTTCGGTTGGGAACGTGACGGTGATCCAGGTGGGAAGGTTGGGGTAGTTGGGGATGAGTTGGGCGAGTTCGAGGGCGGTGAGGCGGCGTTCTTGGGCGATGAGGGAGCCGTTCTGTTCTGTTGCGGTGCGGGTCCAGACTTCGACGAGCGGGCTGACGTTGGAGAGGAAGTTGTTGAAGTCCGAGGGGGTTTTGAAGCGGCGATGGATTGCGGCTTTACTGCCGGGTTTCAGGCTGGTGAGCGCAGCAAACCAATGCTCTCCGGCGCGTTCCTTTTGGAGGGTTTGGAAGTGGTGGTCGAGGTCGAGCCAGTCGGTCCAATCCTGTTCCGAACCGCTTTGGAAGTGGTTTTGGGGTTGGGGTGTTCCGCTGGGGGCAGGCTCCGGGAATGCGGTGGTGAAGAGGCTGCCTGCGAGGGCGAGGGAGAGGAGAGTCCGAGTAGGCATGGGAAAACGGCGACCAGGGCTCAACGGGGTGGCTGGTTTAGTGACTGTCGCTTCATGGCGTGATATCAATCCCCGGGTCGATTTTCGTCGGTTGCTTCCTGTTGAAGCGGGGGTGCTGAGCCGTGCGATTTATAGGCCGAGGGACGGTGCTGCGTCGAACACAAACTCGGGTGCGGACGGCGGGCTGCGCGGTGTGTTGTATCGGGATTTTCCAAGTGCTGTCGTGGAAGCAGGGGCTGCCTGTAGGGGGGCTGGTATACGAGAAGGCCGGAGGGGTTACCTCCGGCCTGGCAGAAGCGATCTAAAAGTTGGCGGGGTTAGCTGCGCTTGTCGTAGCGGGTGACTTCTACACCTGAGTAGGAGCAGCTGGGGAGTTCAGTGTCTTTGGGGAGCTGGTTGTATTCGTCGGCGACGTAGCCTTTGCATTCCTTGTTGTCGTCCTCGTCGCGTTCTAGGGCTTCATCGTAGTGGAAGCTGCAATCGCTGATGAGTTTGACCTCTTTGCCGACGCAGGAGCCGGTGAATTCGTCGTGTTCTCCGTCGTCATCACCGACTTCGATTTCGGCTTCGGGGGCATAGATGGCGCCGCAGAGGTTTTCTTTGCCGGAGACTTTGACGCGTTTGTTGGATTCCAGGCCGTAGTATTTGAAGCGGTCGGCTTTGCCGGAGACGTTGACGACTCCCTTGCCGTCGAAGCAGGCATCTTCGCCACCCATGTAGAGTTGGAGGCGGGCACCGTCATTGATGTAGATGCAATCGTCTTCCGCTTCGGAGACGCGGTCGGCGAGTTGCAGTGAGGAAGTCACGTAGATGCGTGCGTGTCCATCGACCCGGACTTTCCCGGTGAGCGTGCTGATGACGTAGTCGCCGTCTTTGAGGACATGATCCCAGCGTTTGCCGTCGGCATCGACTTCTGCGTCGGGATATTGGCCCATGGCAAAGGGTTCTTTGGGGTGGTGGAGGTTGATGCTGAGGTCGGGGCGGTGGTGGCTGTCCTGGATGCCTTGTCGGGCGCCTTCAATCCAGTCCCTGTCGCCTACGGCACCGTTTGCACCGAGGTGGAGTTCATTGCGATGGCTGGTGGAGATTTTGCCCATGATTTCTGCTTCACCGCTGCGGGTGATATGGGAGTCGGTGATTCCGTGGGTGGAGGCGATTTCTCCGCGGTCGCGGCGTTTGGTTTCGTCGTAGCGGCCTTTGGTGCTACGGGTTTCGTCATCGGAATCGAAGCTATCGGTGGTGAGGCGGTTACCTTGGAGGTCGAGGGCGCTTTTGGCGATGACGGCTTTTTTGAAGGGGGTGATTTCGGGTTGCGTTTCGATTTCGACCGTTCGGGTGACGAAGTTGTTTTTATCGATGGCGGCGCCGAGGATACCGGCTTCGGTGGGTTCGATGAGGTCGGGGCCGCGTGGGGAGCGGGAGATGCCTGTGGCGCAGATGCGTGGGGGGTTGGAGGGTTGGATGCGGACGACATAGGCGAGGGCTCCTCCGAGGCTGCCGCAGCGTTGGTACCAGCCGTCTTCCTTGAGTTTCCATTCGGGGGAGGCGAGGTTGTCGACTCCGTTACGGCAGAGGTGGGTGAGGGCTTCTTCGATGCCAGCTTCGGCGGCGGGAAGGGCGGCGGCCCAGCACATGGACCGGAGGGTGGACCGGTTTTGGCTGGCTACGAGGTTGAGGTAGCTGGCGAGGGATATGGTAATCAGCAGGGTGCTGATGAGAGCGATGGTAAGGGCCGAACCTTCTTCACGGGTCCGGCAGGGCGGCAGAACTATTTTCATACGGCTTCATAGCTGCACGCCCCGGTTGGGGCGAAACGGCACTGGTTGATTATTTCTTTCTTATGATGACTCGAGCGGACTGGACACTTTCGGTATTGACGGCCTGCTGCATGATGGTGCGGGAGCAGACCCAGCGCATTTGGACGGCTTTGCAGAGGTCGGGGTCGACGATGGGGGGGGTAGCGGTGGTGTAGAGGTCGAAGCTATTGGTGGCGGGGTTACGTTTAAAGAATGCAAAATCCAGGAAGTCACACTCCTCGAGAAGGGTTTTGCGGGTGCCGGCCTGGATGCGGGAGAGGGTTCTGGCGTCGGGGTTATAGACGTAGCTGACGTTCCAGCTGGCGGCTGCGGTGTTGGTGGGGTTACTGAACTGGAAGGTCATGCTGGTGGGGGAGCCGGCGATGAGGCGGTCTGCCTGGCGGATTTCGCTGGTGATTTCGTCGAGGGCGTTGCGGCTGTAGTTATCGAGGTCGACGTAATTGACGAGGGCGGCGAAGCTGCGGGCACTGAAGAGCGTGACCGTCATGATGGCCGCGAGGACGAGGCCGCCGATGCCTGTGGCGACGAGGACTTCGACGAGGGTATAGCCTTGGGATTTCCGGCTGGTTTTGGAGGAGGTTTTCATGGGGTAGCGTGGTGGCGGGTTAATAGATGTAGGTATGGAGGCCGAACTGGGAGACGAGCGTTCTCATCTCGCGGCGTCGCATGACGTTACCGGACATCCACTGGACTTGGACGATGACCCAGCGGAGGTCATCGCTATAGCTGGCGCTACCGAGGGGGAAAGCGTTGGTGATGGTGACCGAACCGGAGTAATCGAATCCGCCGTTATTGTTGGAATCGACGGCGTAGAAGGGTTCGGTGAAGGAGCTGGGCACGAAGCCTGGGGTATTGATTTGGTCCCAGTTATAGACCCGCATGGTCTCCATTTTTTCCTGGAGGATTTGGGTGGCGCGGAGGTTTTCGCGGGCGACTTGGATGACGGCGAACCCTTGGGACAGGGCGACGTATAGAGTTGCTGCGAGGATACTGATACCGACGGTAGCGATCAGCACCTCGATGAGGGTCATGGCTTGCGTCGAGCGACCGCCGGCCCGTTGAGTGGGTTTGAGTTTTATCTTCATTCGCCTGATGGTTGCGGCTTGGTCTCTCTGCGCAGAGGCCGTGCCAAGGTTACATCGGCAGAATGCGGTTTTAAGGCAAGGGATATAATAGCCTGATTATCATCGGTTTACATGCGATGATTGGCTGAGGGTTATTGTCCCCTGTCGCGGCTAGGGCCGATTGGGCCTAGGCTTTTTCGCGATTTTGCGGTGTTGGGGTGGGGTTAGGGGATGGATTTGGGACAGTTGGGGAGGTCTTGTTTCAGGACGCGCTGGAGCTGAAGGAGGAGGAGGGGGAGTGGCCCGTCGTTCCAGAGGACGTGGTCGCTGAGGGTCATTTTAGTGCTGGTCGGGAGTTGGGCTTGGATGCGGGCGTGGATTTGGTCGGGGGTCCAGCCGCGTTGGGTGAGGCGCTGGAATTGCGTGGAGGTGGAGCAGGCGACGCAGAGAGTGAGGTGGAAGTGGTGGGCGAGTTGTTTTTCGAAGAGTAGGGGGATGATGACTGCGGCGCAGGAGTGATTTTCAGATTCCCACTGTTGGAGGTGATGGAGCCAGGCCGCGTGGATTTTGGGGTGGATGATGTTTTCCAGTTGTTGGCGGGCGGTGGGGTTTTGGAAGACGATTTCGGCGAGGTAGGGGCGGTTGAGCGAGTTGTCCGGGTTGAGCGAGAGTGGGCCGAACGTATTGCGGATGGCTTCGAGAGCGGGGGTTCCGGGTTCGACTACCTGGCGAGCGAGGTCATCGGTATCGACGGTGGGGATACCCATTTGGGTTAGCAGCGAGGCGAGGGTAGATTTGCCTGCTCCGATTGCACCTGTGACGCCGATTCGTTTCAAAGCTCTGTGGGGCGGGATCGTAGCGTGGGGCAATCGGGGGGGCAACGAGCAAAGGGGGGGGCATGCGGGTTGGGAGGAGGTCTGGCAAAAGCAAAAGAGGCAGGGCTTTGCGGCCCTGCCTCAGTCTCCTGAGTTAGTTTTTGGGATTAGCTCTTACGCTTGGGGAGGGTCCCCAGGGCGATCAGGGCTGCTCCGAGGAGCATGACTGTGCTGCCGCCATCCGGAACGCGGGTGGAGGGAGGGTTGCAGTCGTCTTTATCCTCTTCGTGCGTGCCACCGTTGGTACCGGGGATGCAGTCGCCTGTCGTTTCGCGGGGGATGTCGATGCAGCCTTCGTCGCCCTGCTCATTCTGTTTGTAGCTTTTCTCCTGTTCCTTCTCTTTCTCTTCCTTCTTCTTCTTCTCCTTTTCCTTTTCCTTTTCCTTTTCCTT
>JBJOII010000096.1:0-17698 GCA_046047235.1 Verrucomicrobiota bacterium | reverse complement strand
TGGAGGTGTGCAAGATTTTGCGGCGTGATTCGGCGACGTCGGCGATTCCGATTGTGATGTTGACGGCGAAGGCGGCTGAGATCGACCGGGTTTTGGGATTGGAGCTTGGGGCGGATGATTACGTGACAAAGCCATTTAGTCCGCGGGAGTTGGTTTTGCGGGTGAAGAAGCTATTGGCTCGGGGGCAGGTGACTGAGCAGAAGAAGGATCGGATACAGCTGGCGGATTTACTGATTGATGTGCCGCGGCACATGGTGACGGTGGGGGGCAAGGCGGTGGATTTGACCGCGACTGAGTTCAAGTTGCTGACTTTACTTGCGCAGCGGCGGGGGCGGGTCCAGTCCAGGGAGCAGTTATTGCAGGACGTATGGGATTACGAGCGGGTGATAGACACGCGGACTGTGGACACGCACATGAGGCGTTTGAGGGAGAAGCTGGGGAAGGCGTCGCGTTATTTGGATACCGTCCGAGGTGTTGGGTATCGGTTTGTTGAGGGTGTTTAGTGTTTTCGAGGTGGGATTTCCGATTGCTTCCTCATTTGGGTAGTGGTGAGGATTTGTCTTCATGTGGGTGTATTCCGTAGTGGCGGGTTTAGTTCCGGCGGCGGTGGTGGGGTGGTGGTGTTGGCGTCGTTTGGACCGGGAGGATTTGCGACTGATGCAGGTGCGTCGGGAGCGGGATGCGTTGGCGCGTGATTTGTTGGAGTTTCAGGGGCGCGCGAAGGCGCGGGAGTTGGCGGTTTTGAACAGTATGGAGGAGGGGGTGTTGTTGTTGGACCGGGAGGGGCGGGTGAGGTTGAGCAATCGGGCGGTGAACGCGATGTTTGGGGTGCGGGTGGAGATATTGGGTCAGACTTTGCTGGAGGCATTTCGGCTGGATGGCTTGCAGGAGGTATTCAAGCGTGTGATTGGGTCAGGTGGGGTTGAGGTGCAGGAGTTGGAGTTACATGGGGAGGAACTGAGGTTGATTCACGTGAGCGGGACGTTGATTCCCGGGGGGCAGGAGCAGAGTGAGGGGGTATTATTGGAGTGTCGGGACATGACTCGCGTGCGGCAGTTGGAGAACACGCGTCGGGAGTTTGTGGCGAACGTGAGTCACGAGCTGCGGACTCCGTTATCGTTGATCAAGGGGTATGCGGAGACGTTGTTACAGGGGGCGAAGGATGATCCGCAGGTTTCTGAGAAGTTTTTGAAGACGATTGAGCGTCATGCGGACCGGTTGGCGTTTCTGATTGAGGATTTGCTGACGTTATCGCGTTACGATTCGGGGCAGGTGGCAATGCACGGGCATGCGGTGGGGGTTGCTGGGGTGGTGGATCAGGTGGTGATAGATTTACTGCCGAGGTCCAGTGGACGGGAGGTGACAGTGGTGAATGCGGTGGGGGAGCGTGTGGGGGTTGTTTCTGAGACTGGGCGGTTGCAGCAGGTGTTATTTAACTTGATTGATAATGCGGTGAAGTATGGGCGGTTGGGGGGGAACGTTCGGGTTGAGGCGGTGGAGGGTGAGGCGGGGTGGGTGGAGGTGCGGGTGATTGATGATGGGCCGGGGATACCGGAGGCGGCGCTGGAGCGGGTTTTCGAGCGGTTTTATCGAGTGGACAAGGCGAGGTCGAGGGATCAGGGGGGGACGGGATTGGGATTAGCGATTGTGAAGCACATTGTGCAGTGCCACGGGGGTCGGGTATGGGCCACGAGTCGTGCCGGTGAGGGCACGACCTTTTACTTCACCTTACCGGCTGCCGCGCTTTGACTATGCGTGGGCGTGGCGGCTCTGGCGTGGGGAGGGGGTGGATGAGTTGCTGAGGGGGGAACGGACGCTGCGCCAGCTTTTGGTGGGGATGAGGGCGAAGGACATGATGATGAGCTGGCTGGCGATGAATCCGTAGAGGGCGACGAGGGCTTTATCCATGAAGCCGTAGCTATGCAGGCCGACGCCGAGCATATTGACACCGAACCACGAGAAGCTGGTGACGATATTGCCGAAGACGGCCATGACAGCCATACCGCGTTCACGGACCATACCGCCCCAGCGGGCGTGGAGCATGGCGGCGCACCAGAGGACGATGAGGAGGGCGCCATTTTCCTTGGGGTCCCATCCCCAGAAACGTCCCCAGGATTGGTCTGCCCAGATACCGCCGAGGATGGTGCCGACGAAGCTAAAGAGAGTGGCGAAGCAGATGATACCGTAGATGAGGCGGCCGATGACCTTGACCTGTTCGGAGCCGAGCACGCGGGTGAAGGGGCCGAGGACGAGGAGGAGGATGCCGAAGAAGCCGGCGAGGAACATGGCGGAGTAGCCGATCGTGATTGTGACCACGTGGGTGGCGAGCCAGAAGTTACTATCGAGCACGGCGCGCATCATTTCCATGGTATCGCCACCTACTCCGAGGTTATGGGCGATGACGAGCGTGGCGAAGCCGATGAAGCTACCGGCGGCGGCGCCTAGGCCGATGCGGTGGATACGTTCCATGACGAGTCCGAGGAGGGCGGAGCCCCAGCCGATGAAGATGGCGGAGGAGTAGAGGTTGGTGACGGGCGGGCGACCTTCGAGGACCATGCGATAGAGGAGGCCGCTGCTATGGATGAGGACACCGACGAAGAGGAGCCATACGGCGGCGCGGCGGAGGTTTTCGGATAGTTTGATCCAGTAGGCACAGATGAGGAGGAAGGCGAGAACATCGACCACGAGGGCGCGGTAGAAGGGGGCGAAGGCGTTGAAGCGGGTTTCGGCGAGGGCCTTCTTTACTTCGGTATCGAACGCGGGCTGGAGGTAGGCTTTGTATTCATCGAGTGTGGCGTTGAAGGTGGCGGTATCGTCGTTGTGGTAGGCGGTGGCGAGTTTGGCGTAGGTTTCTACTGCGGGGTTGAGGGTGCCGGTGCGAAGGCCATTGAGGACGGCTTCGCCGAGGTTTTCCCAGTCATCGGGATTTTCTGCGGGGTTGAGTGGGGGGATGATGATGGGGTGGGCCATTTGGGCGGTGGGTTCGAAGCCGCGGAGGAAATTGATGGATGCGGTGAGGGCTTCCTGGTCGTAGTCCTGGCCGGCCTGGCGTGCTTGGAGGGCGGCGAAGCCAGCGGGGAGGGAAGTCTTGAACGCGGCGATTTCTGCGGCGGCGTCGTGCATACCTTCGGGTTTGACGCTGTTTTTGAGGCGTTGGTAGAGGTTGAGAGCGCTCCAGAGTTTGAGGGATTGCCGTTCGAGGGGAGAGCGTTCGGAGCTTTCCTTGGCATTGGCGGCCCGGGCTTCATTTTCCAGGGCGTTCATGGAGGGGAAGATTTGGTTGAAGGAGTAGTGTTTTCCGTCTTCGCCGGCATCGGGGTTGGCTTGTGGGAGGCGGAGGAGGGAGACGAGTTCCGGGTGGTCGATGCGGAAGACCTTTCGGGTATCGGCGGTGGCGGGTTTGAAGAAGACTTCGAGCAGCCAATCGATGGCGGGGATAGTCTGGCCACGACGTTGGGCGTTAAAGACACTGAAATGGAGTTTGATGGGGGCTTTTTGTTTACCGCGGAGTTGGAGGAGCGTATTCCGGGCGACGGAGTCCATGGGTTGGACGCGGCCGTTGAGGAGGACGGGGAGTCGGCCGAAGTCCTGGCTATGGATGCCGGACTGGGATTTGGGGAGGAGGGAGGAAAGGGCCCAGGCGGCCATGAAGATGGCCAGGCCCCAGGGCCACCAGTCGAGTTTGGATTTAGGCTTCATTGGACCTTTTTCGGAGGAATTTGAGGAGGTGAGTCATGAACTGCCAGACCAGGCCGATGCCGACCAGGGTGCAGGAGACGTAGGGTGTGAGCCAGCTGGGATTACGCACCACCTGAAGGGTGGAGCTGCCGTTGGCGGCGGCCATTTGGAATTGGTAATAGGTGTTGCCACCGTAGCGGAGGGGATTGTTCATCCAGATTTTGACTTCGCGGTTTTCCCCGGTTTCGGGGTTATTGAGCGTGACGAGGGAGCTGAAGTTTTTGGGTATTTCCGTTCCGGGATAGACATCGTGCCGGCACTCGATCAGCGTGAGGGAGAAGGGTTCGTAGTGGCGTTTGGGTCGGAGGGCGAGTTCGTAGGTGCGGCCGTTGTGGGAGAAGGCTTGGGGTTGGGCGATGGCGCTGGACAGCAGCCATGAGCCGATGGTCTGGTCGCCGTTGCGGGCCTCGACGATGGCGGTGGGGAGGTTCCGCTCATCCATTGAGGTGGTTGAGGGTTTTCCGACGATCCAGATACCGATGCCGATACCTTGGGTGGCGGGGGATTCGATCGCGCCGGTGACCTGTTTTGTGAGGAGGTCGGCGTTCAGCCAGTATTGCGTGACGTGGAGGGAGATGGGGAGGTTGCCTGTGGGGAGGTCGCCGGTTTTGCGCACGAATTTCTCGGGGATGGCGGTGACCTGGTTATGTTCGGGGTCGGTGGTATCGACGATGACCAATTCGTTGGCGTGGAAGTCTTCGGAGTAGTTTTTGGTTTCGCCCTCACTGAGGCGCATGGCGCTTTCGATGGAGAGTGCATCGGTGAAGACCTGTCCGAGGAGGAGCAGGACGAGTCCGGCGTGGATGAGCAGGAGGCCCAGTTTGGGTTTGAAGGGGCGGAGTTTTTTTGTTCCGACGAGTATGAGGTTGAGGAGCATGAGGCCACCGATGAGGTAGCCTCCGGGGAAGATGGGGATTTGGAGACGTCCGCCGCCGGGGGCCCAGAAGACGAAGAGACTTTGGAAGTAGTGGTCTTGGACGGCGTACAGGCCCTGGTCTTTTTGGGCGATGGTGCCGAGGAAGACCAGCACCATGGCCAGCGTGAGGAGCAGGGCCGTGAGTCGGAGCGACGTAAGGAGCCGGAACAGCTTATTCATTATTGGGGGTGTTTACTGCTGCGGAGGAACTCGATGAAGGCGGCTTTCTGGGCTTCGGCGCCTTGGGTATCGCCGGTGAGTTTATAGAACCAGGTGCTGCCGTTGCGGGGGACGATGGCGCCGATCATGCGTTTATTGCCGGTGATATCGAGGATTTGGGCTTCGCCGTCGCTGGTGGTGATGGTTTCGAGCGACTGGATGGCTTCCGCTTCGGGGACGGGGGGGAGGCCGACTTGGCCGCGCCAGCGGTTGACATTGGCGGCGGCTCCGCCGACATCACCGGGGAAGTTACTGATGGCGATATCGACTGTTTGGTCACCTGATCCGGCGGAGAAGCGGGCGAGCACCATTCTGGGGGCGGTTTGGGCGGTCCATCCTGCAGGGACCTGCCATTCTGGGAGGTTGGCGCCTCCGGCGGCGGGTGCTGCTGGGGCGGTGCCGGTGGAGGGCGTGCCGATTGGGGGGTGGGAGGCTGGGAGGTTACCCATCATGGGGATGGCGACTTCTTCGATTTCGAGCGTTTTGAGGAAGTCCTTGAAGCCGGGCTTGGAGTTTTCGACTGCCGGGGCATCACCGGTCATGCGGATGTAGTAGGTAAAAGCGGCCTGGTCGAGGATTGCGACCAGCACGCGTCCGGCTGGCTGGCTGGCGTCGGCTTCGGAGAACATGTCGTAGAGGTTGCCTTGGCCTTTACCGATGGGCGTGGATTCGGCGAGGTCATCGAGTCCGGCCTGGTCGAGCGGGGCGAGGTTGAAGCGTTCGCGGAAGATATTGATGACGTCGAGTTCGCTGGCGATTTTGCCGGGGAGGGAGATGATCGAGACCGAGGCTTGTCCGACATCGTTCGAGATGGCGAAGTTAGCGGGGCTCATTTCGGAGGGGCCGAGTTCCTGCCAGCCTTTGGGGGCTGTCCAGTTCATCTTGGGGGTGGGCATGCCGCCGTGGGCGCCGGTTTGCATTCCGGCGTGCGGATCGGGAGCGGATGCGGAGGGAGTGGGGGGTGGCGTGCTGGTTTTGGAGACGGTGTAGGTTTGGGGGCTCTGCTTGTCACAGGCCGTGAGCAGGAGGAGCGGGGTGAGGAGGAGGAGGGCCGAATTCCGTGAGGAGCCGGTATTGGAGAGGAGTTTCAGGATCATCCGCATAGGTCTTTTACAATGCCGCAACGTAACTTGCTGTCAAAATGACAATCAATGTTAATCCTGACGCACAGGTTATCCGGCTGCAGTTTGAAGCTCTGCTGAGGGAGAGGATTAGGAATGGTGTAGGGGTGGTTTTACATTAAAAAAGCCGCACCTTTGGGGGAGGCACGGCTTTTTGGGGGTGAATGATCTTGTGATGCGGGATCAGCTTGGGACGGACATGCCGAGCAGAAACTCGATATTGCTGGTGCTCTTTTTGAGTTTGCCGAGGATGAGTTCCATGGCTTCCACGGGGGGCACGCCGGTGAGGGCGCGGCGGAGGATGACCACGCGGGAGTATTCGTCGGGGTGGTAGAGGAGTTCCTCTTTCCGGGTGCCGGAGCGTTCCACGTTGATACTGGGGAAGATGCGTCGGTCGACGAGGGCGCGGTCGAGGTGGACCTCCATATTGCCCGTCCCCTTGAATTCTTCGAAGATGACTTCGTCCATGCGGGATCCGGTATCGACGAGGGCCGTTGCGAGGATCGTGAGTGATCCACCTTCTTCGATATTACGGGCGGCGCCGAAGAAGCGTTTTGGTTTGTGCAGCGCGTTTGCGTCCACGCCGCCGGAGAGGATTTTGCCGGAGTGAGGCTGGACGGTGTTATAGGCGCGGGCGAGGCGGGTGATGGAGTCGAGCAGGATGACGACGTCTTTTTTGTGTTCCACCATACGGCGGGCTTTTTCGATCACCATTTCGGCGACTTGGACGTGGCGTTCCGGCGGTTCATCGAAGGTGGAGCTGACGACTTCTGCCGGGCGGCAGGTGCGTTCCATGTCTGTTACTTCCTCGGGGCGTTCATCGATGAGGAGGATGAACAGGTAAGTATCCGGGGAATTTTTGATGATGGCGTTGGCGACCTTTTGGAGCAGGACGGTTTTGCCGGTACGCGGAGGTGCGACGATGAGGCCGCGGGTGCCTTTACCGATGGGGCAGACGAGGTCGAGGATTCTGGTGGACATCTCTTCCGGGTTGCTTTCGAGCACGAAGCGTTGATTGGGGAAGAGCGGGGTGAGGTTATCGAAGTGGGTTTTATCTTTGGCCTTATCGGGTTCTTCGTGGCCGACCTTTTCCACTTTGAGGAGGGCGAAGAAGCGTTCCTTTTCTTTTGGGGGGCGGATTTGGCCGTAGATGACGTCACCTGTTTGGAGGTCGAAGCGGCGGATTTGGGAGGGGGAGACGTAAATATCTTCCGGGCAGGGCAGGTAGTTGAAGCTCTGCGAGCGGAGGAAGCCGAAGCCTTCGGGCAGGATTTCGAGCACGCCATCGGCGAACAGGGTGCCACCGCGCTCGGCGTTGTGCTGGAGGATGGCGTAGATGAGCTCCTGTTTTTTCATCGTGCCGAAGTTCTCGATCCCCATGGTTTTGGCCATTTGGGTGAGTTCGGCGATAGAGGCTGCCTGGAGGTGACTGATATTGACTGGGGGAGGGGGTGGTGCCTGGTTTTGGGGTGGGCGTGGGGGTTGTTGTTGTCCTCCGTGGCGGTGTCGGTGTTGAACGGCCTGGTGGTGGCGGTGCTGGCCTTCGTGGCGTCGGGGGAAGAGTTGTTGTTGTCCTTGTCCTTCTGGTTGGTTTTGGGTTTCTGCCTGTGGCTGTTGGGCGGGTTCGCGGGAGATGGGTTCGCGGGCGACAGGTTCGCGGGTAGCACCTCCGCGGGAGATGGGTTCGCGTCGTGGTCTTTCTGCTTTAGCGGGGGTGGGTTGTTCGGGTTTGACGAGCGGTTCTGACACGGACTGAGGTATGGCTGGGGGAGGGGGAGTTTGGGGTGAGGGGGTCGGTGTTGGTGCTGGTGCGGGTGTGGCTTTGGCGGGTGTGCTTTCTTTGGGGGCGCCGTCACCGGGGCGCCAGATTTCGCCTTCGTCTTCGACCACTTCTTTTTTGACGGTGGTACGGGGGCGGCGGACGGTTTTTTTGGGGGGTCTTGGCATGGTTGTGAGGAGTTGAGAGTCGGGAGTCTACTGAGGCCGCTGTTACTGGAGCGGGTATTAGATTAAATCGGCAAATGCAGTATTTGGCTATTGGGGGGTGGCTTAGCTGGCGCGCCCACTGCAACGGTGATGTGGGGGGGGCAGAAGGAACTGCCGCGTCCGGAGCCTGACCGGCAAGAGTGACTTGCGGGCTACGGGGTGGAAAGTGGAGCAGAGCCATCGGAGTGTCAAGCGTGATAAATATTCACTTGATACCGGCGGGCCGGCTGCTAATTTGTCTGGCCTTTGTTATGAGAGAGAACATCCATCCGAAGTATGTGGACAGTGAGATGCGTTGCGCGTGTGGCAACGTGATTCAGACCCGGTCCACGCGTTCGTCCGTCCTGCTGGGTATTTGCAACGCTTGCCATCCTTTTTACACGGGCCAGCAGAAATTTGTGGATACGGCGGGTCGGGTGGACCAATTCCAGCAGCGCATGGCGAAGACGCAGGCGGCTCAGGCTGCCCGTGCCGAGGCTATGGCGAAGAAGAAGAAGAAGTAGCTTTTTTTCAGGGAATCCGCCCGCAGCGCTTTGTAGTCGCTGCGGGCGGATGCTTTTTATATGGATCTGACACCGCATATTGAGCGGTTTTCGCGTCGGTTGGCTGAGGTGGAGCGGGAGCTGAGTGACGAGAAGACCTTTGCGAATCCGGCCCGGTTTCAGGAGCTTGGGCGTGAGCATGCCCGGTTGAAGACCTGCAGTGAGGCGGGGCGGGCGTTGTTGAAAGCTTTGTCGGATTTGGAGGGGAACCGGGAGCTTCTGCAGTCTGAGTCGGCGGACAGCGAGTTGGGGCAGATGGCGCGTGAGGAGATTGTCCGATTGGAGGCGGAGGAGCAGCGTTTGCGGTTGGAGGTTCAGCGGGGCATTTTGCCGGAGGATCCGGCGGATTCGAGGAACACCATTCTGGAGATTCGGGCTGCTGCTGGGGGTGCGGAGGCGGCGTTATTTGTGGCCGATTTGTTTCGCATGTATACGCGGTATGCGGAGTCGCAGGGTTGGAAGATTGAGGTTTTGGATTCCAGTGCCTCGGATTTAGGGGGGATGAAGGATGTGACGATGAACGTTTCCGGGCAGGAGGTGTATCGTCGACTGAAGTATGAGAGTGGGCCGCACCGGGTTCAGCGTGTTCCGGCGACGGAGGCGCAGGGGCGGATTCACACGAGCACAGTGACGGTGGCGGTTTTGCCTGAGGCGGAGGAAGTGGACTTGGTGCTGAAGCCTGATGAACTGGAGATCAGCGTGTGTCGGGCGTCGGGGCCTGGGGGGCAGGGGGTGAACACGACGGACAGTGCGGTGCAGATTATTCACAAGCCGACCGGGACGATTGTGCGGTGTGCGGATGGGCGTTCTCAGCAGAAGAACAAGCAGCGGGCGATGACCGTATTACGGTCGAGGTTATTGGAGGTGAAGCGGGAGGAGGAGCATAACCGTTATTCGGCTTTGCGTTCCAACCAGTTGAAGGGTGGCAAGCGGAGTGAGCGGATTCGCACTTACAATTACCCTCAGAACCGGGTGACGGATCATCGGATTGAGCTGACCCTTTACAACTTGCCGGCGGTGATGGACGGGGAGTTGGACGATTTGCTGGAGGGTTTAATGGGGTATGATCTGCGTGAGCGGTTGGCTGAGGTTTCTGCGAAGAACGTTTGATTGGTGCTTGGCGGGCGGCACGCAGGAGTTGGTAGCCGGGAGTTTAGGGGGTGGGCACTGCGGGCGGGAGGGAGATGGGATATCGGTTATTGGTTATGGGGTGGGGGCGGATTTTAGGCTTTCTGGAATTGTGTCTGTGAATTTCTTGTTTTTTCCGCGTTTTAGGCCCGGAGGCGGGTTGGGTAGAGGGCCCTAACTTGGGGAGTTTTCCGGAGCAGGGGTTCGCCAGACGTAGCGGAACATGAGCACTCGCGCGGCGGCGGTGAAAGGGATGGCGAGGATGCCTCCGAGGACGCCGCCGAAGAGGGAGGTTCCGACCATGAGGGCGATGATGATGGTGAGGGGGTGGAGGCCTACGCGGTCACCGACGATCTTGGGTTGGATGACGAAGCCTTCGAGGACTTGGACCACGGCGAAGACAGATACTGCGAGCAGGGGGTGCAGGATATCGCCGAAGTGGACGGCGGCGATGAGGATGGCGGCGCCGCAGGTGATGATTGAGCCGATGTAGGGGATGATGGTGAGGACACTGGCGACGACGCCGATGAGGACGGCCATGGGGAGGCCGATGGCGAGGAACCCGATGGCATAGAGAACCCCATCGCAGAGTGCGACCAGCACCTGGCCGCGGAAGAAGGCGATGAGGTAGTCATTGATGGAGCCGAGGACGAAGGCGAGTTCCTGTTTGAATTTGGAGTCAGCCACTGGGAGGTAGTGGGTCCACTGGGAGCTGATGCCTTTCTTTTCGAGGAGGAAGTAGAAAAGGTAGACGGGGATGAGGGCGAGTCCGGCGAGGACACCGAACCAGGAGGCGACGCGGGTGACTTCGCCGAAGAGCCAGCTGCCGAGGGTGGGCAGGAGGCTGGCGAGCCAGCGGGTGGCTGACTGGACGTGGCCGGCGGCGACGAGCTGGTTCCAGAATCCGGGGTCACTGGTAGGTGTCGGTGGTTGGTTGGATTCCGTTGTGGGTGTTATGGCGGTTGCTGGGGTATCTGTGCTGGCGATCTGTGGTTCTTCTGTCAGGCTGGTTTCGCTGGGGCTTGGGCTGTTGGTTTCGGTATTTTCTGTTTGCGGGTTGGAGTCCAGGCCGGGCAGGAGCTTGAGGGTGCGGCGGAGGAGGCTATTGGTATTCGTCATCCAGCCATCGACACGTTCCTGGAGGCGATTGGCGTAACTTGGCATTTCTTCCGTGAGGTCACGGGCTTCCCTGACCACTGTGGGAACGACGCTACCGAGCAGGCCGAGGAAGAGCGTGGCTGCGAGGGCGAAGACGACGATGATGGCTCGGGTTCGGGGCAGGCGTTTGGTTTCGAGTAGATCGACGATGGGGTCGAGCAGGTAGGCGAGGACACCTGCGATGGCGAGGGGCCAGAGGACGGGGGAGAGGACAGCGAGGACTTGGCCGGTGCCCCAGACGAGCAGGCCAAGGAAAGTGATAATGACCGTGAGGGCAATGGCGGAGACGGCGAGCCAGATGAGGCGGGCCTGGCGGTCGGTTGGGGGAGGGATGGGCATATTAGCGGCTGAGCTGCCCGGATTTTTCAGCGGCGGCGCGGACGGCATTCATGAGGCCGGCGCGGACCCCGGCCTTTTCCATGGCGTGGAGGCCTTCGATGGTGGTTCCTCCCGGGCTGGTGACCATGTCTTTCAGGGCGCCGGGATGGATGCCGGTTTCGAGTACCATGCGGGCGGCGCCGAGGAGAGTCTGGGCTGCGAGGCGGGTGGCGATGTCGCGGGGGAGGCCGGCTGCGACGGCGCCGTCGCTGAGGGCTTCAATGATTTGGTAGCCGTAGGCTGGACCGCTGCCGCTGAGGCCGGTGACGGCATCGAGGAGGGATTCGGGGACTTGGACGGCGATGCCTACAGCGGAGAAGAGCGTTTGGACGGCTTCGGCGTCGGAGGTCGGGGTTTTGGGGCCAAGAGAGTAGGCGGTGGCGCCTGCACTGACGAGTGCCGGCGTATTGGGCATGGTGCGGATAATGCGGATGTCGGGGCCCAGCCAGGCTTGGAGTTGGGTGAGAGTGATGCCTGCGGCGATGGAGATGACGAGGTGTTCGGGGGTGAGTGCGGGTTGGAGTTGTTGGGCGATGGCCTGGATCTGTGCGGGTTTGACGGCGAGGACGATGGTCTTGGAGGTATTGGCGAGGCTGAGGTTATCGCGGCTTATCCCGGCACCGGTGGCTTGGGTGAAGGCTTGGACGGCGTCGGGCGAGACATCGGATCCGGTGATCTGGTGGGGGTGGAGGATACTGGCGCGGACGAGTCCGGTGGCGAGGGCGGTGGCCATCTTGCCGGTGCCGACGAAACCTACTGGGGCTGGAAGCGACATTGGCGGTGTTGTAGCAGTATCGTATGGGGCAAGGAAGGTGAATTATATCGGGGTGCATGCTGCTGGTGAATAGTCTTTTCAGCGGCAAGACATCCGAGCTAGAACCCCCGTGTGCCTGATGTCCTAACTTCGTTATGGCGTGTCTTGCGTTCGCGGAAACGATTTTTCGTGATTGCTGGTCCTTGCGTGATTGAGAGCGAGGCATTGTGCATGGAGGTGGCGGGGCATTTGCGTCGGGTGTGTTCCCGGCTGGGGGTGACGTTTATTTTCAAGGCCAGCTATGACAAGGCGAACCGGACCTCGGGACAGTCGTATCGCGGTCCCGGCATGGAGACGGGACTGGAGGTTTTGGCGCGTGTGCGGCGGGATTTGGGGGTGCCGGTACTGACGGACATTCACACTGAGCAGGAGGCGGTGGCGGCCGGGCGCGTGGTGGATGTGCTGCAGATCCCCGCGTTTTTGTGTCGGCAGACCGATTTGATTGCTGCGGCGGTGGGGACCGGGCGGGTTGTGAACATCAAGAAGGGTCAGTTTTTGGCGCCTGGAGACATGAAGTTGGTGGTCGCGAAAGCTGAGAGATGCGGGGGTAAGAAGCTTCTTCTGACTGAGCGGGGGACGACCTTTGGTTACAACAATTTGGTGGCGGACATGCGGTCGGTCCCGATTTTGCGGACGTTGGGGTATCCGGTGGTGTTTGACGCGACGCATTCCGTTCAGCTTCCCGGGGGTGGGGGTGATCGGTCTGGGGGGCAGCGTGAATTTGCTCCGGTGTTGGCGCGGTCGGCGGTGGTGGCGGGGGCGGATGGTGTATTTTTGGAGACGCATCCCGATCCGGACAAAGCGAAGAGTGACGGGCCCAACAGCGTTCCGTTGGCTGGGGTTGGTGGGGTGTTGAAGTCCTTGGCCGAGTTGCATGGTGTGGCGAGGAAGTGGGTTGGGGTGGCGGCCTTTCTGGCGATGACGGTTTTGGGGTGGGGGCAGATACCGGACACACCGGTGCGGGGGTTTAGTTTTCAGATGGTGGATCAGGAGAGTCTGGTCTTACGGGGGCGGGTGCGGGGGGATGTGGGGCAGAAAGCGGGGGAGAACCTGGTGGAGGTGCAGGGGGCGCGGTTTGATAGTTTTGGTGAGGGAGGTGTGACCAATTTGATTGTCCGGACCGACCGGTGTTATCTGCAGACGGAGAGCCGTCGGTTGGAATCCGGTGAGGCGTTGGAAGTGCGGAGTGGTGATGGCCGCATGGAGTTGCGAGGGCGGGGTTTTAGTTGGGATCAGGCGGGTGGTTTGGTGGTTTCGAATGCGGTGAGCGGCAGGTTTATTCGTGGGGGTGGAGGTGAGGGGGCGGGAGTTGCTGAGCGGGTGTTGGAGCTGAGTTCGGACCGTTTGGTTTATGATCGGGGGCAGCTACGCTTTCTCGGTGGGGTGGTCGTGCGGGAGGAGTTGGATGAGTTGGAGTGTGACGGGTTGACCTTTGTGCTGCGGATGGCGGCGGGGCAGGATGTGCCTCGTGTGGGGTCGGGTGATCCTGAGGAAGTGGTGGAGCGGATTCAGGCGGAGGGGCAGGTGAAGGTGGTTTCGAGCAACCTTGTGGCCTGGGCGGAGCGTGCGGTTTACCGTCTGGACAACGGTCAGCTGGCTTTGAGTGGACGTCCCCGGTGGCAGTCTGAGGGGAGGGAGGGCGAGGCGGGGGAGGTTTTATTGGATCGGGTGGGGCAGCGTCTGGAGGCGTTTGGGGGTGTGGTGATGCGGTTGGAGGAAGGGTCGGTGGATGCGGTGCCGGTCTTATCGAGGGAGGTCGGGGTGGAATCAGCATCGGCTGGGAAGCCGGTGGAGATTCGTTCCGATCGGTTGGAGGTTTGGCGGGATGATGAGGTGTCCGGGATGGTTCGGGGACGTTTCGGGGGTGGGGTCTGGCTGGCTCGTGGGGGGAATGAGATGCAGTGTCAGGTTTTGGAGATTGCTATCCGAGAGGGGGGTGGGCAGGCAGCGGAGGGTTGGGTTCTGGATTCTGCGGCGGCGTTGGGCGGGGTGCGTTTTGTGCAGGGGACCAATGAGCTGCGGGGTGTGCGGGCTGATTATCGGGTTGAGGCGGGTTTGCTGGAGGTTGCGGGGCCGGTGGAGTGGGATGTGGCAGGGGGGCGGGGGGGTGCTGAACGGCTGAGAGTGGATGCCGGGGCGGGTTTGAGTGAGGCGGAGGGTGGTGTTCACATGGCGATGCCTGCGGGGCGTTTTGCTGCGCTGGACCTATCTTTGGGTGGGGAGCCTGATCGGTCGCTGGACTCTGGGGTAGGGGAGATTGAGGCTATGGTGGAGTTGACTTGTGCGAAGTTTGCGTTTCGGGAGGCTGGCGAGGGGCGTGAGTTTGGGAACGCTGAATTCAAGGGTGGGGTGACTGTAGTGAGGGCATCGGATACGCGGATGACGTGTGACCGTTTGTTGGCGGAGTTGGAGCCGGCGACCAACAGTTTACATCGGATGGTGGCTTTGGGAGGGGTGAGGTTAGCGACGGAGGATTCGCGGGGGCGCCGGGTAGCTCGTGGGGATCGGGCGGAGTATTTGGCGAGTGAGGCCCGGTTGTGGCTGACGGGAGAGCGAGGGGTGGAGTTGGATTTGGTGGATCAGGCGGGGGAGCATCGGGGGCGTGGGGGGGTGGCGGTGTATGAGGTAGGGCAGGGTGTATTGGCGTTACGGGATTCGGCCGTATTGGATTCGGTGCACGGCCGGTTTGAGGGGGATGAGGTGAGAGTGGATCGGACCGAGGGCGTTTTATCTGCCGGGGGGCGTTGGAAGATGTTTATTCCACTGCAGGGTGATGCCAGTAAAGCCATCTCGAGGCTGGGTGAAGGAGGGATCAAGTGAGTTTGTTGAGCACTGACTCTTTGGTGAAGGAGTATCGTCGTCGACGGGTGGTGAACGGGGTTTCCATTCGGGTTGAGCCGGGCGAGATTGTGGGGTTACTCGGGCCCAACGGTGCGGGGAAGACGACTAGTTTTAACATGGCGGTGGGGTTAGTGCGTCCGGACGCGGGGGAAGTTTTGTTTGATGGCCATGGCGTGACGCGGATGCCGATGCATGAGCGTGCGCGGTTGGGGATGGGGTATTTGACGCAGGAGCCTTCGATTTTTCGCAAGTTGACCGTGAGGCAGAACATTCTGGCGATTTTGGAGACGTGCAAGATGGGGCGGGAGGAGCGTGCTGTACGGTTGCGATATTTGCTGGAAGAGTTGGATTTGACCCGGTTGCAGGACAGCATGGCCTACACCTTGAGTGGTGGTGAGAAGCGGCGGTTAGAGATCACGCGGGCGTTGGTGACGAGCCCCCGGATTTTGCTTTTGGACGAACCGTTTAGCGGGATTGATCCGATTGCGGTCTCGGAGGTGAAGAAGATTGTGCGGCAGTTGAAAGGGCGCGGCCTGGGGGTATTGATTACGGACCACAATGTTCGCGAGACGTTGGACTTGGTGGATCGGGCATATTTGATTCACCGGGGCGAGATTGTTTACGAGGGTGCGGGTAGGGACATGCCCAACGACCCGAAGGCGCGGGCGATTTACCTCGGGCCTGATTTTAACATGTGACGAAGAGATGAAGAGTCCGGTAAGGCGGCAGGATGTGACGGTGGAGAAGTTCTTTTTGGCGCATGCCGAGGGACTGGGGCTTGAACCGCTGGCGGGGTCGTCGGGGATGAATCGGTTGATTCGCGAGCCGACTGTGAACCGTCCGGGTTTGGTGCTAAGCGGGTTTACCAAGCATTTTGCCAGCAAGCGCATTCAGGTTTTGGGGTCGGCGGAGACGGCGTATTTGCACGACTTGCCGGCGAGCGAGCGGGAGCATCGATATGCTCGGCTGATGGAGTATCGGATTCCTTGTTTTGTATTCAGCCGGGGGCTGGAGCCCGACGAGGTGTTTTTGCGGGCGGCCGAGCTGGCGCAGATTCCGGTATTCAAGACGCCTTTGATCACCATGCGCTTTATCAACCAGGCGACCATGGCTTTGGAGATGATGTTTGCGCCACGGGGGACGGACATGGGGAGCATGGTGGACATTTTGGGTACTGGGGTGATTGTGCGGGGTGAGAGTGGCATTGGTAAGAGTGAGTGTGTGTTGGCGTTGATTGAGCGTGGGTATTCGCTAGTTTCTGATGATGTGACGAAGGTGACGCTGGTGGATGGGCGGGAGGTGGTGGGGAGTAGTGCGGAGACTACGCGTAACTTTATGGAGGTGAGGGGGATAGGTATCATCAACGTTGCTTCGATGTTTGGGGTTCGCAGTGTGCGGCATGAGAAGCGGGTGGATTTGGTGGTGACATTGAAGGTCTGGGACGAGGTTAAGGATGTGGAGCGGTTGGGGTTAGAGCAGCAGCACACCCGCATTTTGGGTGTGCCGATTCCTCACATTGTGATTCCTGTGAGGCCGGGGCGGGATTTGGCTCGGTTGGTGGAGGTGGCGGCTTTCCAGACCAAGCTGCGTGAGGCCGGTTTGAACGCTCCGAAAGACCTGGATGACCGGTTGATCCGGATTATGCGGGGGCCGGGGGCGGATTGAATTCCATTGGCAAAGGGGCGGGGGATGCCTATTTTCACGCCGGCATGACCGGGCGCAAGCAAACAGCTAAAGAACAGAGCAGGGAGATGTTGGTGAAGAACCAGAAGGGAATTCACGCGCGTCCGGCGGCGATGTTTGCGAAGAAGGCGCAGGAATTCGACTGTGACATCTTTGTGGAGAAGGACGGTGAGCTGGTCAATGGCAAGAGCATCATGGGGTTGATGATGTTGGCGGCGGGGCCGGGGAGTCGGCTTATGGTGAGTGCGGAGGGGGAGGATGCTCCCAAGGCGTTGACGGAGTTGGAGACATTGTTGCAGAGCAACGCCTTTAACGAGATTGGCGAGAAGAGCTAGCCGGGTGGGTTCTGGTTGCGGACTTTGGGGGGGTGCTTCCCTGTTATTCCTGCGGGCGTTGTCGGCTTTTTTTGGGGTGACGTCGGGCGGGGTTGAGGCGGTCTATTAGAGTTTCCATTTCTGCCTTGCTGTTGTGGTTGGTGTCCGTAGCCTTGGCCCCATGGCCCAGCAAGGGATGGACATTCATGACGTGGCGCACCTGGCGCGGTTGGAACTGACTGCAGAGGAGGAGGCGCATTTGGGAGCCCAGCTTGGGCATGTTTTGGAATACATTGAGAAGCTGAAGTCACTGGATGTGACGGGGGTTGAGCCGATGGCGCATGCGATGCCGAGAGTGAACGTGATGCGCGCGGATTTGACCTCGGAGTGTCTGGCGCACGAGGACGCGATGTTGAACGCTCCTGCGACGAGCAATGGTCTTTTCAAGGTTCCGAGGATTGTGGAATAGGCTTGTGTGGATGGGTGGTAACTGAAGGTGGATCTTCCTTTTTCTGATGAGTCCCTACGAATTGACGTTGCGTGAGGCCGTGGAGCGGCTGGACGCTGGTGATTTGACCTCCCGTGAGCTGGTGGAGTCCTGTCTGGCTCGGGTGGAGCGCGTGGATCCGGCGGTGGGAGCCTTTTTGAGCTTGGATGCTGAGGACGCGTTGAGGCGGGCGGACGAGGTAGACGGGATGATTCGTCAGGGGGTGGATCGGAAGGTGATGCCGCTTGCGGGGGTTCCGGTTGGGTTTAAGGACGTGATAGCGGTTCGGGGGCAGCCGCTGACCTGTGCCTCGAGGATGCTGGAGAAGTTTCAGGCCCCGTATGATGCCAGTGTGACGCAGAAGGTTGTGGCG
>JBJOII010000095.1:0-17701 GCA_046047235.1 Verrucomicrobiota bacterium | reverse complement strand
AAGAAGAACACATAAAACTATATAAACAACATACAAACTATTTCACTAATCTAAAATACACATCATACATCCGGGCTGCAGCGCTCAGGTCGTTTTGTGCCTGGGCGTCCTGCGCGGACGCCAACGTCTTACGCAACAGAATCAGCGCCTCTTGCCTCCGCACTGCTTCCTCCGTGGCTAATTCGGCAGGGGCGGCCGACTGCTGGGCAAGCACCGGCGCAGCCAGCAAAAACAAAACAAGCAATCGAGCTAGGGTAGCTGCTTTCGTCATGGTCTTGGGAGTGTTGGGTTGAGACTGCATAGAAATCAAATTGAAATCAGCGGATCATTAATCTGCCGGCTAGTTGGTTCCGTTTTCAGACCGGGTGATGGTCGTTCGTTTTTTGTTGCTAACAGCCTCCACCGTTACGCTTTTGGCTTCGATCGCCACAATGGCATTGGTGTCGCCGGCAAAGACGAGTTTGTCACCCACCCGTTTATTGAGGAAGATTTGTTTATCGGGAGGGTAACTGAGATCCACTGTATAACCGGCCACCCCTTCGTATGGGGCGTTCGTTCCCACGGTGATGGTCTGGTTCTCATCCAGCATCTCCAGAACAAACTCCTCCGGCGCCTCTGGTGTGGGGCGAATTTCCCTGAGAATGAATATCGGGTTGCGCGAACCAGCCCCGATAACCTCAAGCGTTTGTGGCGCACGTTCGCGAGGGACTCGATGGGCTTCTCGAGCAACCTTGAATTTATGGGATGACTCCGAGCCGCGCAGCACGGACCCTTCATAACTCACCCTGAGCATCAAGGGTGCTGACCGGGTAATTTTGAGCGCACCGGGACCCGTTTCATTTCCCGTGACTACCTTGATAAGGTTGCCGTCTCCGCGCTTCTTCCAAGTTACGGGGTTGAACAGATTGTGCTCACCATCCAACTGAACGGCGTCAGGGCGGCGGAGCCGATCCAGCACCGTTTGATTGGTGGAGAGGTCAAGCACCTCCAAGCCCTTTGACCCGGGGCTGGCATTGAGCTGCATGTAGGTTGCGATGCGTCCCTGCTCCGCCGCGACACCCAGAAAGAGGAAGATCGCAGCGGCCGCCAGAGCCACCAGCACCAAACTCAGCACCACTTTTTCGTAGTGCTTTTTGAGAAACTTTACGAAATCCATGGAAATCTTCACCTTAGTTGGCCGCCACCAAAGGCCTGACCGCTTCCACCCTCAGAGTGAATCTCAGCAACTGCTCATCCAAGACAGTCTCAGGACCTTTGCGGGCCGCACTAGCCACTGGGGCGTAGTACGTCGGTGCCGGGGCGGTGGGCGTCGGCGTTACTCTGCCCCCTCCAGGACGCACCCCATATCGATTCATCATCTGCTGCTCCGCACTCATGCCTCCGCCACCAGCCCCACCGTAACGGTTCCCCATACCGTACCGGTCGGCCAGATTCTGGGGAACTCCAGCAGGGGCCGCAGCGGCCGGCGCCATTGCACCATAGCGCGACATCATGCCTGACTGATCTGCCGGAGCGCTCTGAGGCGACTTCTCGACGTTGATATTCTTAATGAGGAAACACTGCGGTGATTTCGCGAGGCCTTCCAACACAGTGGCGAGCTCGCTGCTGAACCCTTGGAAGGTCACCTCATATGGCGTTGTCACCGCCTTAACCACGTTGTTGGTCGTCACGACGGCTCCGCGCAGCGTGACCTGCGCATTGTCGTTGGTGGAGACTGCGGGTCGCAGGATGCGCAGAATCGAATGGACCCTTGCACTGTAGATTGTTTCGCAGAGCGACTTGATCTCCAGCAGCTGATACGTCCAGGGAAGGACCTCGCTGGGGGCAAAGTTCATGCGCTCGCGCTGCGTGTCAAAGGTGTAGGCAAAATCCTTGGGTCTCCGAACACCCTGATTTTCCGCCAGGACGTTCAGCTCATTAAGAGTGTTGGCGAGCAGAAAGGTGAATTCAGCACTGGTGATGTTGGTGTATTGAGCCACAGGCGCGAAGTACTTCCAATACTCCTGGACCATGGCCTTGAGTCGTTCCTGCTCGGTCTTGGCCGCCTCAATGTTATCCTCCGTAACACTGGGGTTGGAGCTGTTGAGCCGACCAAATTCGCTCGCTTCACCCTCCAGCTCCTGAGAGATCTTGGCGTTCTTGTCGTAGCTTGTGTAGAGGAAGTAGCCCGACGCCCCCAAGAGGACGAGCGCCACAACGCCCCCGACGACGAGAATCAAATTTCGTTTGAACCAGGCCATGGCTTTAAAGTTTCAAGGGGTTTTTGAGCTTGAGCGTGACGCCAAAACTGAAGGTCAGCTCGTCCACCGGGGTGATATCACCCGAAAGCTTGGTGCCTTCAGGATCGAACATCTCGCTTTGCTGCAACTGACTTTGCAGGACGTTGGCGAGACGAAGGTCGGCTGTGGGATCAAGGTTCTTGAGACTTAATCCTTTGCAAGTGACGTTGATCACGCTCACTTCGTTGGTTGAGCCGGTCGCTTTTGCTGTTGAGGTGGATGCGCCCGCTTTGTTGCCCATCACGGCAACACCATAGCGCTCCATGAGGAGGCGCTTCGACTCTTCGTCCATCGTGGCGTAGGGGTCGTTTTCCTCCTCCTCTTCGTACAAGTCCACCGAGGGCGTGGAACCCGTCGACTGCAGGTTCGGGTTGGCACTGGCGAAGCTCTCAATCCAGACACCGTTTTCCACTCCATTCATCTCTGCCTTGCGCGTGGCCTCCGTTACTGCCAGCGCATGGCGCAATTCTTTCAGAACATCCGTCCAGAAAAAGCGCTGTGACGACCACTCGTTGAGCAGCGAGACCTCGTTCTTCAGACTGCTCAGCTTGCTCAGCTCAGACTTGAGTTTCCTATCGGTCTGCTGTAGCGGGGCTTTCTTCTCTGCCACCAAGTCCCTGGTGCCCGTCTGAAGCGCGGCCAATTTGGAGTAGTAGCCGCCGATGGCCAGAACCACCAGAATGAGACTGAAGGCCGTAGCGATGAAGTATGGCTGCTTTTGGGCCAGCTCCTGCCTCTGCAGGAACTTCTTCGGCATCAAGTTCAGCTCCAGCGGACATTGGGCAATGTTCCGCAATCCCAGCCCGACTACCTCACCGAAGCCGTGAGCCACAGAAGCCAACTCTTCCAAATTGATCGAGGGATCGATCTCGATGTTCCTGAAGGGGTTGAAATACTCGACTTCAATCCCGAGCTTCTCCGCAAAAAACTGCGGGGTGTAAGGCATGATGGAAGCCCCGCCTGCCAGGAAGAGTCGTTGGGGGGCGTTCCCTCCCTGTTGACCGCGGTAGAACTGAATCGTCTGGTTGACCTGAATGTGCAGCCGGGTCATGACCTGACGTGCAATTTTCGAAATTTGCGCCTGCTTTGGATTGTCAGGCTCCTCGTAGGCGCCACCCAGGCTAACAAAACCATCAGCGATCTTGAATTGCTCAGCCTCGGCGAAACGCATCTTCGCCTCGGCGGCGAAATCCTGAGTGATGGAGTTTGCACCAATGTTGATTCCCCGGGCGTAAACCCTGCCCTGCTCAAAGAACAGGAGGTTGCTGGTTTTGGCACCGATATCCAGCAACATGGAGCAACCCTCCACGTCCCCGTAGTTAAAGCGAAAAGCGTTGGCAAGCGCGGCGATCGAGACGTCGACAAGCTGAACCTTCAGGCCGCCTGATTCTGTGGTGCGGAAAAGACTTTCCACCACGTCGTTCTTGATGGCGACAAGCAGCACTTCAAACTCGCCGGAGGGTGTGGTGCCGAGAATCTGATAGTCCCACGCCACTTCCTCCAGAGGGAATGGCACGTTCTGCTGCGCCTCGTATTGAATAATTTGGGCAACCTTGGAGGCATCAACCTGCGGCAGCTTAACGAACTTGGAGAAGACGTGATAACCAGCCGAGCAGGCGTTCACATTGCGGGCCCCGAACCCGCGTTCGGCGATCAGTTCCGGGATGGCCTTGTTCAGCGCCCGCTCCCGCGAGACATCCTGGGACCCTTCAAACCCCAAGCTGCGGATCCCAAATTGACGCAGACGGATCACCCCGCTGTCCGTCGGCTCGAACTCCGCTGCTTTGAGGCTGCCCGCCCCAAAGTCCATCGAGAGAAATGACTTCGTGTTCAGCATCTAGCAATTTGCTCACTCATGGGCAAAACACAACAGGCCGCCGTCTCAAGGACCGCGGGCGTCGGCAATGAGTGAGACGGGAGCTGGTTACTGGAATTCAGGTGGAGGGTCAAACAGAAAAGCTCTGCTCTTAGGCCTTGACGGCTGCTGTTTGGGGCTAACGGGCAGGGTGTTGACGAAACCATTCGATGGTTCTGGCAAGGCCTGTCTCCAGGTCGACTTGCGGTGTCCAACCCAACAGGGACTTGGCTCGGGTGATATCCGGCTTTCGTTGCCGGGGATCATCCTTGGGCAGAGGTCTGTACCGAACGGAACTCTTGGATCCGGTGAGGCGCGTAATCACCTTGGCAAACTCCAGGATCGTCAGCTCGTGCGGATTCCCAATGTTCACAGGATAATTCTCCTCGGACATCATTAGACGGTAGATGCCCTCGATCAGGTCCGAGCAATAGCAGAAGCTTCGCGTTTGCTGCCCCTTCCCGAAGACGGTGATCGCCCTCCCTGCAAGCGCCTGACTGATAAAAGCAGGCACCACGCGCCCGTCATGCAACCGCATCCTCGGGCCATAGGTATTGAAGATCCGGACGATCCGGGTAGCAACGCCGTGCTCACGGTGGTAGGCCATGGTCAGCGCCTCGGCGAAGCGCTTGGCTTCGTCGTAACACCCCCGTGGTCCCAGCGTGTTTACGTTGCCCCAGTAATCCTCCGTTTGGGGATGGACCAGCGGATCACCGTAAACCTCTGACGTCGATGCCAGCAAAAACCTCGCTCCCTTGGCCTTCGCCAAACCCAGAGCCTTGTGCGTCCCGAGGGACCCGACCTTGAGGGTCTGGATGGGCAGTTCCAGATAATCCACCGGGCTTGCGGGAGAAGCAAAATGCCAGACGTAGTCCACCGACTCATCCAGGAAAAGAAACTCCGTCACGTCCTGTTGAATAAACCGGAAGTCGGATTGCCCGGCGAGGTGGTCAATGTTTTCAACCCGCCCGGTGACGAAATTGTCGATACCCACCACGCGGTGTCCGCGCCCGAGCAACAGGTCGACCAGATGAGATCCAAGGAATCCTGCAGCTCCGGTGACTACCGAGACAGGCTTGGTCGGCTTGGATACCGGTGAGCGGCGGGAACGCGTGGTGGGCTTCTTGTTCTTTGTTTTTGAGGCTTGCGGCATGGTTAAAACACTCCGGAATTCATACGGAAGACCCGGACCGACCCGTCACGCCTGGAGGAGGCACCGGCATCTATCGAGCGCCGGACCCCATCAGCACGACCGGGACGGTACGGCAGAGAATCTTTATATCGAGCATGAGCGACCAGTTGTCGATGTACTCCAGGTCCAGCCGCACCCATTCCTTGAAATCCTGGAGATCACTGCGCCCGCTGACCTGCCAGAGGCAGGTGATACCGGGCTTCACACTCAAACGACGGCGGTGAGCCAGATCATCGAAGCGAGCCACCTCATCCACTGGCAACGGGCGGGGCCCCACCAGGCTCATCTCACCCCGGATCACGTTCAAGAGCTGGGGAAACTCATCGATGCTATACTTCCTTAGAATCCGGCCGACAGGAGTCACCCGCGGGTCATTGGTTACCTTAAAGACAGGGCCGCTCATCTCATTGAGCTTCTCCAACTCATGCTTGCGCTGCTCCGCATCCGTGCTCATGGACCGAAACTTCAGCATGGTGAAGGGCCGTCCGTTGAGCCCGCATCGCTGCTGGCGGAAAAAGATTGGACCCGAGGAGGAAAAGCGCACGGCCATGGCTGCCCCCAGCATGATCGGGGAGAAAAGGAGCAGCAGGAAAGTGGCACCGACAATGTCAATCGCCTGTTTTGCCAGAACCTCCCAGGATGTCTCGGGCGCTGACCGAAACACCAGCATCGGAGTACCCAGAAAGTCATCCAGCGAGGTCTGGGAGATCTGTGTTTTGAAAAAGTCTGCCATCAACCAAACCTCCACACCCTCCAACTCACAGGCGGCAATGACCTTCTCGACCTGTCCAAAAACCGTATGCTGCGCGCAAAGCAGGACCCCGTTCGGGGCCTGGCGATGCAGACATTCCAGGAGCCGTTCGATCGGCATCTCGTTCAGGTCCAGCTCCTCGAGCACTTCAACTCCCTGCTGGAAGAGCACCGGCATCCGATGCTTCAAAGCCTTACGGTCCTCCGATGTACCGACGATAATCATCCGTCGGCGCATAGCCGCCACTCGTGAACTGTTCAGCCAACGCAGTAATAGCTCCTCCTTCACCACCAACAGGAGGAACGCAACTCCGCCGAAGAGGATGACGATGCCGCGGGCGGGTCGTTCGGCCAGAAGGAAAGTCACCACAACCAGGGCGAGCGTGACCCAGAAACTCCCCCAAAAGGCCTGCCACAACGTCTGCCGCCGAGTTGGCCGCAGGGGACGCGAGTAAAATCCCTGCAGTTGAAGGGAGAGCGGGCTGATCAGGATGACAAAAACCAGCAGCCACGCGTAATGGGAGCTGAAGGGGTCCACTGGGGGGCGATCAGTAAACTGGAGAACATCAGGATTCGCCCTGAGCCACCAGGATATCCAGAAAGCCAGACAAAAAATCCCCGTATCGATGATACGCTGGATATCTAATAAAATTTGGCGCTCGCGCCGCAGCATGAGGGCTCATTTGGACCCCAAGGCAGGGCTGGGGCAACTCTAAAATCTAGGGGTTACGGACTGTCGCGTAGATGGTTACATCCGGCTGGAGAGAGGTTTTGACTCGCGCCCGCAGCCATCCTTAAGCTGCGCCGCCAAACGTCCAGCGACACCTATCGTGCTCTACCCCTCCGCCAACCCCCGCGTCCAGCCCCACGATGTTGTCGTGACTGGAGCGGGAATCATCACTGCCTTGGGGGGGGGGTGGGATGCGAACCTGAAGGGGTTCAAGTCAGGAAGATCTGCCTTGAGGCCGGTTCAGCACTTCGATGTGGCTCGCCAGCGCGCCCAAATTGCCGGTGAAGTCGACCTACCGGCGGACTGGTGGCGCGGCTCCGGCCTTAGCCGGAGCAGGATCACCCGCTGGGACCGTGCGCTGGCAATGCTGTGGCTGGCCGGTTCCGAAGCCTGGCAGCAGGCTGGCTGGGACAGCCCGGCGGATATCCCGTTGGTGCTTGGCACCACCAGCGCGGGAATGTTGCGCGGGGAGGAATTCTACCACCAGGCCCTCCGGCCGGATGGATCTTCCCGGCATCAACCCTCGCGCGTCCTGCATTATCAGGCGCAGCGGCAGGCTGCCGAGGCCGCCCACGCGCTGGGCACAACCGGACCCGCAACCATCATCTCCAACGCCTGTGCATCGGGCTCCAATGCCATCGGCCAGGCCTGGCAGCTGGTGCGCACGGGAACTTACACCCGTGTCCTGGCAGGTGGCTACGAAGCGCTTTGCCTGTTGGTTTTCAGCGGGTTTGACTCGCTACAGGCCCTTTCGGCAGAGGGATGCCGACCGTTCGACGCCAACCGTGACGGTCTCAGCCTGGGGGAGGGCGCAGCCTTGCTGGCGCTGGAGACGCTGGAGTCGGCACAGTCCCGGGGCGCGAGGGTTCTGGGTGTCGTGGAGAGTTATGCCTCGGCCACGGACATTCACCACTTAACCCAGCCACACCCGGAGGGTGACGCGGCCCGCGCTGCGATGGACCTCGCCTGCACCCGCGCCGGGCTCAAGCCGGACGCCATCCACTATCTGAACGCTCACGGCACGGGCACCCGCCTCAACGACGCAGCAGAGGCCAAAGCCATCAACAGCTGGGCTGGCCCCTACGCGTCCCAGCTTCCGGTCAGTTCGACCAAGCGCTGTGTCGGACATTTACTGGGGGCTGCCGGTGCAGTGGAAGCCGTGCTCTGCCTCATGACACTGCAGCAACAGTGGCTCCCCCCGATGCCTGAGTTAGCTCACCCTGATCCCCTCTGCCAGTTCCCCCTCGTCCGCCAACCCCGCCCGGCCAAGCTGGAGCGAGTCATGTCCAATTCCTTTGGCTTTGGCGGAGCCAACGCATCGTTGATTCTCAGGAGGACGCCATGAAGCCGGTCTGGGTCAGCGGTCTTGGTGCGGTTTCGCCTGCCGGTTGGGGTGTTCAGCCCCTGCTGGAGGCGGTCAAAGACGGCAAGCCACTGCCCACCACTGAGGTCGAGGGGCCCCGGACCTTCCATGCCAGACTGGTGCCACGCCCCACCACACGCCCCCCGATCCTGAGCCATCCCCGACTACGCCGTAGCAGCCCCATCTCCCAATACGCCGCTGCGGCAGCTCAGCAGGCGGTGGAAAACCTGCCCTGCCCCATCGAAGAACTCGGCATCCTCTTCAGCACAATGTGCGGCTCGGTGCGCTACACCCGTCGATTCTACGCTGAAACGATCGAGGACCCATCAACCGCAAGTCCAATCCTCTTTCCTGAAACGGTTTTCAACGCCCCCGCCAGCCATGTGGCGGCAGCCCTGCAAGCACCTGTCCCTGCCTACTCCCTTGTTGGGGATTCCAGTGTCTTCCTCCAAGCCCTGGCCACCGGAGCCAACTGGGTTGCCTCAGGCTTTGTGAAGGCAGCACTCGTCATCGCCGCAGAGGAAAGCGACTGGTCGGTCCTGGAGGGATGGCGGCTATTCAGTCCCCAGACCCTGACGGCCGAGGGTGCGGCAGCCATCTGCCTGACCTCCACTCCTGTGAATGAGAACGCCGTCGCACTGGAGCATGTCTATGACCCTTTCTCCTTTGAAGCATGGGGATCCCCAGAAGCCGCCACGGCAGAACTCGCTCGTCAAATGCCATCTCCCAGCGAGGGTGAACACCTCGTGGATAGCCGATCAGGTATCCCCCGCACCGATGCCATCGAAAACGCGCTCTGGCCCTCTTGGCCGGGAACCCGAACATCTCCCCGAGCCATACTCGGCGAAGCCATGACGGCAGCCACCGGTTGGCAATGCATCATCGCCGCCAGCCTGCTGGCCCAATCCCCGCCCTGTGGCACGACCTACGCTCGCATCGTAGCGGTGGGCTGCAATCACCAGTCCATGGGAGCAAGGCTCGCCCGGAGCACCTAGCCGCTGGCCAAACCCGATTCGCCCCATTTCTGTCTTGTCGCCACCCAGCCACCACCCACAACCTTCGAAGAAGCAATTAACCAGCCGTGTGATGGAAGCGAACCAGGAACTCAAGAACAAGCTGAAGCAACTCCTTGTGGAGAACCTCATGCTCCAGGTCACCCCAGAGGAAATAGCGGACAACCAACCGCTTTTTGGCCCGGGCAGCCTTGGGCTGGACTCTGTCGATGCCCTGCAGCTTGTCGTGGTTCTGGACAAAAACTACGGCTTGAAGGTTCCCGATCCGGACGCGGCCCGGTCCATCCTCGAAAGCGTGAGTTCGATTGCGGACGCCATCAATAAACTTCCTGCGCCGGCTCCGGGCTCTTCCGGAGAAGCCCAGTCAGGCTAGGAATGCCGGCCGACCGCTGACTCGCTCCGGGTGGCAGTACAAAGTGACCGCCGCAGGAGTGGCACAGTCATGGCGGTTGTGACTAACGCCATCAACACAAACATGGTGAACAGGACCGGGGTGAGCAGTCCCAGTTCCATCGCTACGTTGATGGCCACCAGCCCCATCAGTGCTCGAGTGTTCATCAACGCGGCGATACCAAAGGCTTCCCTGCCGGGTTGTCCCGAAAGTCGTGCGCCCAAATAACACCCCCCAAGCTTGCCTCCAACCGCCGCCACCATCACTACCAGCGCTCCCCACCAGGCCAGCGGTGTTGTCAACGCTCCGATCTCGGTACGCAGTCCCGTGTTGGTGAAAAAAATTGGAACCAGGGCCACCAGCACAAAATCCGAGAACCGCTCACGCCAAACCCGGACCAGATCCCGTTCCTGATGCAGGGCGACCCCGAACAGGAACGCCCCGAAAAGGGAGAACACCCCCAGAATGCTCGCGGCCACGCAGGAAAGGAATAAACCGGCAAGCAGGACTGCCAGGAATCCCTTGTGCAACACGGGGGATTGCCCCTCCTCTTGACCGGCCCGCCATATACGACGCAGCAATGGCCCAACCACACGCTGCAGCAGCAGGAACAGCCCGACCAGACCTCCTACCTGCAGAACGAGCCGCCCGGGAGAAAATCCCGACTGAACCAGAGCCGTACCCGCCGCCAGGAAAACCCAGCCCACCACATCGTCAATCGCCGCGGAACTAATCGCCATGGCCCCCAAGGGCGTATGCTCCAGCCCCATCTCAATCAGGATTCTCCCCATAATTGGAAGCGCTGAGATGGTGAGCGCGATACACACGAAGATCTGGAATCCCAGAAAGGGAAGCTCCGGAGAAAAGGTTCGATGAAGCCATGGACCAATCAACAAGCCGGCTCCGGCCGGCGCCAACAATCCCATCAGGGAGACCAGACCAACGGTGCGCGACCTGGTCCGCAAGTGGCCGTAGTCAAACTCCATCCCCACTTGGAACAACAACAGGATTAGTCCAACCTTGGCCAGAATCTGCAGGGACTTCTGGGTGGTGTCCGGGAAAAGAAACTGCATCGCATCCGGCCAGACCGCCCCCAGCACCGAAGGCCCAAGCAGCAAACCGGCCGTGATCTCACCCACTGCCAGAGGCTGCCCCAAAGCCAATGCCAATCGACCGAAAACCCGGGCCAGCAGCAGAATCACGACCCACTCCACCAATACCAGCACCAGATGGCTTTCGATCGATGTCGGATTCATGTCGTCCCTCGCGACCTGCTCTATATCCCCCCTCCCCCGGTTCAGCCATAAAAATACCCCGCTGAACAAAGCCCCCTCCGGGAGCTTTCATCAGCGGGGCAACACAGCTGAAAAAGTGTTGGCGGGTTGTTATTTCGCCTGGGCCAGCGCCTTGTCGATCGCCGCCAGCAGTTCCGGTGCGTCCGGGGCAGTGCGAGGCTCGAATCGCGCCAGGATCTTGCCGTCGCGGCTGATCAGGAACTTGCCGAAGTTCCAGGCGACGTCACCAGGGAACGGCGAACCCGGACCGGACAACGCCTTGTAGAGTGCGTGCTGTCCGTCACCCTTCACGTGCAGCTTGTCGAACATCGGGAAGGAGACATCGAAATTGTCTTTGCAGAACTTCTGTATTTCCTGGGTCGACCCCGGCTCCTGGCCGGCGAAATCGTTGCAGGGAAATCCCAGGACCGTGAGTCCCTTTGCTTTGTGGTCGCGATACAGCTTTTCCAAACCAGCGTATTGGGGAGTCAGACCGCACTTGGAAGCCACATTGACCACCAGCAGGACTTGGCCCTCGTAGGCCTTGAGTGAGGTATCCTTGCCCTGAATATCCTTGAGGGGAATATCATACAGACCCGGAGAAGCAGCCGAGACAGCGCACGCAGTAAACATGGACAACACCATCAAGAGGTTGAATTGCATGGATTAGACAATGCCACCACTCCATTGGCTGTCAAATCCGACATCCCGTTCCCTACCGGACTGCCAGAACAACGAGATCCAAGGGCTCAGCTGGCAGAGTGTGCTGGAACCGTTCTTGATCGGAATAACGCCATGGAACCCTCGGTTGCGGACGCTCGTTATCGCTATCGGATCACCCTGACCACTCAGAACCCGGGAACAAATCGCATCTCATGAAAGGCAAATGCCCACTGGTCCGCAGCTTCCTCGAGCTGAGGATCCAAACGCCCGACACCCAGAGGAGCACCCTCATCCTGCACCCGCAACAGGATCGGATTGTCTCCGACATGATGCGCCTGCAGAGCCGCTGCAAATTTGAAGCTGTGACCGGGAACAACCCTGCGATCGTGTGCCGGAGTGGCAATCAGGGTCGATGGATAGACCACGCCAGGTCTCACCTGATGCAAGGGAGAATAGCTACGCAACACCTCAAGCATCCCCGGTTCCTTGACATCGCCATACTCGGAAACCCATGCCCAGCCGATTGTGAACTCTGGAAACCGCAGCATGTCAAAGACCCCCACCGATGGCAGCGCCACACCGAACAAACCGGGTCGCTGAGTCATGCAGGCACCAACCAAAAGCCCACCATTGCTGCCACCGGCAATCGCCAAGCGGCGCGGATTCGTCACATCGTTGGCCACAAGCCATTCCGCCGCCGCAATGCAGTCATCGAAGGTATTCTGCTTGTTCCGCCCCATGCCGCCTTGATGCCAGCCCTCCCCAAACTCCCCTCCCCCGCGCAACGCCGGGACGGCATACACACCCCCAAGTTCCATCCAGACCAGGGGTGCCACATCAAACCGCGGCTTCATACTCACCCCAAAGCCTCCAAAACCATACAACAGCGTCGGACGCTCCCCGTCCATGACCACGTCCTTCCGATGACAAATGAACATCGGCAAGGATGTGCCGTCGCGACTGCGCACCAGGACCTGCCTTGTTTCATACCGCGCAGAATCCACCGGCAATGACGGCGTAAACCAAACCACAGCAGCCTGGGCAGCCGGATCGTAGCGGTAGACAGTCGGAGGCGTCACAAAGCTCGAGAAACTGAAGTAGATGGCCTCACTCCCTGACGCCCCCCCCACCCCCGACAGCGAACCCATCTCAGGCATCTGGACGTAGCCCAACAACTGACCGTGCAGATCCACCATGCGCAACTGCGAAGTCACATTCTCCAGATACCGAAGATACAGACGTTTACCCGCAAGAGTAGCCCCCTCCAGCCGGTGCTCACCTGGCGGAACAACCTCACTGACCACAGCCTTGTGCCCTTTGCTGACATCCACAGCGACCAGTTTTCCCAACGGCGCCCCTGCGTCAGTGAGAAAAAAGAGGTTATCTCCATCACCCCCAACGAAACTGTATGCAGCGTCAAATTCCGGCAGCAGATCCTCCACCACCCAGGGCTGCTCATCCAACCGCACCAGAAAAACGCCCGAGGCGGCCGATGTCCCCTCCGATACCGTCACCACCAAAAACCGTCCGTCCTCCGACACTTGAGGATAGTAATTCCACGCAGGCCGCTCTGGCCGCTGGAACACCAGCCGGTCCTGCTCCTGTAAGGTCCCCAACCGGTGAAACCAGAGCTGGTGCAACTGATCGAATCCGCCCCCTCCCGTGTCGCCTTCACTTCGCGCAGTAAACCGGCTGTAAAAGAACCCCGTCCCATCCCGCGTCCAGACAGTGTTGGACAGTTGCACTCCACGGACCTCATCTGCCGTCCCCTGGCCGCTCTCCACCTGCATCACCTTCCAGGTCTCGGCAGACTGCCCCTCCCCGCTCAATCCGTAGGCGACCCAACGTCCATCCCAGCTCGGCGCAAAGTCGGCCAAATAAACCGGACCGCCAGCCTCGGCCAAACCGGCAGGATCCAGCAACAGACGTGGCTCACCCGCCTCCGTTGCCTGATAATACAACGCACCTCGACCTCGCCCCCCGCCCCCCGCGGTCCAGAACAAACCGTCTCCTCGCTGGAGCGGAAGACTGCGGCGCTCATACCCCCAGAGCGCAGCCATGCGCGACCGGATCGCTTCCCTAGCGGGTAAATCCCCCAAATAATCGGAGGTCAACTGGCTCTGTGCCATCACCCACGCCCGCACAGGCGGTGCTTCGTCATTCTCCAGCCAGCGAAAGGGGTCCGGCACTGACACTCCGTGGTAGACATCCACCACATCGTTCGTCGGGCTAAACGGGTAGACCGGCCTTGCTGACACGAACCCCGCAGGGGCCGCGACCTGCTGCGGTTTCGCATCCCCGGACGCACACCCGGCCATCGCAAGCCCCAGCACCAGCGATACCGAGGCTAAGACCATCCAATCCAACTTGCAGTTCATCAGAAAATCAGGGGTTCACCCCCGGCGACCAGTCGTTCAGATCCAGCTCATCCACACTCGCCTCGGGAAGCAGATCCAACAACGCCATCGCTTCCCCTACAAGATAAAGGGAACCCGTCACCACCACGAAAGGCTCCGCCTCGCACTCCCTGAGTGCACTCGCCAACGAATCCCCCACCCTAACATCCGCGGTCCCCTGCCCCGGACGACGGCACGCAGTCGCCAATTCTTCCGGCGCCAGGCCACGGTCACTTCGAACTGGAACCACCACGATCCTCCGCGCGCAGCGGGCCAACCTCGCAGCCATCGCCCCCCAATCTTTGTCCTGCAGCATCCCGATTATAAAAACGGGGCTCTCCCCCGGATAGGCATGACGCACTCCATCCACCAAAGTCTGTATCCCGGCAGGGTTATGCGCCCCATCCAACAACAACCTGCCCCCACCCCGCCCTTTCACCACCTGCATCCGCCCCGGCCACTCAACCCCGGCCAGTCCGGACTGGATCGTCTCATCCTCCACGGGAAGTCGACGACGCAACGCTCGCACGGTCGCCAGACTCAAAGCCGCGTTCGCCCGCTGATGCACCCCGGACAGGGAACAATCCCATCCCGGCGGCAGGCCGCATCCTTCCACCTGCGGGTCCACCACAGTCAGCGTCGATTCCAACTCCTCGGCACGTGCACGAAGCACGTCAATCACGGTCGCATCCTGAGCAGCACTGACCACGGGCACCCCGCGCTTGATTATCCCCGCCTTCTCCGCAGCAATCTCGCTCAGTGTCGAACCCAGCCACCGCATGTGATCGAGATGGATGCTGGTAATGACACTGGCCTCCGGCACGACAATATTCGTGGCGTCCAAGCGCCCTCCCATCCCGGTCTCCCAAATCACCAGGTCGCAATCCTGATCTATGAAATGCAGGAGCGCCATCACCGTGATCACTTCAAAGAATGTAGGACAATGCTCCTCCGGAAATGCCCCAACCCACCCCCGCATCGCCATCGCCAACCGCACGACTGCGCCTTCCCCGATCCACTCCCGATTCACCTGCATTCGCTCTCGAAACGAAACCAGATGAGGCGAAGTAAACAGGCCCACACGATAACCTGCCCGACGATAGATGGCCTCCAGCATGGCGCACGTGGAGCCTTTGCCGTTCGTCCCCGCCACATGGATAAAACGCAGTCGCTTCTGCGGATCACCCGCCATCGCCGCCAGCGCACGGGTGTTATCCAAACCCAGCTTGAATCCGTGAAGCCGCAGCCTATACAAAAACCCGATCGCGTCAGAATAATTCATGCCCGATACACCAGCGAACAAAAGCCCAGTCAGACTCAGGTCAGGAAGCAGAACCCGAATTCATCGATCGATGGTGCATGCGGTTGTGCACCGCTGCAATGAAGCCCCTGAAGAGAGGGTGTGGCTGATGGGGTTTGCTGTGGAACTCCGGATGATACTGGCAGGCCATGTAGAACGGATGGTTGGCCAGCTCGATCAATTCCACGAGTTTCCCGTCCGGGGAAGCTCCACTGATGATGAAGCCCGCCTTTTCAAACTGCTCCCGGTATTCATGGTTGAACTCGAAGCGATGCCGGTGGCGCTCATGCACCAGGAATGCCCCATACAAGTGAGCCGCCTTCGTCCCAATCGCCAACTGGCAGGGTTGGGCCCCCAACCGCATCGTTCCCCCCTTGGACGTCACCTGACGCTGGGCATCCAGCAGGGTGATCACCGGGTGCGGCGTCTCGGGATCCAATTCCGTGGAATGCGCATGCTCCAAACCCAGCACATGCCGGGCAAACTCAATGGTGGCAATCTGCATCCCCAGGCACAGCCCGAAATAAGGCACCTGATGCTCCCGCGCGTAGCGGGCGGCCTGAATCTTGCCCTCCGTTCCACGCCGACCAAACCCGCCCGGCACCAGCAACCCCCCCAGCCCTCCCAGTAACGCCTCCGGCCCCTGTCGTTCAATGTCCTCGCTGTCCACCTTAACAATTTCAACACCGCAATCGTTGGCAATCCCCCCGTGAATGACTGCCTCATACACCGACTTGTAGGCGTCCTGCAGTTCGATATATTTCCCCACTACCCCGATGCGCACCCGGTGCGCAGGTGCAATCAGCTTACGAATGATCTCCTGCCAGTGGCTCATGTTGGCCGGCGCAGTATCCAGGCGAAGATAGTCACACACCTGCTCATCCAACCGCTCCCGCTGTAGCATCAACGGCACTTCATAGATGCTGTGATCCACGTCCTTCTCCTCAATCACCGACTCAAAAGCCACGTTGCAGAACAGCGAGATTTTCCGACGCAGCTCCTTGTCCAAAGGACGGTCACAACGGCAAACCAAAATCTGCGGCGCGATGCCAATCTCCCGCAGCTTGGCCACCGACTGCTGGGTCGGTTTGGTCTTCAGCTCGCCCGCCGCACGAATAAACGGCACGTAGGTCACGTGGAGAAACAGCGCGTTGGATGGACCCACCTCCAAGGCGAACTCACGAATTGCCTCCAGAAACGGCAAACCCTCGATATCCCCCGTCGTCCCCCCGATCTCAGTGATCACCACGTCCGCGTCGGTCGTGTCAGACCACTGCCGGATCCGTTTCTTGATCTCATCCGTCACGTGGGGGATCACCTGCACGGTCTTCCCCAGGTAATCCCCTCGCCGCTCCTGATCCAGGACCGTCTGGTAGACCTGACCGCTGGTCAGGTTGTTGGTCCGCCCGAGTTTGACGCTCGTAAACCGCTCATAATGACCGAGGTCCAAATCCGTTTCCGCCCCGTCATCCAGCACATACACCTCCCCGTGCTGATAGGGACTCATCGTGCCGGGATCGACGTTCAGGTAGGGGTCAAACTTCTGCAGCACCACCTTGAGACCGCGATTCTCCAGCAGTGTTCCCAACGACGCAGCCGTCAACCCCTTGCCAAGGGAACTTACCACCCCGCCAGTCACAAAGATGTACTTCATAGTTCGCGATTTCATCAAAGCTGCGTCAAAAGGGCTTCCACCCGCGCCACATCAGCCGGCCGATCCACTCCCACCCCACGCTCCTCCGCCCGGATCACGCGGATTTCCACGTCGTTTTCCAAAGCCCGCAGCTGCTCCAAACACTCAGCTGCTTCCAAGCCCGAAACCGGAAAACCAACCAGCCGTTCCAAAGTCTCGCGCCGGTATCCGTAAATGCCTAAATGCCTCAAAAAAGGAAATGCCGCCAATTGCTCGTTCACCGAACGATCGACGGCTTCTCGGAGATACGGAATCGTACGCCGCGAGAAATATAGGGCTCGCCCTGAAGCGCTGACAACGACTTTCACCACGTTCGGATCCTCCAGCTCCCCAGCCCCCCCCAAAGGCGTCGCTGCAGTCACCATTTCCGCTCCCTCCAACCCCTCAGCCAACCGGTCAATTAAGCCAGGATCCACCAAAGGCTCATCCCCCTGCACATTCACCACCCCCTCGCAATCCAGCCTGCGGGCCACCTCCGCCACCCGATCCGTCCCGCTCGGATGCTCCCCGGACGTCATCTCGACCCGACAAAACGGCGAAACCACCCGCGCAATCCGCTCATCATCAGTGGCTACCACCACCTCGGACAGCCTGCCAGCCCGT
This sequence comes from Verrucomicrobiota bacterium, assembly GCA_046047235.1. GTDB lineage: Bacteria > Verrucomicrobiota > Verrucomicrobiia > Limisphaerales > JAHDYP01 > JBMTVN01. Next base: position 199 of record JBJOII010000095.1, on the reverse strand, counting down.
TGCACCCGCTCCACCACCCACAGCACAAGTGGTTTGCCCGCAATGAGAACCAGCGGCTTCCCAGGAAATCGCGTCGAACCATACCGGGCTGGAATAATCCCCACCGTTTTCACGGGCCGGAATTAAGCCACACGGCCTCAAGCGTGGAAATAGCGAATTACAGCCTCGTCAACACAACTATCTCCGCTCTCCGCTCTCC
>JBJOII010000094.1:0-17732 GCA_046047235.1 Verrucomicrobiota bacterium | reverse complement strand
AAGGTCTGGAAAAGTATAAGGGGTTGCCGGGGAGTGGGTTATGAATAGAAGGTCTGAGCCGCTGTTGGGGTGGGGCGTCAGGGGGCTACGGGGGGCGGGGGGGTGTTAGTTCCAGCGGTAGGCGAGGCAGGCGGTGATGGCGTCGTTGAGGATGGCTCAGAGCGTGAGGGCGGGTGCCTAGAGGTGGGTTTGGATGGCTTTTTCGGTTACGTCGTTGAGGTTATCAATGAGGAGTCGGGGGTGGATGAAGAGGGATTCGTTTTGCATGTTGCGGAGGAAGAGGACGGGCCAGAGGAAGGTGAGGAGGGGAGGACGGCGCCGGAGCCGAAGCTGGGGAAGAAGCTGGGGGCGACCCCGAGGGCGAAGCCGCGGGCGATGTGTTCGGTGGCGTGTCGGATGGGGAAGAAGCGGATGATGTTGTATAGGAACGCGCGTCGGGTCCGGTGGAGGAGTTGGCGCATTCGGGTTGGGGAGGGGATCAGGCCCCCGGGCTGCCTCGTTGGGCGGACATGCGGTGTCGTTTGAGGCTTTGGAGGAGGACGCGGCCGGGGCCGGTGAGGTGGGTCATGAAGAGGCCTTCGCCGGAGAAGAGGACTTGTTTGATGCCTCCGGTGGTTTGGATGTTGTAGTCGACGCTCTTGGCGAAGGCAGCGAGGTTGCCGGTGCTCACGACGGTGGATTCACCCGGGTGGAGGATTTGCTCGATGAAGTCGCCGGCTCCATGGATGAGGACGGTGCCTTGTCCGGAGATCTGCTGGAGGAAGAGTCCGGCGCCGCCGAAGAAGGCGGCTCCGGCGCGTCGGGCGACGGTGACATCGATATCGATTTGGGGTCCGAAGGCGGCGACGAAGGACCCGCGGGTGGTAACGACGGGGCCGTCGGCAAGGTTCCACGGGAGGATTTTTCCGGGTTGATTGGTGCTGAGGGTGACTTGCTGGTTGGCCCGCGAGCCGGTGATGTAGGTGAGGCCGAGGCCTTCACCGGAGAGCATGCGGCGGACGGAGCCGCTGAGTCCGCCGGGGATACGGAGGGTCCATTGGACGTCTGGGTCGAGGGACATGAGGGCGCCTTTACTGGCCCAACAGGTATCGCCGGGTTGGAGGATGAGGCGGGCGGTTTGGGCGAGGACACCTTCGATGCAGTATTCCATGGATTTTGGAGGGGGTTAGAGGTTCAGCGTGGTGATAGCTTCGGCGAGGTTGGTGACTGGGATCAGGGTGAAGTCGTATTGGTAACGGCCGGACGGGATGGTGTATTGGGGGAGGGGTTGAGCGCCCCAGCTATTGATGCCACCGACGCCGCGCTGGAGGTAGTCGAGGTTGACCGTGATGAAGTCGCGCTTGGGGAGTTCATGGATGTGGGTGGCGGCTTCGAGGTCGGTCTGGGAGTAGGGCCAGGCGCTGGCTTGGAGGAGGTGTTCGCCGTGGACGGCGAGGAGGCCCTGGCCATCGGTATTGGTGAAGGCAATCCAGCGGACGTCGGTGCGGTTGGCGTTTTCCTGGGGACGGCTGTAAGTGTGGGTGAAGTCCGGGATGGGGAGCGAGTATTCACCGACCAATGCAGCGAGTTTACGGTCGGCGTAGTTTTCGTGGGGGCCGCGTCCGAACCAGGTGATTTGGTTGTAGCGGTTGGGGATGGCGAACTGCTGGCCCAGCCGGGGGATTTCGGGCATGTCGGTTTCCGTGATGAAAGTGGTATCCACATGGATGTGGGCATCCGGGGTGATGTCGTAGATTTGGGTCCAATCGACGTGGCCTTGGGCCATGGTACCGTGGATGGTGACACGGACTTTGTCGGGAAGTGTTTGGGCGGATGTGGACGCGACCACGCGTTCCTTGGCGGCGAGTCGCCAGAGGCCGAGGTTAGTGAGCATCCAGTGGTTGCCGGCGCTGTCGTTGTCGGTTTCGGGTCGCCAGAAATTGGGTTCGAGCGGGTGGGCGATGAGTTCCTGGTTTTGGTATTGGAAGGAGGAGAGCGAGCCGGTTTGGCGGCTGATTGTGAGGGAGAGGGCGGGGCTGGTGACCTTGAAGGTCTCGGGGGTGGATGAGAGCGTGAGGTTATTCCGGGCTGGAGTTCCGGCATTTGTGTTTTTGGGGGTGGGTTGGTTGATGAGGAACTGGGCCTTGGCGACTTCGTGGTTCTGGTGTGCCCAGCGGGTTTCTTTGGCCAGGCTGAAGTGGATATTGAGGAAGCATTCCTTGTCGGCAAGGTGGTTGAGGTTGGGGAGGTTGATTTGGATGTCACGGGATTTACCGGGTGGGATGTCGGGGAGCGGGATGGAGTCGCCTGCAGCCATAGATCCATTGGCTGTGATCTCGAAGTGAGCCTCGTAGTTGTCGAGCGAGGAGAACGAATGTCGGTTGCTGACCTTGAGGAGGCCTTGGGCGGCGTCGATGGCGGTGATGAGAATGGGTTGGTAGGCGGCCTTGATTTCGTGGAGGGAAGGGTTGGGGGAGCGGTCAGGTTGGACGAGGCCGTTGCAGTTGAAGTTGCCGTCTGATGGGGTGCCTTGGGGGCCGTAGTCACCGCCGTAGGCCCAGAACTCCTGGCCGGAGGGGGTGGTTTTACGGAGGGCCTGGTCGACCCAATCCCAGACGAAGCCGCCTTGGAGGGAGGGGTAGGCGTAGATGGTTTCCCAGTATTCCTTGAGGCCACCGCCGCTATTGCCCATGGCGTGGGAGTATTCGCAGAGGATCATGGGTTTGGATGGGTTTGACTCTGCGTAGCGCTTCATTTCGTCGGGGTGGGAGTACATGGGGCAGTAGATATCCGTGTGGGGGTGGAGGCGGGCGCGTTCGTAGTGGACGGGGCGGGAGGGGTCGCGTTGTTTCATCCAGGCGTAGGCGGCTTCGAAGTTGGGGCCGTCGCCGGCTTCATTGCCCATGGACCAGATGAGGATGGAGGGGTGGTTTTTATCGCGTTCCACGAGGTTGGCGATGCGGTCGAGGTGGGCGGCTTTCCATTCCGGCTTATTGGCGAGAGTTTTGCGCGGGTCATAGCCGATGCCGTGGCTTTCGATATTGGCTTCATCGATGAGGTAGAGTCCGTAGGCGTTGCAGAGGTCGTACCATTCCGGGTGGTCGGGGTAGTGACTGGTGCGGACTGCGTTGATGTTGTTGCGCTTCATGAGGAGGACGTCCTGGAGCATGGAGGCACGGGAGACCGAGTAGCCGGAGTCGGGGTCCATTTCGTGGCGGTTGACGCCGCGGATAATGATGGGCTGGCCGTTGAGAAGGAGCTGGGCGTTTTCGATGGTGATGTTGCGGAAGCCGATGGTGGTGGGGATGGCTTCGATGGTTTCGCCTTGATCGGATTGGAGCGTGAGGATGGCGGAGTAGAGGTTGGGGGTTTCGGCGGTCCAGGGTTTGGGGTTGGGGACGGTGAGGTGGAGAGTGGTCTGGGTGGGGGCGGAGGTGGAGGGGGGGATGGGGTGGTGAGAGAGCGATGCGATCTTCTGGTTGTCTTGGTCGAAGAGATCGAGTTGAGCTGAGAGCGGTGTGGTGGTGGGAGTGTTGAGGGAGATGTCGAGCTGGAGGTGGCCGGTGTGGCTGTCGGTGTTGAGGGTGGGATGGTAGAAGAGGTCGTGTACATGGGTTGTGGGGCGGGAGACGATTGTGACATCGCGATGGATACCGCTGAGGCGCCATTTATCCTGGTCTTCGAGGTAGGAGGCGTCGGAGAAGCGGTAGACTTGGACGGCGATGAGGTTGGAGCCGGGTTGGAGGTGGGGGGTGAGGTCGAATTCTGCGGGGGTTTTGCTGTCCTTGGCGGAGCCGATGAAGTGTCCGTTGAGGTAGAGTTCGAAGTAGGATTCGACGCCATCGAAGACCACGTGAGTGGTGCGATTGTTCCAGGTGTCTGGGAGTTCAAATAGGCGTCGGTAGGAACCGACGGGGTTTTTGTCATCGGGGATGAGGGGTGGGTTGACTTTGCCCCAGGGGCATTTGGCGTCGACGTTCATGAAGTTGACGTAGATGGGGATGTCGTAGCCGTGCATTTGCCAGCAGGAGGGGACGGGGATGGTGGGCCAGGAGGAATCGTTGAGTGAGGGCGAGGCGAAGTCGAGCGAGCGGGAGTTTACATTGGGGGCCCAATGGAAGCGCCAGTTACCGTTGAGCGAGACGTGCCAGGGGGAGGCGGCGCGGCGGTTGGCGAGGGGGATGAGGGGTGAGGCGTGGGAGAGGGCGTTTTCCGCGGTGGGGTAGGTAATGAACGAGGCGTGTGGGGGGATGCGGTTACGGCTGGTGATTTCGGGGTTGAGTCGATCGGGGAGGGTGGCGGAGTGGAGGAGGGAGGTAAACAGGAAGGCTATAAAGAGGCTGGGCGTTCTCATCTTGGGGTGGGGTGAATGTAGCATTCGGTGCTGGGTTGGGGTAGGGAAAACGCGTCCCGCAACGGGACGCGGGGAGAGAGGAGAGAGCGGATGGCAGATGGAGGGCAGGCGCTTCGCGGGGGAGGGGAGATGGGAGATCGTGGAGGGGAGATGGGAGATGGGAGATCGGATATCGTAGGTGGGAGATGGGATATGGGTTGTTGGTTGTTGGTTGTTGGTTGTTGGTTGTTGGTTGTTGGTTGTTGGTTCGGGGTGGGTGGGCTGAGGGCTGAGGGCTGAGGATTTGGGTTTTTAGGAGATGGAGGCGAGGGCGAGGCGGACGGCTTCTTCGGGGGAGTTGGCTTCGTGGAAGTGGGTTTCGATTTCTCCATTTCTGGCGAGTTGCCAGGTTTGGAGGCCGAAGACGGGTTTACGGGTGCGGAGGGCGAAGGCGATTTCGGAGAGCGTGCCGTATTCGCCGCCGATGGCGATGACGGCTTGGGCGGCGCGGATGACGAGGATGTTCCGGGCTTCGCCGAGGCCGGTGGGGAGGGGGAGAGTGATGTGGGGGTTGGCATCGGAGCGATCGAGTCCGGGGAGGAGTGCGAGAGTGAGGCCTCCGGCTTCGTGGGCGCCTTTGGAGGCGGCTTCCATGACGCCGCCGAGGCCGCCGGAGACGAGGGTGGCGCCGGCTTGGGCGATGAGGCGGCCGGTTTCTTCGGCGAGGGCGGCGAGTTCCGGGGTGCAGGTTCCGGCTCCGATGACGGCGACGATCTTTTGCATGTTTGTTGTTGGAGGATGCTTTGGGGTGTGGGCTGGGGGCAACGGAAATGCGTTTTTGGCGTGGGGGGGTGGTAGAATTTCATGGCTTGGTGGAGGGGGTTTGCGGATAGTCGGCTTCACGATGAGATCAATGACGGGATATGGGCGTGGGGTGGCGCAGCAGCAGGGGAATCGCGTTACCGTGGAGTTAACTTCGGTGAACCGGCGTCAGTTGGAGGTGTCGGTGAGTTTGCCGCGTGAGCTGGAGGCGTTGGAGCCGCGGGTGAAGGAGTTAGTGAGTGGGGAGGCATCGCGGGGGCGGGTGAGTGTGAAGGTGACGTGGCATATTTCGGAGGAGGTGGCGGGGGCGAGGATTAACCGGGCTTTGGCGCGGTCGTATGCGCGGGTATTGAGGGAGTTGGCGAAGGATTTGAAGTTGGGAGGTGAACTGACGTTAGAATCTTTGATGCGGGTGCCGGGGGTATTGGGTGGGCAGGATGACGGGGTGGACTGCGAGGCGTGGTGGGTATTGGTGAGTCAGGCTTTGGGGAAGGCGTTGAAGGGGTTGGTGAAGATGCGGGCGGCTGAGGGGGGGCATTTGGCGAGGGAGTTGAAGGGGCGGATCAAGTTAATGGAGGCGGGGGTGAAGCGGGTGGAGAAGCTGGCGCCCGGGGTGTTGGAGCGGTATCGCGAGCAGTTACGTGAGCGGGTGAAGCAGGCGGGGTTGGAGATGCCGGCGGTGGATGATGAACGGTTGGCGAAGGAGATTGTGTATTTTGCGGACCGGTCGGATGTGACTGAGGAGCTGGCGCGGTTGGCGAGTCATTTCAAGCAGTTTGAGGAGTGTTTAGTGTCGAAGGAGCCGGTGGGGCGGACGTTGGATTTTCTGGCGCAGGAGATGAACCGGGAGGTGAACACCTTGGGGTCGAAGGCGAACGATCGCGGTATTTCGCGGGAGGTGGTGATCTTGAAGACGGAGCTGGAGAAGTTTCGGGAGCAGGCGCAGAACGTGGAGTGAGGTTGTGGAGACGTTGAATTCCAGTGATGGGGTGGGCGGGTCGGGTTTGGTGGTGGTGTTGGCGGCGCCTTCGGGCAGCGGGAAGACCACGGTGATTCGCAACGTGATGGAGTTGGATGGTCGGTTGATGCGGGCGGTGACCTGCACCACGCGGTTGCCTAGGGAGGGGGAGGTTGAGGGGGTGGACTATTATTTTTTATCGCGGGAGGAGTTTGGGCGGCGGGTGGAGGCGGGGGAGTTTTTGGAGCATGCGGAGGTGCATGGGAACCGGTATGGGACCTTGAAGAGTGAGGTATTGGAGCGGTTGGCTGGGGGGCGGGATGTTTTATTGAACATTGATGTGCAGGGGGCGGCGAGTGTGCGGCGGGTGGCGGGGGGGGATCCGGTTTTGCGGAGGGCGTTGGTGACCGTATTTTTGACGACATCGACTAAGGCGGAGTTGGGCGTTCGATTACGTGGGCGGGGGACGGAGGGGGAGTCTGATTTGGTGCGGAGGTTGGGGGCTGCGCGGGAGGAGGTTTCGCGTTGGGGGGAGTTTGACTATTTATTATTGAGCGGGACAGAGCGTGAGGATGCGGAGCGGTTGCACTGGATACTGCGGGTGGAGCGGATGAAGACCGTGCGGTGTACGGGGCCGTGGCAGGACTGAGGTGGAAGCGATGAAGAAAGTAATCCTGGGAGTGACTGGATCGATTGCGGCTCACAAGGCGATTGATTTGGCGAGTCAGCTGACGCGGGAGGGTATGGATGTGCACGTGGTTTTGACGGGGGATGCGCAGCGGTTTGTGACGCCTTTGCCCTTCAAGACGTTGTCGCGCAATGCGGTGGTGACGGATTTGTATGATGAGGAGGAGGGGTGGAAGCCGGTGCACGTGAAGCTGGCCGATGAGGCGGATCTGTTGTTGGTGGCGCCGGCGACGGCGAACAAGATTGCGCAGATGGCCTTGGGGTTGGCATCGGATGCGTTGGGATGTCTGGCGTTGGCGTTGAACGAGCGGGCGCGGGTGTTGGTGGCGCCGGCGATGAACGGGAGGATGTGGATGCATCCGGCGACGCGCGGGCATGTGGAGGTATTGCAGGCGCGGGGGGTGGAGTTTATTGGGCCGGACGAGGGGATGTTATCCTGTGGCTATGAGGGGGCTGGCAGGATGTGGCCGGTGGAAGGGATTGTAGGTCGGGTGAAGGAAATGTTGGCGGGCTGAGTTTTAGCGCAGTGGATATGGAACGGGAGGCACGAGTGCAACGTCGGGGTGAGGGGGGCGGGGGGCGTGTGCCTTTGAGTTGGTGGAGGCGTGGCCGGCTGCAATTATTGCCTGAGTGGCTGACGTGGTTGCAGCCGGATTTGGATGTTGAGCAGACGCGGTTACGGACTGTGGAGCGGAATTTGGGGTTGCCGGTTCGGGCGGCGATGCTGGCGATGCTGGGTTTTTATTTTTTTCACAGCCATTGGTTTTTGGAGGTGTCCTTATTGAAGGAGGGGGTTCAGGAGGTGGTGAAGTGGTTTTTTGTGGTGTATGTGGGGTGCACGGTGGTGGCTGCTGTGGTGATTGCGGGGATGGATGAGCTGCCATTCCGGATGGTGCGGGAGGTGGTTTTGGGGTTGAGCGTATTGGACTCGGTGTTTTTGGGGGCATTGACGGCGGTGACGGGCGGGTTTGATTCGTTGGTATTCTGGGTCTTTGTGATTTTGGTGGTGAGGAATTCCGTGGCGACGCCGGCGGCATCGAGGCAGATTTTGGCGAATGCGGTTGCGACGGGGGCGTATGCGGCTGGGGGGGCGATGGCGGCGCTGGTGACGGAGTTAGAGATCAGCATGATCGACGACAAGCTGGTGGAGGTCTTTTATCCGGAGGGTCAGGAGCCGCCGGCTGAGAGTGTGATTTTGCGGGTGTCGCTTTTGGTATTATTGACTGCGTGTTGTTATGGGGTGGAGGTGTTATTTGACCGGAGCCGGAGGTTGGCGGAGGAGGCGCGGGAATCGGCACAGCGGCAGCATCAATTGGAGTCGGCAGGGAGGTTGGCGGCGGAGATTGCACATCAGCTGAAGAATCCGCTGGGGATTATCAACAATGCGGCTTTTACGCTGCAGCGGACAGTGCGGGAGGGGAAGACGATTACGCAGCAGATCCAGATTATCCGGGAGGAGGTGGCGCGGTCGGACCAGATCATTACGGAGTTGATGGGGTATGCGCGGTTGGTGGAGGGGAAGGTGGAGCGGTTGGATGTGGTGGAGGAGTTGGAGTCTGCGATTCACCAGGTTTTTCCTCCGGCGGTACAATTTGAGGTGAGGATTCACCGGCAGTATGCGCCGGGGTTGCCGGCTTTATTGGCTCAGCGGAGTCACATTGCGGAGGTGTTCCTGAACATATTCCAGAATGCGCGGGAGGCGATGCAGGGGAAGGGGAATTTGAAAGTGGGGACGTCATTGGGGGAGGGCTTATCGATTGTGGTGACAGTAGAGGATGACGGTCCGGGGATAGCGGTGGAGAATTTGGCGCGGGTATTTGAGGCGTATTTTACGACGAAGGAGAAGGGGACGGGGTTGGGTTTATCCATTGTGAAGCACAACACTGAGTTGTATGGGGGGCAGGTGCGGTTGGAGTCGGAACTTGGAAAGGGTACGAAGTTTGTTTTAGCTTTTCCGGCCCGGACCTTGATGAGGTTGAAACGTTGACCATGCAACTGCCGCCGCTGTTGGTAGTAGATGACGAGAGGAACATGCGTTTATCGCTGGAGACAGTGATGACGGATGAGGGGTATGCTGTACGGGCGGTGGAGTCAGCGGAGGAGGGGTTGAGGTTATTGGGGCAGCAGGCGTTTTTCATGGTGATCACGGATGCGCGCCTTGGGGGGATGAGTGGATATGATTTTTTGAAGCGGATTAAGGAGCGATGGCCGGAGTTGCCGGTTTTATTGATCACGGCATTTGCGACGCCGAAGTTGGCGGTGGAGGCGATCAAGTCCGGGGCGATGGATTATTTGGCGAAGCCCTTTGCGCCGGAGGAATTGATTCATGCGGTGAACCGGTGTGCGGAGCGGTATGAGCTATTGTCTGAGAACCGGAGTTTGCGGGCGCGGTCGGAGAGCATTCCCGGGGTGGAGCAGATTATTGGTGAATCGGGTGGGATGCGGGAGTTGCGTCAACTGATTCGGACTGTGGCGCCCACGAATGCGACCGTATTGATTTTGGGGGAGAGCGGGACGGGGAAGGAGTTAGTTGCGGGGGCGTTGCATCAGCTGAGTTTGAGGCGTGAACGGCCGTATGTGCGGATCAACTGTGCGGCGATCCCTGAGACCCTGTTGGAGAGCGAGTTATTTGGGCATGAGAAGGGGGCGTTTACGGGGGCATTGAGGCAGAAAGTGGGGCGGGTGGAGGAGGCTGACGGGGGGACGATATTTTTGGATGAGATTGGGGACATGAGTCGTCCGTTGCAGGCGAAGCTGCTGCGTTTTTTGGAGGACGGCAGTTTTAGTCGGGTTGGGGGGACGCTGGAGTTGCGGGTGGATGTGCGGCTGATAGCGGCGACGAACCGGGACATTATTGAGGCGATTGGGGAGGGGTTATTTCGGGAGGATTTGTATCATCGGCTGAACGTGGTTCAGTTTCGGCCGCCGCCGTTGAGGGAGCGTGGGGATGACGTTTTAGTTTTGGCGCGGCATTTTCTGAAGCATTTTGGGGTGGGCTTGAACAAGTCGCTGAGTGGGTTTGGGGAGGGGGCTGAGCGTTTACTGCGTGAGCATCATTGGCCGGGGAACGTGCGGGAGTTGAGGAATGTGGTGGAGCGGGCGGTGATCTTGGAGGGTGCGGGTGAGATTCAGGCGGCGACGTTGCCTGATTTTCAACTGGAGCGGCGGTTGAAGAAGGCTGGGGGTGAGGGTGAGGTGGTGCCGGTTGTGCCGGCGGGCAATTTCTCGTTGGAGGAGGCGTTGGAGCGGTATGAGAAGGAACTGATACAGAGGACGTTGGATCAGACGCACAACAACCTTGCCAAAGCGGCTGATCAGTTGAGAATTACGCGGCACGCGTTGAGGTATCGGGTGAACCGATTGAACTTGCGGGCGGGTGGTAGTGAGGAAGGTGATGAGCAAAGCGGTCGTGGTGAGGCGGGTAGAGGATGAGAGGCGTACTAGTTTTTGTGATGTTGCAGCAGGCTGTTCCCGGGGTGGGGAAGAGCGGCAGGATGCTGTTGAGGGATCTGGGTTTGATTGCGGGTGCGGGGTTGGCTTTGACCCTGGTGTTGATCATTTGGGCGGTGGGTTATGTGCAGAAGGGGAAGCGGAGGAGGAAGCATCATCATCATCGTTCGCGGCCGGAGATTATGAGGAACACCGAGGAGGCGGCGGAGGAAGCGGCGCATTCCGAGGGTGAGGAGGTTGAGGAGGGGGCTGAGCATCGTCATCGGCATCGGCGGAGGAGGAAGCGTCGGGACCATCGTCGGCGAAATCCGAGTTTAGCTGAGACTGGGGGGTTGCCGCCTGTGCGGGAAGAGGAGGGTGAAGGAACAGAGGCGAAGGAGTGAGTGGTTCTGAGAGCCAGGTCATTACGCAGAAGAGCGCATCGAACCTTGCGCTGGCGTTTGTGATGTTACCGCGGGAGCGGCGGGAGGCGATGGTTCGGTTGTATGCCTTTTGTCGGGAGGTAGATGATGTGGCGGATGAGGACACGGTGCCGGTGGGGGAGCGGCGACGGCGTTTGGCGGAGTGGCGGGAGGATGTGAAGCGGGTTTGCGAGGGGGGCGAGGGGGTGAAGCCGGTGAATCGGGAGCTTGCGGAGGTGGTGAAGCGTTATGGGCTGCCGTTTGGTTTATTTGATGAGCTGTTATTGGGGGTGGAGGCGGATTTGGACGTGGTGCGGTATGAGACGTATGAGCAGGTGGAGGAATACTGTTATCGGGTGGCGTCGGTGGTGGGTTTATTGAGCATCGAGATTTTTGGTTATGAGGATGGGGGGTGTCGGGAGTATGCGGTGAGTTTGGGACGGGCGTTACAGTGGACGAACATTTTGCGTGATGTGGGGAATGATGCGAAGCGGGGGCGGATTTATTTGCCGAGGGAGGCGATGGCGCGTCATGGGGTGAGGGAGGAGGAGATTTTGCGTGGGGAATTCTCCGATCGGTTTTTGGAGTTGGCGCGTGAGGTGGGGGGGCGTGCGCGGGGGTATTATGGGGAGGCGAGGCGGCTGTTACCGGAGGTGGATCGGCGGAGCATGGTGGCGGCCGAGTTGATGGGGTCGGTGTATTGGAGGTTATTGGGTCGGCTGGAGCGGTCGGGGTATGCGGTATTGGGGGAGAAGCCGCAGAGTTTGAGCAAGTTCCACAAGGTGTGGCTGATTTTGCGTTCGTGGGTGGGGTGTTGTGTGGGGGGGCGGCGGTCGGCGTATGGTCGGGTAGATGGGTGAGGTGTGCGGCGGTTGATTGTCAACGCGGATGATTTTGGTCGGTCGGGTTCGATTAACCGGGCGGTGTGGGAGGCGCATGAGCGGGGGATTTTGACGACGGCGAGTTTGATGGTTGGGGGTGAGGCTTGGTGTGAGGCGGTGGAGATGGCGCGGGAGTTTGGGGGGCATTTGGGGGTGGGTTTACATTTGACGCTGGTTTGTGGGAGGGCGGTTTCGGTGGGTGGCAGGGGGCTGGTGGATGGAGCTGGCTATTTTAGTGAGAGTGCGGCGGGTGCGGGGTGGCGTTATTTTTGGGATGGGGATTTGAGGGAGGAGGTGCGGAGGGAGGTGGTGGGGCAGTTCGAGCGTTTTCGTTCCACGGGTTTAGCATTGGACCATGTGAACGGGCATTTGCATTTTCATCTGCATCCGGTGGTGTTGCGTGTTTTGGTGGAGTGTTCCAAGGAGTATGGGGTGAGGGGGGTGAGGTTGCCGCGTGATCCGTTAGGGTTGAGTTTAGGGTTAGCCAGGGGGCGGTGGGGGTATCGGTTGGGGCATGCTGCGGTGTTTTGGTTATTGAACCGGTGGGCGGGGGGTTGGTTTCGTCGGGCGGGTTGGGTATGGACTGATGCGGTATATGGATTACTGCAGGATTCGAGGGTGGATGAGCGGTATGTATTGGGTTTATTGGGGAGGTTAGGGCAGGGGGATTACGAGCTGTATGCGCATCCTTCGATGGGGAGGTTCAGGCATGAGCTGGAGGCGTTGGTGAGTCCCCGGGTGAGGGAGGTGGTTAGGGAGAGGGGGGTGCGATTGATTCGCTACGTGGATTTGTAGGAACGGGGCGGAGAGGGTGGATTGGGTTGGCGGAGGGAGAGGACAGGCAGGTTCTTGCCAGCGGGGATATTTCCCTGTAAGTAACAGCGGTCCACTGCAAGGAAAACTGTTTGAGCGGATGCATTGTGCTTATGTCTAAAGAACGCCTTTGGGGAACGTGGTTTGGTCATTTTGCTGTTGCGCTGGGTTGTTTGCCGGTTCTGGTGGGTATTGCGGTTGCGGGGGATGGGGGGGTGAGTTTTGTTCGGGATTTGCAGCCGATTTTTCAGGCGAGGTGCGAGGGGTGTCATCAGCCTGCGAAGTCCAAGGGCGGTTATGTGATGACGAGCTATGCTGGATTAGTGGAGCCGGGTGACAGTGGGGAGGTTCCGGTGGTGGCGGGTGATGCGATGGGGAGTCATTTGCTGCGGCAGGTTTTGGTGGTGGACGGGAAGGCGGAGATGCCGCGGGGGGGAGATCCGTTGGCTGAGGCGGAGGTTGATTTGATTCGGCGTTGGATTGAGGAGGGGGCGGAAGACGACACTCCGGCTGGGGGCGGAGTTGTGTATGATGCGGAGCATCCGCCGGTGTATTGGAGGTTGCCGGTGGTGACCTCGCTGGATGTGTCGCCAGGGGGTGAGTGGGTTGCGGTGGCGGGTTTTCATGAGGTGTTGTTGCATCGTGCGGATGGCAGCGGGATTGCGTCGAGGTTAGTGGGGTTATCTGAGCGGGTTCAGTCGGTGCGGTTTTCACCTGGGGGAGATTTATTGGCGGTGGCGGGTGGTCAGCCTGGGCGGATGGGGGAGTTGCAGATTTGGGAGGTGGAGGGGGGACGGTTGAGGCTTTCGGTTCCGGTGGGCTACGACACTTTGTATGGGGTGAATTGGTCGCCGGATGGGGAGCTGGTTTCCTTTGGTATGGCGGACAAGACCGTGCGGGCGGTTGAGGTCCGGAGCGGGCGTCAGGTATTGCAGCAGATGGCGCATGAGGACTGGGTATTGGGGACGGTATTTTCCACGAACGGGAGTCATGTGATTTCGGTGGGGAGGGACATGACGGCGAAGCTGACAGAAGTGGCTACCCAGCGGTTTGTGGACAACCTGACCTCGATTACGCCGGGGGCGCTGCGGGGTGGGTTGCTTTCGGTGGCGCGTCATCCGACGCGGGACAATGTTTTGGTTGGTGGTGCGGATGGGGTTCCGCAGATTTACGAGGTATTCAGGTCGGCGGAGCGGAAGATTGGGGACAACGCGGCGTTATTACGGAAGTTTCCTGCCATGGAAGGGCGGGTTTTCTCGGTGGATTTCCGGGCGGACGGGAACATGGTTGCGGCGGCGGCAACATTGGATGGGAGGTCGGCGATCAACTTTTATCGGTCGGAGTATGATGCGGTGATTCCCGAGGTGTTGTTGAAGGCGTATGAGAAGACCAGTGGCGGGTATTCCCCGGAGGAGCGGGAGGCGATTGAACGTTTTACGACTGAGGGGGTGGAGTTACTGCGGACAGTGAGCGTGGGGAGTCCGGTGTATACGTTACGGTTTGGGCCTGGCGGGGAGGTTTTGTATGCGGGGACGGGGGATGGGCGGGTGTTGGTGGTGGGGGTGGAGACTGGGGAGGTGGAGCGGGAATTTTTGGCGGCGCCTTTAGAGGGGGGTGAGGAGCGTGGGAGTGGGGTTTCGGGTCAGGAGCGGGTTGGGGTTGTGGGGGATGAGGGGCGGGGGGATGGTATTGAGGGCGGTGAAGTTGGGGAGGTATTGGCGTTGCGGGTGAGTCCCGAGCGCATTGTTTTGGGGAGTCGGAGTGAGCATGTGCAGTTGGTGGTGATGGCTGAGGTGGGGGACGGGGTTTGGGAGGATGTGACGCGTGCGGCGGTCTATGAGGTGGAGGGTGGTTTGGGTGCAGTCAGCGGGCGCGGCTGGTTTACGGGCAAGGGGCGTGGGCGGGGGGTTCTGGGAGTGGAGTATGGGGGACGTCGGGTGGAGGTGGAGGTGGATTTGGAGGCGATGGGTGAGGATGTTTCGGCGGATTTCATACGCGACGTGAACCCTGTTTTGACGCGTTTAGGGTGCAATCAGGGGACGTGTCATGGGGCGAAGGACGGCAAGAACGGGTTCAAGTTATCGTTGAGAGGTTATGATCCTCGGTATGACGTGCGTGCGTTTGTGGATGATTTGGCGGCGCGGCGGGTGAATCCGGCATCACCGGATCGGAGTTTGTTGTTATTGAAGGCGACGGCTGCGGTGCCGCATGAGGGCGGGCAGGTGGTTAGGGTGGGGAGTGAGCCGTATGAGATTTTGCGCAAGTGGATTGCTGAGGGGGCGAAATTGGACGAGGGGGTATCGCGGGTGGTGCGGGTGGAGGTTCTTCCGGAGAATCCGGTGGTGGGGCGCGTGGGGGCTAGGCAGCAGGTTCGGGTATTGGCGACTTATGGGGACGGGAGTCAGCGGGATGTGACGGGTCAGGCCTTTGTATCGAGCGGAAATGCGGATGTGGCGGAGGTTTTGGAGGGTGGGTTGGTTCGGACGTTACGTCGTGGTGAGGCTTCATTGTTGGTGAGGTATGAGGGGAACTATGCGGCGACGACCTTGACTGTGATGGGGTTGAGGGAGGGTTTTGAGTGGCGGGAACCGGATGTGAACAACCGGATTGATGAACTGGTGGCGGCGAAGTGGGAGCGGATGAAAATCCTGCCGAGTGGTCTTTGTAGTGATGAGGAGTTTGTTCGGCGGGTGTATTTGGATTTGACGGGTTTGCCTCCTACGGTGGGGCAGGTGAGGGAGTTTTTGGCGAACGGGAGGGATACACGGAGCAAGCGGGATGCATTGATTGAGCGGTTACTGGGCAGCGGGGAGTTTGTAGATCACTGGACCTTGAAGTGGGCGGATTTGCTGCAGGTGAACCGGAAGTATCTTGGGGTGGAGGGGGCGGAGGTATTTAGGGGATGGATACGGGAGCAGGTTTCGAGGAATCGTCCGTATGACGAGTTTGTGCGGGAGATCCTGACGGCGAGTGGTTCCAACCGTGAGGTTCCGGCGGCTTCTTATTGGAAGATTTTGCGGGAGCCGACGGAGTCGATGGAGAACACGACGCATTTATTTTTGGCGACGCGCTTCAACTGCAACAAGTGTCATGATCATCCCTTTGAGAGGTGGACGCAGGATCAGTATTACGATTTGGCGCAGTATTTTGCGCGGGTTGGTTTTGAGAAGGATGAGGCGAGCGGGGACAGGATGGTTGGGGGTTCTGCGGTGGAGGGGGCGAAGCCATTGTTTGAGGTGGTGAAGGATCTGGGGGAGGGAGGTGTGGTGCATGATCGTACGGGGAAGGTGGTTGATCCGTCGTTTCCGTTTGAGGTGGAGGGGGTGAGAATGGATGAGGGGATGACGAGGCGGGAGCAGCTTGCTGCATGGATGACATCCGCTGAGAACCGGTATTTTGCTTTGAGCTATGTGAATCGGTTGTGGGCTTATTTATTGGGCCCGGGTTTGATTGAGCCGATTGACGACATTCGTGCGGGGAATCCAGCGAGCAATCCTGAGTTATTGGAGCATCTGGTTCAGGAGTTTGTGGAGAGCGGGTTTAACGTGCGCCATATCCTGCGCCAGATCTGCCAGTCGAGGGTGTATCAGCTGTCGTTGGAGGTGAACGAATGGAATGCGGATGACACGCTGAACTACAGTCATGCGGTTCCGCGTCGGTTGACGGCGGAGGTATTGGTGGATTCGGTGTTTGCGGTGACGGGATCGAGGCCTGAATTTCCCGGGGTGAAGCCTGGGATGAGGGCGGCGCAGTTGGTGGATTCGGCGGTGGATTTGCCGAGTGGGTTACTGGCGAACCTGGGGCGACCGCCGAGGGAGAGTGCGTGTGAGTGCGAGCGCAGCAACGATTTGAAGTTGAGTTCGGTGATGGCGTTACTGAGTGGGCCGGCGGTATCGGGTGCGGTGGGTGACACGGAGAATGCTTTGGCGCGGTTGGCGGGTGGTAGCGAGGGGGACCGTGAAGTTACGGACGAGGTATTTTTGAGGGTTCTGAACCGTCATGCTACTGAGGGCGAACAGGATTTGGTGGGAGAGTACATGGATGGGCTGGTGGATGAGCACCGGAGGCTGGGTGAGCAATTGGAGGCAAGGGAGGCGAGGTGGAGGGGGCGGTTACCGGAGCTGGAGGCAGCGAGGCTGGAGGCGATTGGGGAGGCTGAGTTGGCTTTGTCTGATTACATGGTGGAGCGGGCTCCACGGGTGGTGGCGGAGCGTCGGGAGCGCCATGAGCGGATTGCAGCTGCGGAGCGGGAGGTGAGGGATTACGAGGCGACGTTGGAGGGGGTGTTGCGCGAGTGGGAGACGGGGTTGGGTTCGGGGCAGTTGGACACTGTCTGGCATCCCGCGACAGTGAAGAGTGTGAATGGTGGAGGGTCGGCGAAGCTGAGCATTTTGGCGGATGGCTCCGTGCAATCTGTGCCGAGCGTGGGTGAGCTTCCTACGTATACTGTGGTGGTGGACATTCCGCTGACGAGCATTAGCGGGGTGAAGCTGGAGGTATTGCCGGCGGCTGATTTGCCTTCGTATGGGCCAGGGCATGGGGAGGGGGATTTTGTGGTGACGGAGTTTAGTGTGGACTGGGCGAGTGCGTCGAAGGCGGATCAGTTTACGAGAGTGAAGATTGGGGATGGGGTGGCTGATGTGAATGCTCCGGGGCTGGAGTTGGGGGCGCTTTGGAACAACGAGGGTGAGCAGGGGCGGAGAGAGGGGTGGGGGTTAGGGGAGAGTGAGGTGGGGCGGCCGCACTGGGCGGCATTTGCATTGGAGTCCCCGGTGGGGGATACGAACGGTGTGGTGCTGCGATTTTCGATACAGCATCGTTATGAGCCGGGGCATGAGTTGGGGCGTTTTCGATTGTGGGTGACGGGGGACGATGCGGCTACCGCTGAGGGATTGCCGGTGGGGTTGCGCGAGGTGGTTCGGGTTGCGGCGCGGAAGCGGGATGAGGCGCAGCGGGCGAAGCTGCTGGAACATATTCGCGGGCGGGAGGTTGGGATGTTGAGGCGCGATTTTATCTTGGAGCTGGCGAGGAAGCCATTAGCGGAGGATGCGAGGCTACGGGAATTGGAACTGGATTTGGAGCGGGCGACGCGGTCTGTGCCGGTGGATCCGGTTTTGGTGGAGTTACGGCGAGACTACGAGTTAAGCGGGAGGCAGATGGAGCATCGGCGATTGACGGCGGTGCAGGATTTGGCGTGGGCATTGATTAACACACCGGCGTTTTTGTTTAACCGGTGAGGGTTTGGATGGGGATTCACGACTGAGCAAAGAACAGAAAGGCAGCAAAATGATTCATCTTCCAGGGGGTTTATGCAGCGATTTATGTGATGCGGGGATGAGGATGACTCGCCGGGATTTATTGAAGCTCGGAGGGTCTACCTTGATGGGGTTGTCGTTGGGGCAGGTATT
>JBJOII010000093.1:0-18200 GCA_046047235.1 Verrucomicrobiota bacterium | reverse complement strand
AGACCTCCACCCGCTCCAACTCTCCCGGTGTCTTCCTCCCTGAAGTCATGAAGACCCGACCCTCATTCCCACACACCTCCAGCATCGGCCAATCCACCAGCACCCGGATCGATACCCAGCCATCGACCATCCCCAAAGCCGCATCCCCAAGCTTGCCGGCCTTCACGTCATACACCACCCGATCCCCACCCAAAACCAATCCGACACGCTCCGCCTCGCCAGGCTCAATCACGGCACGAATGTCCAGCAACCCCGTCGCCACCTCCACGCCAACACCACGCCCCCTCTCCAGCCCACGGCCTCTCACCCGATGCGTCCGCTCCCGCAGCTTCTCAATTTCAACCACAGGCTCGGCAAACATCCGCACCCCGTCCGCGGTATCCCGCAAACTCAACTCATGCGGAAAACTAAAGGTCTGGTTGAATGGCATCCCCGGCATGTTCACCCGCGCCCACCCAATCTGAATCCTCCGCCCGTCAGGCGCGTTGTCAAAGGTCTGCGACGCATAATAATCACCCCAATGCACCTGGTGCTTGCCCGCATGCGACGGCGTAAACACACGCCCATCAAACCGGCCCAACGCATATCTCGCATCGGCCGCAAACACCACCCAGTGCCGCTCCTCCCCTCGCCCGCGCACCGGTAACTCAAACAACTCCGCACACTCAAAATACCCCTTCAAATGACTCCGCTCAGTCCACGCCTTCAGATCGGTTGAGGTGTAGAACGCAATGTTCTGCCCATACCGCTCGTCCTCGTCATACACCGCCATCACCCAATGCCCGCCCAATTCCTTTGCCCTCGCATCCAAAGCCACATCCCCCTCCCCATACGCATACCAAATCACCTTTGGATCCCGTCCCTTGTGCCGCACCACCGGATTCCCCTCGTAAGGCGTAAAGCTCCGCCCGCCATCCACGCTATATGCCAAACTCTCTCCCGCCCCCGTATCGGTCAAAAACACCACCATCACGTCCCGCTCCCCGCTCTTCCACCCGCCCGTGTTCAATCGGTCCACGGTCCCGCCCCCGGAAAAGCAATCCCCCACCACATCCACCTTCGGATACAACGCCTCCGGCAACTGCTCCCAATGCACTAAATCCCGGCTCACAGCATGCCCCCAAGTCATGTTCCCCCAGTTCCAACCCACCGGATTGTGCTGAAAAAACAAATGCCACTCGCCATCCAAATACACCATCCCGTTCGGATCATTGTTCCAACCCACGGATTGCGAGAAATGAAACTGCGGCCGTAACGCCACATCATACCAGCCCTCCGAACCCGGCACCTCATCCGCAACACGCAACAGCCCAAATCCCGCCTCCGTCGCCCGCGTCACTTTCAACACCGCCTCCCGCCCCCCAAACTCCGCCAAATCCAAAAACGCATGCCAGTCAACCCGCTCCGGCCGCAAAGCCAGCTCCGCCGAATAACGCCGCACCACCTCACCCCCAACCTCCACCACAATCTCGGTCTGCTTCACTCCGTTCTGAATCGGAATCACTAAATAGCGCGCATCCACTCTGATCACCCGCTCCCGTTCCTCCAGAACCGGCACCTCCGGACGCACATCGCTCTGCACAATGTGATCGATATTAATGTGCCCCCACCCCCCAGTCGCCTTGTCCACCACCCGCAACACCACCTCCCGCCCCCGCAACTCCCGCACATCCCAATACTGCACCGCCAGTTCCTCGCTCCCCCCACTCACGGTGTTCGGCCCGGTCACGGTCCGCACGACTTCCCCCCCTGCCAGCAAATCCATGCACGTCTCCCCCTCCCAGCCGCCACCGCCCACCAGAAACACCAAATAATCCCGCTCCACCCGGAATACCGGCGAAATCAAAAGCCCCGTCGCCCCATCACCCCCCACAAAAGAGTTCACCAAACCCTTCCCCTCATACCCACCCACCGCCATCTGCCCGGGCAGGGATCCCCTCGCCGGCCCCGCCCCAAACGCTCCCCCCTCCACCCGCCACCCCCCATAGCCCTCCCCCTCAAAATCCGCCACCACCACATCAGGCCGCCCCGCACCCACAACCTGAACCCCCACCGCAATAAGGATACCGAAACACACCACAAGGGACTTGGAAGATCGCATGATGCCACCACCCTTACCACCACTCCTCCGCCCAACGCCAGACCACAACCTCACCCTCCCCAATCCGCTTACTCCATGCTCACTTAGAGGCGAACCCACACCAAATCGCCCAATTCCGAGCCTCTACGGGGAATTATTATTGAAACACGACCCCACCACGTCCATGATCACCACTTCTTCAGGAGGTTAGTTCCCCCCTCTGGGTAATCGGGCAGGATAATTGTCTCTATCTATGGCGAAATCAGGACGTTCCAAATACCGCGACGGCAGCAAAACCGGCCGCCAAATCCAATCCACACCGGCAACTCTGCCCGTATGGAAGAAGCTGCTTTTCGCCAGCATAACGGTCCTGACCAGCCTCGCCTGCCTCGAGCTGGGACTCGCCGTTCTCGGAGTCAGAACGGAGTGGTTCACCAAAGACCCCTATGTCGGCTTCGCCGCTCAACTCCCCCTGTTCACAGAAGAAACCCACGCAGATGGATCGGTCTGGATGACCACCGCCAACAACCGCCTGGATTACTTCAACCGCCAATCGTTCCCCAAATCAAAATCGCCCGATGTTCAACGCATCTTCTGCCTCGGCGGCTCAACCACGTTCGGTCGGCCCTACACAGACGATACCTCGTTCGCCGGCTGGACCCGCGAGTTCCTCAATAACCTCGAGCCCCGCCACTGGGAGGTGATCAACGCGGGCGGCGTCAGTTACGCCAGCTACCGCGTCGCCCTGCTCATGGAAGAACTGATCCGCTACAACCCGGATATCTTCGTCATCTACACCGGACACAACGAGTTCCTCGAACAACGTATCTACTCCAAGGTCGAAAGCACCTCCACCACCACCCGACACCTGCGCCACCTCGCCGGCCAACTCAGAACCACCTCCCTCATGGCCCGGGCTCTGGAACCGCTGCTCAGCCCAACCCCGGACACAAAAAACCAGACCATCCTCGAAGCCGAAGTCTCCACCGAACTGGAGAAAACTCTCGGCCCCACCAGCTATACCCGCAATAACCTCCACCGCACGGAAACCCACGCCCACTTCCGCTTCAACCTCCACCGCATGGTCGATATCGCGCACTCCATCGGCGCAAAGGTCATCTTCGTAACTCCCGCCTCCAACCTGCGCGAAGTCAGCCCCTTCAAAAGTCAGCCAGACGAAAGCCTCAGCCCAGAGTCCGCCGCACGCTGGCAGGAACTCTTCTCCCTCGCACGCGATGATGCCCAAAAAAACAACCAGCCCGCCCAAGCCCTGCAACACCTCAATGCAGCCGCACTCCTCGATAACCACCAGGCAGACCTCCACTTCGCCCAAGCCCGACTCCTAGAAACATTAGGACAATACGACGCAGCCAAAGCTGCCTACTCCCAGGCCCGTGACGAGGATGTCTGCCCGCTGCGCGCCTCTTCAGACATCATCCAAATCATGCACGATGTCGCCACGGAACGCGGTGTCCCCCTCGTCGATTACGTCGCAATCCTCGAAAACCAATCCCCTCACGGCATCCCCGGTGGCAACGTCTTCCTCGATCACGTCCACCCCACCATCGATGCCCACCGCACTCTCGCCCTCCAACTGCTGCAAACAATGCACGAATCAGGCTGGTCTTCCGCCATCCCCAACCCGGCCGTCGTCCAACAGGTCACGGATAAGATCTCCCACGGAATCAACCGCGAAGACCACGCCATGGCCCTCGCACGACTATGCAAGGTGCTCGGCTGGGCCGGCAAACGCGAGGAAGCCTACCGCGCCGGAAAACAAGCCGTGGAACTCAACCCCAATAACGCCACCATCCGCTACGAAGCAGGCCTCGCCGCCCACCTCAGCGGACACACCACGGAAGCCATCGCGCATTACCAAAAAGCCGTCTCTCTCCACCCCCAACACGCCAACGCACACTGCAACCTCGGAAACCTGCTCGAAGCCCAGAACCAGCTCGAAGAGGCCGTGCAACACTTCGAACAAGCCGTGGAATACGGCGATCCCCGCGACGCCAAACGCGATCAGGAAAACCTCCAACGCGCCACCAGTAAACTCAACTCCAACCAGTCCTGAGTCCCATTCACTGTAACCTCAGAAACATCCCCGCCCCCGCATCCAACTCCACCACCACCTCACGCCCCTCGGCTCGCACCAACCTCGCCCCCGCCACTTCCGGCCCCGCCCGCACCCCATCCACCCACGCCGCCAACTCACACCTCAGGGTCGCCCGCTCCACAAAGGACCGGTTCACCACCAGCACATGCCTCGAACGATCAGGCATCACAAAGAGACTCACCAAAGCCCCTCCCCCCTCCAACCGCACAAACGGACTCGAAACATCCAGCCCCCTCGTCCCCGCCGGCAACGGCTCAGTGTGATACACCCCCACCACTCTCCCTCGCAAAATGAACTCCGCACACGCCTGCACATCCCGGTTAAACTCGCGCAACAACTCATACGTAGGACTCCGCGTCCCGTCCTCCCGAATCGGCGCATCATGGAAATCCCACGTCCCCGGCCTCGGCGTCCAATAGGTGAAATACTGCAGCCCCTTCGCCCCATACGCAAAATCACTCCAGGCCTGAAAACGAATGTGACCCGCCGTGGGCAGCGGATACGGCCGATGCGGACACGTCAGCGCAAACGCCCAGAACGGAACCCCGTGCTCCACCGAAGTCTGCCGAATCCACTCCAGGTTCTGGAAGTAATCCCCCCTCAACCGGTCTCCCTCCAGAATACCGTAGTGGTCAAAGCTCAACACCTCCGGCCGATACTCCACCATAAACCGCCGCACATGCTCGGGATAACTCTCACAACCCAACTGCTGCGCATTCGCATAAGTCGGTAACAAATTCACGTAACTCCAGTGCTCCGAATCCAGCCGCCCAATCGCCTCCCGCACTCCCGCCAACCCCGCAAACGCCCCCAATGAAGGCTCGTCCCGTAAGGTGTAACCCGCCAAGGCCGGATGATCCCGATACAGCTGCACCGCCTCCTCCAAACCCTCGCCCACAGACTCAAACCGACCATCCCCCACAAACAGCTTCACCCCCACCTCCGCCGCATAATCCAACGCCCGCAGATTCACCTCCGCACTGTAATGCATCAGGCTGTGCGTCAACCCCATCTCCGCCAACTCCCGAAACCGCTCCAACGAAATCTCCTGCTCCGGAATGCTGTGCCACCCCAAGATCGGCACCCGCTCACCCGCCAATAACCCCTGCGATGCCGCTGCCAGCAGCCACACCAGCACCAGCAAAGCGCCCCCCAATCGGCGTAATCCACTCATGGCTTCCTCTCGTCTTTCACAACCTCACCCGCCACCACTGTGTTCCCTTCCAACTTCACATCCCCCGCGTTCCTCCCCAACTTGATACCGGTCGCCTGCCGACCACTCCCACTATCCTCAATGGTGTTCCCCCGAATCACGGTCCCGTGCGTCTCCCCATCCACAAACAAACCCCACCCCTCATTGTCCCGCACGATGTTCCCCTCAAAGGTAATCCGATGCGCCGCCATCGGCTCGCTCTCGTTCCGCCAATAGACCCCACCACCCGCATTCCCAATCACGGTGTTGCCCGTCACCACGTTGTCGCTGTCCTTGTGCCCAATCGACATCCCATACCCGCCGTTCCCCTCCAGCCAGTTCCCCTCCGCCCGCCCCCCACGAACCCGCCAGCAGAAAAAGAAACCGTCACTGTCGTTCCCCACCGCCCGACACCCCACCACGGTCGGCCGCTGCGAACCACTCCCCGGATGCAACCCGAACCCCGCACACCCCTCCACCTCGCAGCCTTCCACCCGCACGTCATTCGATTGCTGGAAACTAATCCCGTCCCCGCTGTAGTTCCGTACCTTGCACCCCCGAATCACCACGGCATCACCCCGATACAAAAAAATCCCCGCCGTCCGGCACCCATCCACCTCCGTCGGGTTCTCCGCCCGATTCCCGTCCACCACCAAATCCTCCACCCGCGCATCCACCAGGTTATAACCGCTGATCACCGGAAAGATCGTCGCCGCAAATCCACCGTCCGCCACCATGATGTCCGCATTCATCGACCGCGATAAGGTGAAGTAGTTGTCCCTCCGGTTCAAAATGGTCGCACACATCCCCAGGAAATTCCTCTGGATCCGCGATGCCACATACACGCCCCGACCCACCGCAAAACCAGATGCTTCCTCCACCGTGATCGCCGCCTCCCCGAAATCCCCGTCCGCCACCAGTGCCGACCGAAACTCGGCGTCTTTCTTCAACACGGTCCTATCCCCCTGCCCGCGCACGGTCACCCGACTCCGCAAATGCAGTGAATCCCGCATCAAATAAGTCCCCGGCCCGATCACCACTTCGCCCCCGCCCAGGTTCCCCACGTAATCCACCGCCGCCTGTAAGGCCCGGTTGTCCACACCCACAATATCCGCATCCGCCAACCCCACGGTCACCCGCACCGCCGGATACCCGTGCAACTCGTTTTCCGCATTCCTTCGCCCGGCCTGATCAGCCCGCACACTGAACACACCACAGCACAACACCAGCAATACAAGGGTTCTCATGGTTACTTCACTCCGTTGAAACACTCCGGGAAATCACTCCGAAACCGCGCCAATACATCACCCACACCGCCCTCCATCCAATACAACCGCCCCTCCACTTCCACGCTCGCCCCCGGCTCCACCCGGCCAAACCACGGGAACAAATGAAAACACGCCCGCTCATCCCCCACATTGGCTGATGCCCAAATCGCCCGCTCAAATCCCAACGCCACCACCCCCCGGCCACCCCGATCCGTCAATGCCACCAACGGCACGTCAAAGGTCTCCTCCCCATTCACCCACCAGGCCCAATCCACCGGCTCCTCCCCCGCCAACATCAACGACAAATGCAACTCCCGCCCCGCCAAACCCACATCAGCAAAACGAAATTCTTCACCCCCCGACCACACATGCAGCCGCTCATATAACTCCGACCAGTTCCGGGAATCACCCTCTCCCCTCACCTCCGGAAAATACGCCGGAGCCTCGGTCGTCGGCACACAAGTGTGTAACTGCACCCGATCCAAAACCCGCTCCCCGTTGTTCGTCAGCCGATACCGCAACTTCAATGACTCCCGCCCCACCTCCACCTCCACCCGCACCACCACCCCGCGGTCATACGGCCACTCGTAACTCCAGACCTCCCCCTCGCGCCGCCAACTCTTCCACCCATCCCCAAAACCCATCGGCAGCTTCACCTGAAACAAACCCAGATCCTCCGACCCCACCACCACTCCCTCACACGTCCGGAAATCCAACAACTCACCCGGAAACGATATCGACCGCACGTTCAACCCGCCCGCCTCACTGCCCTCCCGTATGGAAACATCCAGCCGCCCCGCACCACCACGAACCTGCTCAGGAAAATCCCTCGCATACCGCTCCAACAAAGCCGGCATGTCGTTCTTCACCAAGTAAATCTTCCCCCGCACTTCCCTCACCTCACCCGGCCCCACTCCCCCCAACCGGAAATCCGAGTGCAAACACCGGATCACCCCCTGGAATAACTCCTGATACGGCTCCCAAGCAGTCGCAAAGATCCGCTCCCCATCCCCGCTGTAAGCCCCGATCAAACCGTTACTCGGCACCAAATCACTCAACGGCCTCGGGTTCACATCCCCCCGCGGCACCCCCGCCGGACACCACACCTGCCCCGGCTCATACCGCGCCCCCTCCGCCCAAGGCCGCACATCGCTCAACCTCACCTCCCGCCCATCCAAAAAAATAAAACACCCCGGCAAATAATCCTCCAAATCACCCCCCGATGCCGCATACCCCATAAACTCACCCAATCGCACACAAGGCTGCGCCCAGTGCGCCTCAGACCTCCGTCCCGTCGGATTATGCGCCCGCACCCGAAAATCCACCTCGTCCGCTCCCGACCGAATCACATGCTCCACCACCAACCCATCCTCCAATACATCCCGCAAGCGTAACTCAGTCACCCCCACCGCCCCACTCAACACCTCCGTCCGATGCGGTATCACGGTGTGCTCCACCCAGTCCGCCTCGGTCGATCCCGCCCGACAATACGCCTCCAGATAATGCACCCGCACTCCCGCCTCCGGTAACCCCTCACCACGAATTACCAGCCACGCTCCTCCCTCGTAATCCAAGCGCAAACTCTCCCCGCCCACCACGCTCACGCACGCCAGCAGGCAGATCACCAACGCTCTCATGGCACAATCTCCTTCACCCCACGCACCTCCAGCCGATGCTGCCTCCGTTCCAAAAAACCATAGTTTGTCACTTCAGCTTTGCTGCTCGTATCCCGCATCAGCCGCTCCACAAACGAGGGCACCCGCAGCCCCTCCCGCAAACTCAAGGGCATCACCCGAAAC
The DNA here is from genome assembly GCA_046047235.1 of Verrucomicrobiota bacterium. Lineage (GTDB taxonomy): Bacteria > Verrucomicrobiota > Verrucomicrobiia > Limisphaerales > JAHDYP01 > JBMTVN01. The sequence goes on along the minus strand of JBJOII010000093.1, from coordinate 9,745 downwards.
TCCAGACTCCCCCACTCCTCCTGCGGCAATCGCCACAAACCAAAATCAAACGGCAGACCGTGATAAAACTGGTCCGCCACCATCTTCCCGCCCGCATACAACCGCGCCACATCCCCCACATACATGACCCGCATCAACAAGTCCTCCCCCGCAAACGCCTCAGGCACCTGCACCTTCCAAACGGCCGCCCGCTCCCATTCCGACTCCGCCAATGCCTTCTCCTTCGCCCCCTCACCCTTCGCCGGACGAACCAGCTTCAATTCCAAACCCGCCTTCCTCGACGGCCGCGGCAAATTGAAATACGCGAACACCCCGTCCTTCCCCACCGCCGCCGGCAAACCATCCAGCTTCACGCTCTCCATCGGCGGAAACACCGCCACACTCAACGGACTCGGCTGCAGCAACTCCACCCGCGCCACTCCGTCCTCCTCCGGCAAAAGCGCGTTGGCCGCCAACAACAACCGCTCCACCCCCCCAAGCTCCAGCTTCCAACACCGCGTCATGAAGTGGCTCGGCAACACCACAAAGTTCACCACCCGCTCCCCACCACCCGCCACCGAAACCACCCGCCTAAAAGCCACGTCCATGCTCGGCTCACACCGCTGCGGATCCTCCCCCGCAAACGCCACCTCCGCCACCACCCCCTTGTCCGCCAAAAAGAAAAACCATAATGCTCCCCCCGCCTCCAACCGCGCCACCGGCTGCACGGTCGCATAATCCACCCGCACCCCCCCGAAATCCCATCGCACGGGCCAATAACCCGCCGCCCCGCCCGGCATCACGATCGGTTCCCTCGGCACCAGCTGCACACCGTTCGTCAGCCCCACGGAAAACTGCACGTTCGTCACCGCACCCCCGCTCCTCCCAGCTTCATGGTTGCTGAAAAATAACAACCCGCTCCCCCCATCCGAACGCACACTCCACTTCACTCCCACACCCTCACCCGCACGCGCCTCCGGAAACCAAGCGGGCATCCCCGCCAGCTCGGTCCCGAAATCCTTCAGAAAAACATGCAGCAACCGCAACCGGTCATATGACTCCCTCACCTGCCCATACGCCCCCAGCGGCGCATCAAAATCATAGTCCAACACCGGCAACTCGTTCGGTGCCCCACTCCCCACAGACTCGTTATATCCACCCCCCTTGCTCTCCGGATTCTGCCCGCCCTGAAACATGTAATAGCCCGGCAAATTATTGCCCGACCCCAGCTTCGCCAACGCCAAGGCCTCGGTGTCACCCGCAAATACCGCCACCCGGTTCTCATAGCTCGACGCCATCCCCCCACCAATCTCGCAGCACAAGTACGGGAACTTCGATAACTTCTGGTTCTCCGGGTCCGCCTGGCTCCGCACCGGACTAAAATCATACGCGTCCGCAAAATCCCCCGCCTCCGCCGTCCAGAAACCGTCCGCATACCCTCCAAACAACGGCAGCAAACCCTCCTCCGGCACCACCCCGCTCCACCCCGTCATCGCATAAAACGGCACATCCACCCCCAACCCGCGCGCCAATCGCTTCAACGCCAGCAAATACTCCAGATCCCCGCTCTCGTTGTCCAACTGCACCCCGATCACCGGCCCGCCATCCTTCCACAACAACCCCTCCATCTGGCCCGCTGCCTCCCGATAAAACGCCTCCACCAACTTCAGGAAATCCGGATCAGCCGACCGCAACTTCGATTCCTCCACCCCGGCCCCGCCGCTCTTCAGCCACTCCGGAAACCCGCCGTTCCTCGCCTCCCCATGACACCACGGCCCCATCCTCACCACCGCCAGCAAATCCACCTCACGGCATAACTCCAGAAACTCACGCAAGGACCTCCGCCCACTCCAGTCATACTCCCCACGCACCTCCTCGTGATGAATCCAGAACACATAACTCGCCACCACCTGAATCCCCCCGGCCTTCATCTTCAATAACGCATCCCGCCACTCCTCCCGCGGATAACGCGCATAATGAAACTCCCCCATCACCGGCATCCACCGCTCCCCATCCCGATACAAACTCAGACTGTCCGCCCCCAGGCTGTGCCCACCCGGTGCGTTTGTCTCCCCCAACCCCAAATACTCGCCACTCGTCGGCACCGAAGGCACCCCCACCCGCACCACCGCCGGACTTCCCACCACACACACCCAGCCCAACACCAACCCCAACATCACAACCAAACTCACGCCTCGTCTCATAGTCTCACTCCAGTCAAACTCCACTCTCGCCGACCCCCGTCAGGGAACCGCCTTCAGAAAAGCCCGATATACACTCTCGCAATCCATCACACCACCCTCTTCCGCCCCGTAGAAAAACGCGCCATACCGCAAGCGCAGCTCTCCCCCGGCCTCCACCCGAACCCGGCTCACCCCTCCCTGCCCCATCGCCTCCCGACCAAATGCGTTGGCCACCATCAAGCCGTAGTTCCGGTTATGCCACCAGCTGCCACGAAAATTCCCCGACCCCACCATCGACATCACGCCAAAACGCCGCCCCTCAATCTCCACGGAATAATCACACCATACCGCCTCCTGCCCCCAGCTGGTTGCCGCGGTCTCCCTCCCCTGACTGTTCCGTATCCGCCCCCCTCGCTTCTCCACCAGCGGCGTCGCCACCCGCACACCAAACCCCATCTCCTCCTGATCCCCAAAAACCAAACCCTCAGGCCCCGCCCGAAAAACCATCTCCCAACTCAAAAACCAACCGCCCGACCCCAACCAAACCTCAAAGGAACTGGTCACCCGCCCCAATTCCAACTCCCCACCCCATAGCCGATGCTCCACCACCCACCTTAACCTCTCACCCAAAACCATTGGATCCTCCACATAACGCACAAACTCCATCCGACCTTTGTTCCTCCAAAAATCTACCCCGCTCAGATCCCCAAATCCCATCCATACCCCCGGATGCATGGTCGCATGATCATCCGCATCCACCCCCTCCACCGGAGGATGCGATCGTGTTAATAACACTCCGTCCAGACTCCTCAGGTTTGAAAAATACGGACGCAATACCTGCTCATCCCCCACCCCAAACTCACCCAACACCTGACCGCCACACTGAAGCCGAAACCCACGGTCGACCGGCTCAAACGATAGACTCTCCGCCGCATGCACGCTCACGCCGCAGCAGCACAGGACAACACTAAACCACCCAAAGACTAGTCTCCATTCAACCATAGCTCACTCCTCACGCCGGAAACTCAAACGGTGCCCGCTGACGCCCCCGGACTAAACGTTCCACCTCAGCCGCACCAGCCTCACCGGCCCCCAGGATCCGTCCACTCCCCCTCTCCACCCCCAAGGTCGCACCCACGCGAAAACGCAACGAACCCGTCTTCAATCCCAGTCCCTCCAACGCACCTAACGTCCGGTCAAAAGCCCCGGCCACCACCGCGTCGTCACCCAGTGAATCCCTGCACGACTTCACCCCCCCCTCCCGCCCCAACCGATAAGACAAGTTGCCCAAGTGACATACCCCCGATGAAACCACTCCCCCCTCCAGGGGAGCGTTCAACTCCCCCGCCCGACCACTCCTCAACGCCGAAAAAAAGTTGGCGTGATGCCCACCCCCACCATCCCCGCGAAACTTGCGGACGCTCCGGCCCTCGTTGTCATAGACCTCGCCCCCCGTGCGTAAACCCGCAAAATAACCACCCTCATACTGCACCACGATCCCCTCACGAATCCTCCGGAAATCCCCCATCACCACCCCATCGGTCACGGTCGATAAATTCCGGTTCTCAATCACGACCGGCAACCCGCCGTAATCCAGTGCCGTAAACTGCGTGTTGGGCGTCTCCGCCGCATCGTCATAGGTAAATCTCCCGCCCACACTCACCACCCGATCAGGATACACCGCCCCGGGTAAAAACATCCGGCACGCATCCAACGCATGAATCCCGCTGTTCGCCAAATCCCCGTCCCCCGTGGACCAAACCCAGTGCCAGTCATAATGCAGCTTCGGTCGCTTCAAAGGCTCCATCACGGACGGCCCGCACCATAAGTCATAATCCAACCCCTCCGGATAATACCCCGCAACGCGACCAATCGGTTCCCGATGCTCATACCAAACAACCTGCCCCCATAGCGGCTTGCCCAAGTGCCCCTCCGCCAACCATGCCGACGCCCCACGCAAACCCGGACACGACCGATACTGTGTCCCCGCCTGAACCAGCTTGCCGCTCCGCCGCGCCTCCTCCAGCATCCGCTCCCCCTCCCATAGACTGTGCGATACGGGCTTCTCCACATACACATGCTTCCCCGCCCGCAACGCCCAAACCGTCAACAACGCATGCCAGTGGTTCGGAGCCGCAATAAATACCACATCCACATCATCCCGCTCCATCACCCGCCTCGGATCACTCGACCCCTCCGGCCTCGCCCCCCTCTCCACCGCCGACGCCATGTGCTTCGCCAATCGCTTCGGATCCACCTCGCACAACCCCACCAGCCTTACCCCATCGAGTCCCGACAACATCTGCGCATGCTGTCCTCCTTTGTTCCCCAGCCCGATCACGGCAGCCCGAATGTCCCCGTTCGCACCCAGCACCCCCCTGCCCGCAAACACCGCACCTCCAGCCACCACTCCCGCTCCACGCAAAAACGCTCTCCGGTTCATCATAATCAATCCTCCAACTGTCGGTTTATCGTCTCCGGCGCCCACCAGATCACTACCATCCCCAGCGCATAAATCATCGCCGCCACCGTTCCAACCATGACATAACTGCCCCCAAACCACCCAAAAGCAGTGCCAGCCAACAGGACCCCGCCCGCCGTCGCAAAGCGCCCGACGTTATACGCCAAACCACTCCCCGCTGCCCGCACCCGCGTCGGAAATAGCTCCGGCAAATACAACGGTAACCACCCGAAAAACAGGGTCGCCACAAACCCCTGAGCAAATACCACCGGATGAAACGACGGACGCAACGGCGCCGTCAGCTGAAACATCGCCACGGTCAACACTGTCGCCCCCAGGCTGATCAAAAAATAGGAACGCTTCCGCCCCAATAACCCGGCGATCTGCGCGCCGGTAAAGCTCCCCAAGATCGCCCCCGCCGCCCACCACCCCTGCGTCTTCGCTTTATAGCCCGGCTCAACTACACCCCCGACTTTGTCTGCCCACGGAATCATCCACTTGCTCGCCGCCCAAGCCCCCACCAAGGGAATCGACCCCACCACAATCCCCACCAACGTCACCCGCAACATCGAACCTCGAAATAATCCACCCAACACTCCATCCCCAGACCCGCCTCCCTGAATTCTCCCCGCTCCCCTCCCGGCCAACCAGCGCGGCGACTCGGGCAACAATGCCAGCACAACGATCCCCCACGCCGCCGGAACCGCAGCCAGCTTGAACAGCCACCTCCAGGAATCAGCCGATACCGGCCACTCACGTGCCACCTGCGATAACAACAACACCCCCGTGTTGATCGCCGCCCCCATCAGCCCCGCTACAATCGGCCTGGACTTGTCAGGCCAACACTCCGCCACCAGCGCCACCGCGTTCGGCCATACCCCTCCCACCCCCAGCCCCACCACAAACCGCAAAACCAACATCTGCTCCTGGGTCGCCACAAAGGCCCCCAATCCCGCAAAAACGGAATAGAACAGCACGCTCCACCCCAAGGCCTGCTTGCGGCCAACCCGATCTCCCAGCCAGCCAAATAGGATCCCCCCCACCGCCGCACCCAGCATCAGCGCCGCCGTAAACCGCGCAAACCATATGCCACCAACCACGGCACTATACCCCTCACCCAATAAGCTCTTGGAAACCGACAACGAAGCCACCGGCATCAATCCCAACTCCACACCGTCAAACACCAGCGCACCAAACGCCGCCAAAAGTACCGCAAATTGTCGACCCCGTGACATCACCCCCCACCCTCCCGCTCGTCCCCCCTCAAAGTCTCCATCACCCGCAGGATCACACTGTTGTCCAACCCTCCCCATCCCCTCTCCTGAGCCTGTCTCAACAAATCCCGATGCACCGCCGACAGCGGAAGCGCCTGCCCGTTCCGCTTGGCCTCCTCACAAATCAAGTCCACATCCTTCAAATGCTGCAACAGCCTCGCCTCCGGCGGATCAAATTCCCCGGAGACCATCTTGCCTCCCTTGCTGTCCATCGCTCGCGAATACGCCGCGCTCGCTCTCAACACCTCCAAGACCTCAGCCTTGCCCAGACCTAATGCCCCCCCAAAGGCCAAACCCTCCGCCAAAACAGCCCGGTTTAACCCCAATACCAAATTCGTCACCAGCTTCATCCTCGCCCCACTCCCCCAAACCCCGGTCCGGACCATCCTTCCGCCAAAAACCTTCAGCACCTCCTCCGCATGCCCCACCCAATTGAGCTCCCCACCCAACATCCATAAACCCTCACCACGCCGCACCTGCTCGCTGCTGCCGGAAACGGTCGCATCCACATAGCCCCCACCCAACTCCGCCAACCTGATTCCCCAAACCTCCCTCAACCCAGGCTCACCAGTCGTCGTGTCCACCACCAGTAAACCCGACCGCAAAACCTCCTCAGGACCAAATAAAACGTCCTCAACCTCCCGGTCTGAAGGCAGACTCAACACCACACGGTCACACCGCCGAAAAACCTCGGCCACTCCAACCGCCAACTCACCTCCGGCAGCAACCAATCCGGCACAGGCCACCCCGTCCACATCATAACCGACCACACGCCCCCCAGCCTCCAGCCAGCGCGCAGCCAATACCGAACCCATTAACCCCAAACCCACTACACCCAAACACCCCGCCCCGGTTTCATGAGCCAATGCCTCAGCCATCAATCCTCACTCCATTCACTTTCGCAACGCAGGACACCCTCAGCGCCGCTTCAGGTTCTTCCAACGCTCATAAGCCGCAATCGCCGCCGGATCGCCCGACTGCTTCGCCGCAATCAACTCCGCCTCCAAGGTCACCATCGAGTTGTGCACCGCCATCCCCTGGTTCACGGTCAAGTTCCCCGACGCCTGGATCGCCTGCAACGACAACACCGCCTTCTCGTAATCCCCCGTCTTCAATCCCTCCGCGGCCACCTGCGCCGCCTCCTGGATCTCGGGCGGCGCCCCCTGAAAAACTTCGTTCACCTGGACCGCCGCCTCTTGCGACGTCTCCGGCCGCCCCAGCATTAGCTCCTCCTCACCCCCTCCCGAACACCCAGCCAACACCAGCAGCAACGCCACACCTCCCACCACCATCCCAAATCGATTCAATTGCTTCATACGCTTCCTCCTACTCCAATAACCTACACTCAATCTCCAGTCCTCGAACCCGGATCGCACCAGAACCGCCCCGGCCGCATCCCCGGAAATCCCCCGATCCCCGCCTCCTGAATGTAGTTCTTGTAACTCATGAACTCCGTGTGCCCCCCAAACATCCCCATCACACTCCCGGTATTATGCCGCTGCGTGACCCCCTCATTCGGCCGACTCGCCACATTGTCATAATTCGATGGCAACTTCTCGTCCGCTTCCCAAAACAACATGGAGTCCGGCTGAAACGCACTCATCTTCCACGTGGTCCAATCTCCCGACGGCCCTGTGCCGTAACTCGAAACCGCCCCGTTGATCATGTAGCTCGACACCTGCATCTCGCGCTCCTTGAAAAACACCGTGTTCGTCCGGTCCAGCGGACACCAATACAACTCGCGCGTCTGATGGTAGTTCCACAGTTGCCCATACTCCACCCGATGCTCCGGCGCATTCGTCCGCATTCGCGTATACGCCCAGTTAGCCACGTTGTAAGTCCCCGAACTCCAGGAGCTGTAAGGCAGATAATCTCCGTTGTCGTCCACATACATGTGCACACACAACAGGACCTGCTTGATGTTCGATAAACACTTCGCCCGTTGCCCCTGCTCCTTCGCCTTGGATAACGCCGGCAACAACATGCCCGCCAAAATCGCAATGATCGCAATCACCACCAGTAACTCGATCAACGTGAATGCCAACCTCCCAACCGCACGCCCCTCACTCTGAATTCTCGTTAGGGTCCTCATCTCAAAACGTCTTGCCACCCACCGCGCCACGGGCACATCAGGACACCTGCAGTCAAAACAGTACAACAGGTCCATAACCTCTGGGCTGCCGGGTGATTACCCCGCCATTAAGGCTGCCCGGTAGAAACTTGGCAATACCAGACTCCCCCGCCCCGCCCCATGAAGGTAGGGGCGCACTCCTGTGTGCCCTCAAACGATTGCCACCCCCCACCCCAATCCTGCGAAATCGAAATCGCTGTCGGTCACGGAAGCTCACGGCAGGCGCTGCGTCACTTCGTATAAGCCGCCCGAAGGAGCGTCGACATTTTGTGCGCGGCACCAGCCGCGCCCAACTAAACCGACCCACCGACCCACCGACCCACCGACCCACCGAGCGCTCTGCGCTATGCCCTCAGCCCTCAGCGCTCAGCGCCCAACACCTCCACACTCCGAATCCCCACCCGCTGCCCCTCCCATGCCTCCCCCACCGGTTCCAAAGCCAGTCCCACCACCAACCCCGAGTAATTCTCCTCTCCGGCCAAATCAATCACATGCCCCTGAAACTCCCCGCCACCCCTCACCCGCCAAACCGTACTCCGTTCCTCAGCAAAGCCATCATCCCCTAACCGACGCCACAACAACCGCATCTCTCCACCCTGACCTTCCACGGCCACCTCCACCCGGATCCCCCCTCCATCCTCCGCCCGCCAGCACCGTATCGGACCCACCAACCGCCCCCGCTCCCCGCCCCAGCACATCCACCACACCCCCGAAAGCGGATACCCCTCGTCCGCCCCACCCTCAATCACCCAATGCTCGCGACCCGTTTCAAACCGCCATGCCGGCAGCCCGCGACTCGCCATCCCCATCGACTGTTCCCGTATCCAATCCAGCTCCCCCACCAAAAAAACGGTTTCATGCTCATAAACCAGATTGTGATCAAAGTTCTCCCGGTGAATCGGCGCCACATACGACGTCGTCCAGTGCTTCGGATCACTCGACCGTTCATCCCCATACACCCCTCCATGAAACTCGCCCCCGTCATCCTTAAACACTCCCACGCCCCACCCCTTCTCATCCACCAGCGCAGCCCACCGTTCCGTCGCCACAAAACTCTTCCACGGCCACCCCGCACGCCAGTCATTCTCCACCCAGCTCACCTCCCCCCCGCTAAACGGACGTTCCCCCGTATACGACATCAACCGCGATAACTTCGAAATCGTATACATCGCGGGGAGCTCCTGCGGGCACGGACGGTAAAACGTCCGGTCAGCACGCCGGTTCGTGCACCGGAAACGCATGCGCAGCATCGCCCCATCCAACCGGCTCCAGGTTTCAAACTCACAATCCCCCGGCACATTCTCCAGCGGCCACTGCATCGGCACACATCGGATATACAACTCCTCGCCATCATTCCGATGCTCCAACACCCGCGACGGATGCATATAACAATCCCCCGTCTGGATCGGATTCCAACCCAGCCCGGCCCAGTCCTTCCTCGGTGCCTTCCCCTCCGGTGCATACGGCCACGGTCCCGAATAATGCGACATCTGGATCTGCCGACCCAAATCCGCACTGTTGATCAGATTCCCCGGACGCGCCTTCGATTCCAAAAACGTCACCGCACCTCCCAAACTCAAATCCATCCCCACCCGGATCACCCCGTTGTCCAGATAACTCATCCGCGGCTCTGGCAACCCGGCACCCGCCACACCAGAACACCACACCACACACAGCCACTTCAAAATCCGGGAGTTCACAGACGCGAACCATCCTC